>JANXTX010000213.1 GCA_025352165.1 Caulobacteraceae bacterium | reverse complement strand
CGGAATACCAACACCCAATGGTCGCGATCATCTTCTGGAAAAAACAGCGACCTAACACCGTCAAAAGTGCGTGCCCTGAAATTCCGAAGCCTAACCATGCGGGTGGGATTTTCATAAAACCAAGCGCGATCTGGCTCACTGAAATCATCCACCGGCAATCCAGGAGCTTCGACAATGACGCGAAGGTCTTTAGCCATCGCGTTCAAGTCGTAGCCCTTGAAAGTGATCGGATAATTCATGGCACGGTCGCCGATTGACTGACGCACCCGCTGGCGCGATCAGAAGTTGACAAAGCGCGGACCTCCGCCCTAGTCATTTGGGCTTTCACCCATTCGCGGACTTCGGACTCTGCAAAAACAGTCTTTCGGCCAAGCTTGATCGGGCGGAACTCGCCGACGTTGATTCGCTCGTAGAGAGCCGAGCGACGTAGGGTGGTTAAGCGACTCAATTCTTTGAAATCGATAAGGCGCGGTGTTTCTTGGATGGTGTCGGGCATGGCTGAATCTCCAGGGAGGATTGCTGCCTGCGTTCGTCGGAAGCGTCGGACACAGGTTGGACGCGTCGCCGCCCCAAGGGCTTTTGCTTCGCCGCCGCCACTCACCGCCCCATGAGCCCCGCCTAGCGGGCACCGGCCTTGCCGGTGGATGAGCCTCACTTTGAAAGGCTACACAAGCGCATGTGCCACGAGTCGCCAGTGTGCGCAAGTGTCCAAGCAGGAAATTTCTTCTCCCAGAGGGGCCCTGAAATTGTTTGGGCAGATTACGAGAAATTCAGCGCTCGTTTTATTGAAACCTTATTGGCTTATATATTAATATTTGCAACATTACATTCAACATTTTAGATAAACACTTTATCGTTTCTTCATAATAATCGTCATTCATTTGAATTAATATTTATACAAATGTGTGGAATGGATTCGGAACGTCAGGCGCTGTTGTCCTTCGTCGGGTAACGGCGTGAGCGTTGATACGCAAAGTGAGACCGGCCCCAAGACCGTCTTTTCGTTAACAGGCTCGGTAGCAGATTCGTTTGGCGGGGGTCATTTTGGGGGTCACTCCCATCATCAAACAAATAATGAGTAAGTATTTCAATGTCTTATGGTAGAGTCGTGAGTCCTTTCCTGGCACCAAGTCCCGCAGGTGATTGCGGGGCAAGGCGCGGGGCTGCGCAAAGTTCCGGCGCCGGCTTGTTCGACGCCCCAGGAAATCCTAAATCCCTCGGGCAGCGGCGAGAACCGACAATAGGCGAATCCGCTGGAGATCATCGAATCCATTGGCTCACCATCTGCACAAAGGCGATCTTCCCGAGGGGCTGTTCGCCGGCTCGGAGTCTGTCGCCATCGACTCGGAAACGATGGGGCTACGCCTTGGCCGCGATCCGCTATGCGTCGTCCAGCTGAGCTGCGGCGATGGAGACGCGCATATCGTGCAACTGGACCGGCCGGGCTATGACGCGCCCGTGCTCAAGAAACTTCTGACCGCGCCCGAAATTCTCAAGATTTTTCATTTTGGGCGGTTCGATATTGCGATGTTCCAGTTGCACCTGCGAGTTGTCACGACGCCTGTCTACTGCACCAAAATCGCATCGAAGCTGGCGAGAACCTATACTGATCGCCATGGGCTGAAAGATGTGACACGCGAGTTGCTCGGTATCGACATCTCCAAGGCCCAGCAGAGTTCCGATTGGGGCGCCAATCGGCTTTCGCCCGAGCAGCTCTCCTATGCCGCGTCCGACGTTCTCAATCTGCACACCCTGAAGTCGCGTCTCGACGACATGCTGGTTCGGGAAGGCCGCATGGAGTTCGCCAAGGCCTGTTTTGACTTTCTGCCCCACCGCGCCGCCCTGGATGTCGGCGGTTGGGACGAAATTGACATCTTCGCGCATGGCTGACGCACCATTCGTAGCGACGCTCGGTCGACTGCCCCGCGGCAAGCCACGGGCGCACAGCCTGCTGGTCAGAATTCTGAGAGTGTTTCTGCCGATGATCATGCTGGGGGTCATCGGGTTGCTGGTGACGCTTGTCGTCGCCCACGCCGTCCGGCGGCAGGCGGCCGCTCACAACGATGCGTCCACCCCTATCCGGATGGTCAACCCACACTTCTTTGGCCGTGATTCGCAAGGTCGCGCCTATACGCTCGGCGCCCGGCAGGCATCGCGCGACGAGGCCTCCTTTCAGACCGTATTGTTGAATTATCCTACAGTAACTCTCGACGTAAACGGGCTTCATCCTTCGACGCTCACAGCCGATTCCGGCGTCTATCACGAGGACACGCGCATCCTGTTCCTGAAAGGACATGTTCGCGCCAACAATGCCAAACAGTCGAATTTCGCGACTGACGAGGCCACGGTAAACACGCACACAGGCGAGGTCGTCGGGGGAGCTCCGCTAGCCAGCCAAACACCGCTGGGCGATCTCAAATCCAACAAGTTCGATGTCTATGACAAAGGCGATCGGCTCGTTTTCAAGGGCGGCGTTCACGCGCGGCTGAATCAGCACTAAGGTCAATCGGATCGTCGGCTGCGATGATCGAGAGGACAATTGAACGCATGATCCGGACTTTTCCTGCACCAACGGTTTATGCGGTCCTGGCGGCCATGACGCTGATGGCCGGTGGGTCCGCCGCGCGCTCACAGGTCGACACGAAATCCAAGGCTCCGATAGACATCACCGCCAACGAAGCAGAAGTGACCAACTCCAAATGCCTTACCATCTGGCGAGGCGCCGCCGAGGCGGTTCAGGATAAAGCTCGTCTGCGTGCCGACACGATCACAGTCTATTCGACCCCCAAGGGCGTCGACGCCAATGGACGACAGACCTGTGGTGGCGTCGATCGCATCGTTGCCGACGGTAACGTCTACTATGTCACCCCCGACCAGAACGCCCGTGGCGATCACGCGGTCTATTCTCAGTCCCAGGACGAAGTGGTCATTACAGGAAACGTGATCATAGTGCAGGGGAACGACGTCGCCCGGGGCGACAAGTTGACGCTAACGATTTCCACACGCGACGCAAAGATGGAGTCCGACACCGCGGGCCCACGCAAACTTGGCCGCGTGCGCGGGGTATTCTATCCCAATCAAGATGATTCCAAATCCGGGACTCCAAAATCATGAGGCGCCCGTGAAAGACGCACTGGAATCGACCGCCTGGTCGTCCGTCATGCCGCCGCCACCGGGCTCCGGCCTGATCGTCGATCGGATCGGAAAATCATTTCGTGGCCGGCCGGTCGTGAAGGGGGTGAGCCTGCATCTTGCGCGAGGCGAGGTCGCCGGACTTCTCGGGCCAAACGGCGCTGGCAAGACCACATGCTTCTATATGATCACAGGCCTGATCGCCGCCGACTACGGCGCGATTTACCTGGATGGCGAGGACATCACCAACCAGCCAATGTACCAGCGCGCCCGCGAAGGACTGGGGTATCTGCCGCAGGAGACATCGATTTTTCGCGGCATGACGGTGGAACAGAACATTATGGCAGTGGTTGAGATGCGCGAACCACGCAGAGAAAAAATCAGGTCGATCACAACCCAGTTGCTTGAGGAATTGCATATCGACCATCTGCGGATTTCCCCAGCGGTCTCGCTTTCAGGAGGCGAGCGGCGACGCGTTGAAATCGCCCGAGCTCTGGCAAGCGAGCCATCATTCATGCTGCTGGACGAGCCATTCGCCGGCATCGACCCTTTAGCCATTGCCGATATCCGCGACGTGATCGGCTATCTGCGCAAACGGGGAATTGGCATCCTGATTACCGACCACAATGTTCGGGAAACCCTGGATATCATCGACCGCGCGTCTATTATCCATGCCGGTGAGGTTCTCTTCGAGGGTTCTCCGGACGAAATTCTAGCCAATCCGGAAGTGCGCAGGGTCTATCTCGGCGATCGGTTCGGCTGATGACGGCGATAGATTTTCACGTCCGCGTAACAGGTTGGTAGCCCATGCATGTTCGAGTGTCAGGTAAACATGTCGATGTCGGCGATGCCTTGCGCACGCGCATCGACGAAGAGCTGACGGCCGCAATCGGACGCTATTTCGAGCGAGGCGGTGACGCCGAGGTCGTGATCAGCCGCGATGGCCATGGCTTCAGAGTCGACTGTTCGGTAACTCTGGCTTCGGGACAGATGCTGCAGAGCCATGGGCTCGGCGGAGATGCTCACGCGGCCTTCAGCCACGCGCTGCACAAGGTGGAAACCCGGATCAGACGGTACAAGCGCCGCCTGAAAAGCCACACGGTTGCGGCTACAGCGAAGGCGGCGGAGACCGCGTCGCTATATGTGCTGAAGGGGAGCGGCGATGACGCGGAGGAGGAAGCCTGGGACAATGGCGACCCCGATACGCCACCCGCGGCGATGATCATTGCCGAGACCTCCTCAGCCCTGAAGACCCTGACCGTTTCCGGGGCAGTGATGGAATTGGATTTGACCGAGTCTCAAGCAATCGTGTTCAGGAACGCCGCACACGGCGGATTGTCCGTGGTATATCGTCGCCCGGATGGCAACATTGGATGGATCGATCCAGAACGAACCACAACCTCGAAACACTGATCCAGCTAACGCCCCGCAGCTTTGCAGGGCTTGAACCGGACTCATAACCCATTGAATATAGAGCGCGAATTGGATTTTGGCGACGCCATCCAAGATATTCCGTTCCAGATTACGAGGCCATGGCAATGGCAATGCGGCGGTGAGTACGCATTTGCGTGGCATGGCGGAGTCTTGATGCCCATGAGTAGATTGATCAGACGATGATTATCGGTGACTTGTTTGACGCCGGAGCGATAGCACCACGCGTCGCGGCGTCCGACAAACGTCAGGCGCTTTCGATCATTGCCGAGCTTGCCGCTAGATCTTGCGCGCTAAAGGCGCCCAAGGTGTTCGACGCACTGTTGGAACGTGAAGCGCTGGGACCGACCGGCCTGGGACATGGAGTAGCGATTCCGCACGCCCAGATTACGGGGCTCGACCGGATTCGCGGAATATTTGTGTGCCTGGAGAAACCAGTCGATTTTGGGTCGGTGGACGACGAACCAGTGGATCTGTTGTTTGCGCTGCTTGCCCCCAAGGGGCAGGCTTCCGACCATCTCCGCGCTCTGGCGCGCGTCTCGCGACTGCTACGCCAGAAGCGTCTGCGCGAGCAACTCCGGAACGCTAGGACCTGTGACGCAATTCTGGCGCTCCTTGTGCAGGACGCCCGGCCGGACGCGGCCTGAGGAAGGCTGTTTCAGGCCTCGCCGGCGGGAATAGAGACAGACGCGGATGGTCCGGAATGGCTGGCGCCCGTTCTTCGACGCAACAGCCCGCGAACGGGCCAGAGCAACACTTCAATTGGAGATCGAGGGGCGTCCTCGAGGCCCGTGGCGGGAAACTCGCCCGGTCGTGGTCGGTGATAGGCGCCGCTGATGACGTCGAATATCGGCAGCAGCGCGGCGAAATTCGCATTGTGATGTTCAGGCTGCACTGAATGGCGCAACCGATGGTACTGTGGAGAATTGAACATCCAGGAGAATGCGCCGAAGCCCAATCGAATATTTGAATGTGTCAGAAAATGTCCGAATGAAAACAGAACGTAGATGCCCAGAATAGTTCCATTGGCATGAAACGCGACCGCGACAACCAGCCAGATTGTCAACGACTTGATCGCCGGTTCCAGCCAGAAATGGCGCTGGGTCGTCGCCACATTCATCGACCGATCACTGTGATGTAAAGAATGCATCGCCCACAACGCAGGGATTGCGTGTTGGGCACGATGGAACAGGTATTCCCCCAGATCCATCGCCAGTAGGTAGATCAACGCACCGCCGCCCAGCGGAAGAGCCCGAAGATCGATCAATCCGCCGCCCAACGCATTGATGGCGGCAGTCTCGGATGCCGCGAGCGATCCAATCAGAATCGTGTGCGAGGCGGCCGTAAACACCCAGGCGGCGCCGTTGTTAAGCCACTCACCATTCCGGTCAGTTGACGCAGGACGGAGGCGCTCGACGCAAAACAGGCCGACGATCACGCTCGCCATCAGCACATAGCCGGAATAGTCGCTCATCTCAAACGCTCCGGGCTGTCGAGGGCGATCATTTCAAAACAGGCCCGGCGCCAGTCGGTATCGCACACGCGCCATGAAAACGGAGTAGGCGGGATCTTGCGACAGCACTTTCTCCTCGGCCAGCACACGCAAGACCATCGCCACAACCGCGGTCAGGTAGATCACAAGGTTCGGGGCCAGAAATGTGGCCCAGCCACCGGAAAAATCAGGGACGCGCACCGATAGGCCGCCCCCGGGATTTAGTAAGAAAAAACCAAGATAAACAAATAGATATCCCGCATAGATCGGGTGGCGGACGAAACTGTACGGTCCTGAATTGACAACACCACGGTTCGCGGCGGCCAATCCGAAACTACGCCTCAAAATAAGCTTTCCCCATATCCCCAGGAGCAGGCCGGTCAACATCAGCGTGGCACATACCGCGGGCGCGGCCAGCGCATGATCACTCGGGCCCACCAACATTGGCGCGGTGGTGCCGACGAACGCCACAATCCAATCAAACGGCCTGGTTGTCACGTCGCTGGTGTGCCGACGAACCACCATGAAGAACACCACCAACCCTTCCGAAATTACAGCTAGGCCGTTTATCGGCTTCAGCATCAGCGAAGGGGAAAGGCGCGCCACAAACGAAGCGAACAGGATCACCGAAAAGGCCCGTTCGCCGATGTCGATTACCCACTTCAGAGAAGCCTCACTACGGGCATCAAGTTCGCGGGTCATGGTAGGCTCAGCAGTTGGGGGAAGTAGAGGTCAGTCCAGACCACAACGATCGCGGCGGCTGCAATCGCTACTCCGTATGGTATACCATCGCCGAAGTCGCCCTTCCCCCGCATCGTCAACATGACGAGCGCGCGTCGGGGACGCGTTACCATGATGAAAAGCGCGATAAGTCCGCCTACGATGCCGGTTAGCAAGGTCAGTTGGGCAAGACGGTCCAATCCGGCGAACAGCGCCACGGCGGCGAACAACTTGGAGTCGCCAGCGCCGACAATCTTCAGATTGTAAAGGGCGAAACTCACCACAAACGCAATCGCGGCGGCTATCAATGCCTGCGGCAATCCCGCGAATCCGATCAAGGCGGTCCAACCGACAAATAAGCCGCCGACGGCCAGAACGCTCGGATTCGGTATTTTACGTGTGCGGATATCGCTCGCCGCGGCCCAGGCAAGCACGCCCGTCAGCAGTGCGGCCACACCGTCGCGGCCGATCTCAGTGAGGTTCATCGGCGATGCCCGGCGTGTCTTCCCGGCGAGTCGCCAGATCACGTGACAACTGAAGGTTCTCCGACGCCTTGGAATAGTATTGCCCCCTCGCGGCGATCGCCTGATTGAGCATTGTGTCCGCCTGTAGATAGTCGCCACGCAGAGCCGCGGTCAGCCCAACGTTATTCAGCACCGCCGCGCGGTCGTCCGCCGGACCAACCGCGGTCGCGCGAGCATAGTGGCCTTCCAACGCCAGTGTCAGGCGCAGGTTCGTACGAGCCGCGGCAAGCGACGGGTCCTTGTCCAGAGCCGCCACGAAATCCGCGGCCGCGTCCGTGGTCAATCGCTGCAGGAGTTTTGAATATCCGCGGTTATTGAGGACGATTGCAACGTTTGCGCCCGGCGCAACCATTGCCGCGCCATAGGCCTGGGTAGCCTTCGGCCAGTCACGACGAAGGTCGTACTCGCGTCCGAGGCAGTTCCATGCACGCCAGAGAGATTTGTCGAGAGCAATGGCCTGTTTCAGATGGGCCATAGCGTCTTCGGACCTGCCGAGCATGGAATAAGCGAGCCCCTCCCCCTCCAAGGCGGCTGCCCTGAGTGAGGGCACGGATTCAACGGGCTGCAATATCTGTAGCGCGTCCTTAAAGTTGCCTTTGGCCAACATCAGTTCGCCGCTGAGCAAATCCAGTTCCGGCGACCTGGCGCCGGCCGCCACCGCCGCATCAAGCATATTTCCCGCGTCGACAAACCGGCGCTCGTCGAGTGCCTGGCGAACCTGCGGCGCCACGGTCTCGGTATTCTTGCCGGCAGATGTCGTTGCAGAAGCCGCGGCGGGCCCGTGGCCGAACAGGCCTCTCCCTGATCCAACCTCAGGCGTCACGATACCAAGCACCACCGCCATCAACGCCGCAAGCGGCGGGACGGCGAGATTGGACCTCGGCATGGTCAGACCAATCATGCGGGGGTTCCTTCTTGCTTCTGACCAGAGGCTTGCGCCGTCGACTTTACAGGCCTGACTCGATCCGAAGTTCCCCGCGCGGAAGTATCGACCACCACCGGGGTGGCGATATCGCCGACCGAAACTCGCGTCCGCTGAAGATAGTCTGAAAAGCGGCGATTTGTTTCGACCACCTTGGACCCCGGGTCGGCTTTTTCAGCAAGATCATAGAAATGTGCACTCACCTCGAACCGACCCAGTTCAGCATTGACGACGCCGAGGGCATTGAGGACGCGGGCGTCTCCGGGCCGCGCTGACTGGGCAGAGTTAAGGGCAACAAGCGCGGTGCGGAAATCGCGTTGCTGCAAGGCTCGGACAGCGCTGGAATACAGACGATCGACCAGTGAGGCAGGATCGAGTGACACGACCGCGGGCGTCGCGGGTGTGGAGGCCTCAACCACAGAGGCCACTTCAATCACTCCACCTTGCTGGAGTTGCTGAGAGTAACGCCTATTGGCGGCGACGACTTTCGAACCGGGGTCCGCCTTCTCCGCCAGATCATAGTAGCGGCTGCTCAGGTCGAAACGTCCTAGCTTGTCATAGACGACACCGAGGGCATTGAGGACACGAGGGTCATTGCCGCGCGCATCACGGCCAAGCTGAAGGGCCGCCAACGCTACCGCGTAGTCCCTTTTATTGAGGGCGGTCACCGCCTGGGCATACAGTCTATCGACCACGGCCGTCGGGCTGACGGGCGCAAAGTTGGCCGGTATCGGTCTTATCTTCACCATCTGCGACAAGGAGTTCATCGCAAGGTGGCTCAACGGCCTCAACACCGCGCAACCGGCCATGCCGATCATGGCCCCGGTAAGGACTACAATTCTGACGTGATTGAGCCGCACCGGTCTCATTTGGGCGCGAACGCATGCATGGCGTCAATCACTGGCGGCAACATAACCGCTGTGATGATGACCGGAAGGATGCACACGACCAGCGGCACGGTCATCAACACGGGCAGTCTCATCGCCTTTTCTTCCGCGCGCAGCATCCGATGGTTCCGCATCTCAGCCGAATATGTCCGCAGGCTTTGCGCTATGGAGCCTCCCAGCGTGTCGGTCTGGACGAGCAGCGCGACAAACGCCCTAATGCGATCCACCTGCGTGCGTTCACCCATATTGCGCAACGCTTCCGCGCGTGTTCTCCCGGCGCGTAGTTCCTGTGAGACCTGCAAAAACTCCCGCGCTACGGTCGCGTGCGATCGAACGGTTTCCTGCCCTACCCGTAACACGGCGCCCTCAAGGCCGAGTCCCGATTCCACGCACACCACCATCAAATCGAGGACGTCCGGAAATTCGTTTTCAAGCTGCGCGCGCCTCGAGCCGGCTCGGTTGTCGAGGATGGCGCGTGGCGTGATCAATCCGACGATACAAAGCACGACCGTAAAGATGATCAGCTTTGTCCCTGTGATCGGCGCGGCCAAAAAGTGTTGGCCCAAAAGAAAGCCAATCGGCAGCAATACCGCCAAAGTGAAGCGCAGCATTACGTATATAGCCGGAGCAGCCTGGGCCTCAAAGCCGGCCTGGTCGAGGTCGCGCCGCAGCTTGCTCCGTTCCTCGGGGTCCTGCAAAGTCGACCGCTGTACCCAGGCCAGAATTGGATTGCGCGGATTCTGCGTGCGCACGATAGAGCCTCGCGGCGCCGGCTTTCCCTTAGGGCCGTTGTCGGTGGCGGAATCGTCCTTGAGCCGTCGCCGGATCGCCAGACCGGCGCCCATCCGACGTTCGACAAGCATGACACAGAGAACGACGGCGGCGAACACCAAAATATCAATGACTATATTTAGATCCATGCCCTGCCCTCCCATATCAATACCTGAAATTTACCATGCGGTTAATGATAAATTGACCAATAAAATACAACGTTACAATGGCGCCGACCACAGGCCAGAAGATGGGTTCCGCAAATTTACTTGAATAAAAACTGGGCTGCGTAACCATGATAAACGACACGAGAATAATCGGCAGCGCACTGAGCACCTGAGCGGACATTTTTCCTTCGGAAGTCAGGGCCCTGACGCGTAGGTGCAATGTCTGCTGATTGCGGATCACAGTCGCTAGATTGCTCAAGACTTCAGCCAGATTGCCGCCAGTTTCCGATTGAATCGCCACACTTACAGCGAAGAAATGTACATATTCCGATCCTGTGCGATGGGCGAAATTGACCAGGGAATCACGGAACTCCAGACCATAGGTTGTCTCGTCGACGATGAAGCCAAACTCAGAGCCGATCGGGTCGCTCATTTCTTCTGACGCCAGCTTGATCGCCATGATCAACGGGTGCCCCGCGCGAACGGCCCGTATGACGACATCAAGGGCCTCCGGAAGTTGCTCCTCAAGCTTTTTCAGCCTCCTGTTTCGCAGGTAGCCGATACTGAGCGCGCCACCTGTAATCGCCAGGCCGGTGGCGCCCACGAACGAAACAATCACGTTGGTGAGATTGCGGGCCTGCCCAAAGGTACTCATGAGGAGGATGGCGCCGGCGCCGAGGGCCACCGCCGCCGCGGCGAGAAAAATACCAAACTGCAGCGGCGTTATTGTCAGCCCCGCCTGACGGAACCGCAACGACAGGTGATTGTGAAGGCCCGGCGCCGCGACGCCCAGCGCGTCCTTGGGTGGTCGACGTAGAAGCGACTCGTAGGCCTTCTCCTGAGTGGCGCCTCCTTCAAGCAGAGTCAGCCGTCGATTGACGCGTCGGGCCCTATCGCCCGAGTTCATCACCACGGACACCAACGCCTGCACGAACATCACGACCGCAACAAAGGCCACAATGTAGATGATCGGGTTCATCTGGCTCATGGCCGTGTCAGAACGTCCTTCGGCTCGGTGCAAAGAGTTGTGGGTTTAGCTCGATTCCGCGCCCTTTGAGGACCTCCGCGAATTTGGGTCGCACGCCCGTCGCTTCATAGTCCCCCAGGATAGCGCCGTCCGGTCCAAGTCCGCGGCGACGGAACCGGAATATTTCCTGCATGGTAACGACGTCCTCCTCCATACCGGCGATTTCAGTAATGGATGTAACCCGACGCTTGCCGTCCTCCATCCTCTCGGCCTGGACAATAACATGGATCGCCGACGCGATCTGCTGGCGCACTGACCGCGGCGAGATCTCGAAACCAGCCATGCCGATCATCTGCTCAACGCGGGTAACCGCGTCGCGGGGCGCATTGGCGTGTACCGTGGTCATCGAGCCGTCGTGGCCGGTGTTCATCGCTTGCAGCATGTCGAATGCTTCACCCGATCGAATCTCGCCCAGAATAATACGGTCCGGACGCATCCGCAGGGAGTTGCGGACGAGATCGCGCTGCGAAATTTCACCCTTGTTCTCGAGATTCGGCGGCCTGGTTTCAAGGCGGCCGACATGCGGCTGCTGCAATTGCAGTTCCGCGGAATCCTCAATGGTGATGATCCGCTCACGCTCGTTGATAAACGCCGAAAGGGCGTTCAGCAGCGTGGTCTTCCCTGATCCGGTGCCTCCCGAAATCAGCACATTGCGGCGCGCCTGCACAATGGCGGACAGGACCAGCGCCATATCCGGCGTTAGACTTCCGAAACTCACCAGCTTTTCCATGCTGATGGGGCTACGGGAGAATTTCCGGATAGACACCAGCGGCCCGTCAACCGCCAATGGTGGAATAATCGCATTGATGCGCGATCCGTCAGCAAGACGGGCATCAACCATCGGCGAGGATTCGTCTACGCGCCGCCCGACCTGTGAAACGATCTTGTTGATAATTCGCACAAGATGGCGCGTGTCTTGGAATTTGACGTCGGTAATCTCAAGTCGGCCGCCACGTTCGACGTAGATTGTATCGTGTGTATTGATGAGGATGTCGTTGACCGTTTCGTCCTTCAGCAGGGGTTCCAGCGGCCCCAGTCCAAGGATCTCGTCAAGCAGTTCATCGACAAGGCGATCGGTCTGAAATGGTGAAAGCAGACGCTTTTCTTCAGTGAGCAGTTGAACGACAGCGCCCCTGATTTCCAGGCGCAGGCTGTCACGGGGCGTGCGGTCGAGCAGGGAAAGATTGAGAATGTCGAGAAGCCGTGCGTGCAAACGCGACTTGAGCGCCGTAGACCCTTCGATCGGCGCATTGCTGGCCCGCGCCACCCCAGGCGCTGGCGAGTTTTCGGACCACAGACTACTCATGGCCACAATCTCCGACGAACGGGCGCGGGCGCGACCGTGCTGGGTTCAATGATGTCGGCGAGCTTGCCGATTTCCTTCTCAAGCTTCGATCCTTTTTGCACATCGCTCAGCTCGCACCCCTGGGCGATTGCAGCCAGCATCAGCTTGTCATCCTTGGGCATGACCACATCGAAATCACGCCCCAATGCTTTCTCAGCCGACTTTATCGATACAACGGACAGCTTTTCCGGTGTCACACGATTGCAGACTAGTGTCGTTGGAATAGTGTTGAGTTGCTGCAATTCCAAAAGTCTCAACTGACGCTTCAACAGATTTATGCGCGGAACCGAAAGGTCGCCGATGGCGATGATGCGATCGCTGAGTTGCAATGCGCGATACGTCCATGCAGTCCAGACCGTCGGCAGATCGAGAATGGTGACCCGGAAATGTCGCCGCATGGCAGTGACAAGGTGTTCGATGTCCTGCGTGCTTATCGTGTCCAGCGGCGTGAGATCACGCGGCGCGCCAAGAACGCGAACACCACTGCGGGCCCGTCCAAGAGCGGTGTGGAGTGGTGCGTCCTCCAGCAGACCACCAGTCGCCAGAATATCATTGAGGCTGATGGTGTCCGTGAGGTCGAAATAGAGCGCCGCCAATCCGAACTGGATGTCGAGGTCGGCAAAACAGACTTCTCCTTCAACTCCGGTCCGGCGGGCGAGGATGGACGCGAGCTGGACCCCCAGCGCCGTGGCACCAGACCCTCCCCCGGTGCCAAGCAGGGCGACCACGGAGCCGGATGATCGCGGGGAATGCACCGGCAGCCCGGACCCCAGCAGTCTCTCCAGGCTCAGGGCCAGGGCAGCCTCGCTGACGGGCGCGGGAAGAACGTCCATTACGCCTGCCCGGATCAGCTGGCGGGTCGTCGCGACATCCGCGTTCTCAAGCGCGATGATCAACGGTGGACCTTGCGGCTGGGTGGCGAGCCGCCGCAGAACCGCCTCGGAGTCGCGCGCATCGGCAGAGACAATCATCGCCCCCAGACCGGGAATCGGTCGGCTAGGCCATACCGGGCCCAGACTTACGAACTCCACCTGCGGGAACAGAGCCGAGATAGAGCGAACTCGTTCCGCCGGCCCGATCGCACCTTCCATGTAGGCGACGCAGACCGTGCGCGCGACCGGGCTGGAAACGTCGGCCATATCAGCGGCCTCACGGAACCCGGTATCCATCACCACCATTCGGCTCGCCCGGTCCCAGGCATCATGCAATGTCTGGAGTAATGCCTCGTTCTTGTAAGGCTTCTCCATATATTCAAATGCGCCGTTCTTCATCGCCTGAACGGCTATGCCGACGTCACCCTGCCCTGTAAGCACAATCACGGGCCATCCGATGCCTCGCCCGACCAGTTCCTCCTGCACCTGCAGACCGGTCAGTACAGGCATATGTATGTCGAGAATTATGCATCCCGGGGCGAGGTGATCCAGGGCATTCAGGAACGCCACCCCCGATTCGTGGGTGACTACTTCATAGCCAGCGCTCTCTAGCAGGATAGATGCGGACTCGCGAACGCTCTCGTCATCATCGACAATATGAACCAGTCGGGTTCCATGCGGCGAACCCGCTGAAACCGCGACCGATGAAGATGTCGAGGGTGCGAAGCCCTGCGTCACGGCTGGGGACCACCCCCACCCCCGCCGCCATTGCCCCCTGTACCGCCGGACGACGCGCCAGATGACAAGGTCCCGTCGAGGAGTGGCTTAATCACCGCGCCACGGCTATAGCGATCCTCCGCCAGGGCCGCCTTGGCGCCGCTTGATGCCGGCTCGGGTCCATCCCAATGCCCGTCGGGGTAGGCTATCTGCGCCTTCAGGTCCGCATTGACCGCCTGCCCGAAATCATCGGCCATGTGCAGGCGGCTCTTGCCCTGACTATCGCTCTCGCAGCCCGAGAGGCCAACCGCCGCGCCAGCCAGAAGCGCCATCACTGCCTGCGTTCTGATCGAGATTTTCATCTGTATGCTCCCGGGCGCCTAGTAGACCACGTGTCCATAAGGACCATCGACACCGCCCTTGGTGGGGTCGCGGGACATCAGCGCGCGGTCCTCCGGCGGAAGATTCTGCAGCTTGCCCGACGCCATCCCAAACAGGAACAACTCGTAGTCCGAAGGGGGCACGAAGTGATCGATAGGCGTGGCGACCGGGCCCCGATGGGCGACGACCAGATGGGGCGTCACGACAACCACCAATTCCGTCTGGTCCTTCTGGTATCCGGTCGACCGGAACAGGGCGCCAAGAACAGGCACATCGCCGAGGAACGGGAACGCGTTGACGTTGCTCTTATAGTTGTTACTCAGCAGCCCGGCGATGGTGAACGATTCACCGTCACGCATCTCGATGGTCGTACTTGCCCGCCGCACCTTCAGACCGGGGATGACAAGCCCCGCCTCGGTGACCCCGCTGGAGGGGTCAAGGCTGGAAACCTCGTGCTTAACAACAAGGTTGATCACGCCGTCCCTCTGGATGGTCGGCGTAAATGCGAGCGAGATGCCGAACTGCTTGAAGCCAACCGTGATGGTCGCGTTGGTTCCGCTGACCGTTTGGGCCTCGGGTATCGGAATTTCGCCGCCAGCCAGAAAGCTTGCGGTGTCGCCGGACATTGCCACGAGGGTCGGTTCAGCCAACGTCTTGACCAGACCCTTGGTTTCCAATCCGTCAATGGCAAGGTTCATATTGCCGCCGGCCGCCATGAACCCCAGCGAGGCCGAGCCGTAGCTGCTGGTCAGGACCTGACCGAGGGTGGTGTTGAGAATCGGATTTCCGCTGGCCGCGGTGTTGCTCATCTGCACGCTGAGCGTATTGGCCGCCGTGCGTTCCATTTCGACGAAGCGGACCGACAGCATTACCTGCTGTGTTCCCTCGACGCCCAACATGTTGACGACCTTCATCGGCGCATATGTTTCCGCAAGCGCCAAAGCCTGTTGCAATGCCACGGGGTTACCGACCGTGCCCGATAGCACCAGGGATTGCCCCGACGCCCTCGCGGCAATGTCCCTTTCCTCGGGCAAAACATCATGAAGGCGAAGTTTGAAATCCTCGATATCGGGACCCACGATCACGTCGACGGCCGCAACGAGCTGCTTGCCCGGACCATAGACCGTCAGGGCGGTTGCGCCCAGCGACTTGGCGACGACATAGATCGAGTGATCGGAAAGCGGCACGACATCGGCCACCTTGGGATCGGCGACCATCAGATCGGAATACGGCGCGGGCACCTGCAACACCTGCGACTTGCCATTGCCGATCTCAAGTCGATAGGACGAAACATTGGTGCGTCCTCCCATCGCCAACGGAGCGGCGAGCGGGGCTGGGGCTGGGGCCGGGGCCGGCGGCGACGCCTTGGACGCGACCGGAACCGAGGATCGAGTAGCGAGCTGGGTGGATGGCGACCCGGCTGTCGACGCAGCGGCCTGAGCCGCAATGGATCCGGTAGATCGCGTTGTCGGTGGGGAGGAGGCTCGGGTGGCGACCTGAGGAGAAGTCGAGGTTTTTGTCGGCATTGCGGCCTGCGGCGTCACCGCAACGGCGGCGCGGGGGGCGACCGTGGCTGATGCAGGGCCGACCGCTTGCGCGGTTCCCTGTGACGCAAACGGGGCGCCTGGCGGAGACGCCAGCGGCGCAGTGGCCGTTGCCGCCACGACCGCTCCCGAAGCCATTGACAGGGCCAGAGTCAATGCGATGATCGCCCGGCCATATTTGTATTTGTGATGATGTGATCTTGATTTCGGCATCAGATTGATTCCCCCGCGCTGGCGGCGTCCGGCGGCCGGATCATCGTCCGTTCAGTTGATAGACGGTGGTGTCGGTGACCCGGGTAACCCTGATCGTCGTCACCGGAACGATCGCTACGTGAGGAACCTTGACCGGCCGCGGCTTTGGAACGTTCTCCGCGCCCAAACCGCGAAGGAAGGTGGCCTTCTGCAGTTGCGGCTGCGAATCCTCGACATGTCGCAGGGAGAAGGAAACCGTACCCACATTCTGCGCCAACGTAACAAGTTGCGCCTGGCGCGGAGTAACTTCAATCGTCACCGTATGGACAACCGTCGCCTTGGTGTTTTCATCATCGTCGACCTGATCAATGCCCAGTACGCGAACATTCTCAGCGATTACCTGGGTGGCGGCGACCGACGACGAAGCTTCGCCGCCACTGGTCCTGGTCATCAATACGTCGACACGCTCACCAGGCACGACAAAGCCGCCAACACCAAGCGCATCAGTCATACGCACGGCGACAGCCTGCATACCCGGGGTCAGCTCTCCGGCAAGGTTGAGGCGGGCGCCAGGTGCGCTGATACGAGTCGCGAGAACAGGTTCGTCAGGCGCCAGGTCGCGCATCGCTACGCGCTGCGCATCTTTCCCGCCGGTCAGGGCGCTGATGGCGCTGAACGAACCCAGCGGAGTCGCTCCAGCGGGGAACTTCGCCAGCTTGAGCATGTCGGGTGTGATCGTAGCCCCGCGAGCGATCGGCAACGCGGCCACGACGACGGGCGAACCGGGTCCGGATGGCGCTTGTGCGATCTGCGCATTGTGCGAGGTATTGAGAAAACCGTTGATCATGAAGACAACGATCAGCCCCAGGAGGACCGCAATTGCGAGGGTGGCGATGGTGCGTACGGGCATCGCAATGGGCTCTTTGGTTCAGGGGCGCGCCGGAGAATCAGCGACTGTGATTTTAGTATAAACCTTGGACGCTAGATGCGCCGAAACTGATAAAATTTAGCTAAGAAAGCCGCGCGTCCAACGGCATTGAAGGACGCGCGGCCTCTTATTTCGCTTACTCGGTAACGATCAGCTGCCGCTGATGGTGTTGCCGACTGAATTCAGCTTGGTGCCGATGTTGGAGCCGAGGCTGGTCAGGGCGCCGACGATGGCGGCGGCGACCAGGGCGATGATCAGAGCGTATTCGGCCGCGGTGGCGCCCGATTCGTCGTTCAGGTAGTTCATGACGGTTTGCATAAGATTTTCCTTTGGTGGGGGTTTGTATTAAGTATTTAACGCAAGGTTACTATTTGGTTCCAATGATGCTCTAACGGGAACCTTTCGATTTCTCGATCAGCTCTCGAACAGCCCCAGAGCTCATCAGTGCTCGACTGTCGAAAGTTCATATGCCATTGGCCCCTTCGGTCGTCCAGCACAAATTCGTCAGAGACCGTATAGTAATTTTACCTAATAGCCCTCACAAAAGGTTAACGAACTTTCGATTCAGCACGAATATGAGGCTTGGAAACACGATGCATGGGATCCGCAGTCACCGACCCTGGACGCGACAGAATTTCGAGCGCCCGCGTGTCGGGGTTCACATGGGCATGCTGGGTCAGGACTTGCGCACGCCCAAAGAAGGACGCGACGAGATTGAGACCCGACGCTCCCGGCGACGAGAGTCACCAGTCAAGACACGGCGACGCTCAATGGAATATGGACACGCAACCAGGGTTCCAGTGATTCAACTTATCAACGGGTGACGCTCACCCGTGGGGACGGAATTCAAGCAGGATGCGCACGTGGGTCATTGCGCGCCCCAATCGCCTCGTCCCCCCCCGGGTCTGACGGGCAATCAGGAGGCCTGAGACCGTCGCCGGCGGTCAGCCCTTGCGACGTTCCTCAAGAGGCTGAACGCCGGCCGTCATGGCAATTCTCAGTGCGGTCGACAGGCTCGAAGCTTTCAGCTTGTCCATTGCATTCGCCCGGTAGATTTCCACCGTCCGCGTACTGAGGTCCAGCTCGTAGGCGATAAGCTTGTTTGGCAGCCCTGCCAGAAGCCCCTGAACGACCTGTAGTTCGCGTTGCGAAAGCGACTCGATCCGGACGCGAGCCGACGCCTCGCGCGCCGATTCCTCATGAATCTGATCGATCTTTTCAAACGCCTCGGTAAGCGTCTGCAGCAACTGGTTGTTCTCATATGGCTTCTCGAGAAACTCGAACGCGCCATTCTTCATCGCCTGCACGGCGATACCGATGTCGCCCTGCCCGGTCAGGACAATGACCGGCCAATGCACGCCGCGAGCGGCCAGTTCCTCCTGGACCTGCAGGCCGGTCAGTACCGGCATATGCATATCGAGGATCACGCATCCCGACTCCAACTCCGGCAGCGTCTCCAGGAACGCAACTCCGGACTCATGGGCAACGATATCGTAGCCCGCGCTGTCGAGGAGGATCGACGCCGATTCGCGAACCCATTCGTCGTCGTCGACAATGTGAACCAGCCTAGTCAATTCCATCGTCTCCTTTGTCCGGGAATATCGGTAGCGTGAAACGGAAGTCAGCGCCCGCCTCATCCGAGGGCTCGAGCCACATCTTGCCCCCATGTGACTCGACAATCCTTCGACAGATCGACAGTCCAACTCCCATTCCATCCTTCTTGGTAGACTGAAATGCTGAAAAAAGTGCTTCCAGCATGTCGCGAGGCACCCCGGGGCCGGAATCCCTGACCCGGATCAGCGCCATCGCGTCCTCGCGCACGACGCTAACCGTCAGCACGCGCGGTGAGGACTGATGCCGCATGGACTCTACCGCATTGCGAATGAGGTTAACAAAGACCTGCTGTACCTGGATCCGGTCGGCCAGGACCATCGCCGCGTCTTGCGCAACGCTGATGCGCAGGCTGACTTGAGCGGCGCGGGGGTTCGGCAGGGCCAGCGCGCCAGCATCGTCAATCAGGGTGCGCAGGTCCTCGCTGCGCGTATCGACATCGCCGCGGGAGATGAACCCGCGCAGACGCCGGACGATCTCGCCGGCGCGTACGGCCTGACCTTCGGCATGCCTGGCCGCCCGCAGCACCCGTTCGCGGGTCTTGTCATCGAACGGCTTTGTCGGGTCCTTCAGGATAAGATCGATGGCGCCGACCGAGTTTCCCACGGCTGTCAACGGCTGGTTGAGCTCGTGCGCGAGTGAGGCCGCCATCTCACCCATCGCGCTGAGCCTGGAGGTGTGGGTCAGTTCGGCCTGCAATTCGAGCAACCGCTCATTCCCGGCAGCGTATTCCGCGCGCTCCCGCAGCCGCTCCGTGACATCCATGAACATCCCGACAACGCGCCGAAGATTGCCACTTGGCGAATAGTCGTAACGGAGGGTTCCGTACACATCCCGCATTTCGCCATCAACGCGACGCACGCGGGTGTCAATTGCCCGGGACGACACATGTCTGCTCACATCGTCGATCAGCAACGCCCCTATGCGCTCGCCTTCCTCCCGGTCGAGCAACGCGCGCCAGTTGCGGCGATCAACCCCGAGTGTACCCGGTTCCGCCCCGACGATTGCCTCGAATTGCGGGGAAAAAGTTGTCACATTGGACTTTATATCAAATTCAATGATGCCCAATCCATAGGCAGCCAGTGCCTGTGAAAGGTTCTCCGTTGTCGTGCTCAGCGCTTCGCTGGTCACTTTGAGATCGGTGATATCAGTCAACGTCTCGACAAGGCGGTAGGAGGTTTCGCCCGGAAGCTGGATCACAACCCGACTGGAGGCCACCCAAATTCGCGTACCATCCGCTCTTGTTTGCTGCAGTTCGCCCGCCCACTCGCCCTTACCGCGAAGGGTTGTTTCGAACTCCTCGTTTGGAATCGGAAATCGCGTCTTCAGAAGCTCGTTCGTACGACGACCAATCGCCTGTTCGGACGTGAACCCGTAAAGTTTCTCGCACGCGCTAGGCCAGTATTCGATATTGCCTTTGCCGGAGTACACGATCACCGGCGACTGTTCGAGCGCCGACGCAAGACGATCACGTTCTCGGCGTTCGGCCCACAACGACCGCAGAATCGTCGTGCCGAAAATCAGCAGCGCGAATGATCCGATCTCGATGTTGATCAGTCGGCCAACATCCGCGCCAAACGCCCCGAGCTGTACTCCGGTGCGGGAAAAATATGACCCGAGCACCGGGACCAGGGTCATGGGCAGGACATATCTCGCCATGGCGATACTCTGATCCGCGGCCGTCAGCGTCCAGAGCCACCTACGGTCCCCGCGCAGCAGCAGGACTGTCGAAACGGCCACAATCACGAACAGCAGGAACTGAACGCCCCCCGCCCAGCCCTCGAACAGTTGGTCGAAACGTCCGCCGAGCATCCAGTAGCCAATCTGCCAGAACGCTCCGACCCAGATGCAGGCGCGGATGACGGTCAGCGCCAGAACGGACTGGAGCTGGCGACGCGACTGAGTGAATGGCAGCGCAACCGCGGCGGCGATCACCAAGACCGCCATGGCGAGCCGCGACCATCCGGCCGCGAGGGGTATCGCCCCGTGCGTCCAGGCGCCGCTATGGAAGAGGTAGGGATCGAGTTGTGGTCTTGGGACCAGCGTCAGCGCCAAGAGTCCCGTCAACCCGACGATAGACAGGATCAGGCTGAGCGGCCAGACCAGAAACCGGCGCTTCCAGACAGCAACCGCAAGTCCCACGGCGGTCAGGAATGTGCCAAGCGAAAAGATGATCTGCAGGCCAAGATTGCCGTGGCCACCAAAAGGTTGCACGGCGATCGTGAACATCAGAAAGACCGCCACCACGAGCATGGCGACAGTAAAGCGTGCCTGCGTCGCATTTGAACTATCTATGGCCGTCCCACCCGTGTCTGGATTGTGAAAAATCAATAATCCGACCGCTACCAAGGTCAATCGCTGTAAATGCCGATTTGGGTTTCCGGCGCCTTAATCTCGCTGCGATAACCGCGGCCGCGTGTTTCAATTAGGTAGAAACACAATATGGGCGTCTGGCCCCTTCTTGTAGTTAAAGGGAGAGCCTAGGTGTGAGTTTTGCGCCCGATGTGGGGTAGACAACGGTGGCCGTCACGTGATTGACTCAGATAATTCCGCTGAAGCAATGACCGTCGTCATTGCGGTCAAGGAACCAGCGCTGGCGATTTCGATCGAAATGACCGTTCAAGCGCTTGGCCTGACGCCTGTTGTACACGGCGATCCTACACGGCTCGGCGAACTGCCGCTTACCGAAAAAGCCACCCTTATAATTGATAGGCATTTGATCCCGCGCGACACTGAGGGATTTTTCAGTCGTCTGCGGGCGCAGCAATGGCGCGGACTGGCGATCGTGTTATCGGAAGATGAAGCGGCCGCCCCCAGGCTCACCGATGCCGCCGACTACGCCGTCGTGCTTGAAAAGCCGTTTCTCAATGCCGACCTCGTCAACCAGCTTCTCATCGCCCACCCTGATCCGCCGGCGACCGCCTATATTCAGGACGGCGCGGCCGCACCGTGAAATACAGGGGGATACATGTTGCGTCTCGTCGTCCGCATTCTGGCGTGGTTCGTCGTGTGCTGGTCAATCTGGCAAATCATGGTCCACTGTTCTGCAACGGGCTTCAAACTCGTGTTGCCGACATGGTTCCGATTTTGATCGCCGATCGCCCGGCATGACCCATTTGTGGTGCGCCTTCGAGTCGATGCGCTTGACTCGACGCAAACACTTGAGTTTGCTGGGAGCGCTTGAACTCTGTGCCTACGTTTCGTTCAAATGCGCGGGTAATTGGAGATACTGTTGTTGTGACGAATCGGGACGTGATGCAATTGCATAAGCAGTCGAAAATGGCGTGGGGCGCGGTTGCCGCACAATTAAAGGGTCTGCTGTTGGGCTACTGGCGCGGCAGTCGTGGCAATGTCGCGGTCACCATGGCGCTCCTGATCGTTCCGCTAGCCGGCGCGGTAGGTCTCGCCGGCGAGGGATCTTCCTGGCTCCTGGTCCACCGTTCGATGCAGCACGCGGCCGACTCCGCCGTGATCGCCGCGGTGACAAATGGATCGACGACGGTCGGCGCGAACGGAGACCCGCTATATACGACCGAAGCCCGCGCGGTGGCTTCGAGCTATGGCTATGTCAATGGCGCCAACAATACGACGGTAAACGTTACCGACGGGGTGGCCTGCCCGGACGGAGCGGGCAACGTCTGTTACAAAGTCACGATCCGAAAGAAAGTCTCGCTCGGCCTTCTGCAGCTGGTCGGCTACAATGGCGACGACACCGTTGGTGGGGCGCCGGCGCAGTTGATCGTCGCGAAGGCCCTGTCCAGGCCCATGCCCAGCCCGTCGCCGCTCTGCATTCTTGCGCTGGATGCCAATTCGGGCGACAGTGGAATCCTTGTCAACGGCGGCCCCAAATCGCAATTGGGCGGCTGTAGCGTCTTCTCGAATTCCAATGCGACCTGTCATGGACATGATCTCGGCGCGTTGTACGGCGGCGCGGTGGGCTCGGACGATGGTTGCGGAATAACGGAAACAAGCAGCGCACCCGCCGTCGCCGATCCGTATGTGTCGCTGGCGTCAAACATACTGGCGAACCCATGCGGTAGCACCGCAAGCGCCTTTCCGCAGGAACCGAGCGCCGCGGTCACGAAACTCAACGGCTCGTACACCTCGGGCTCGACCAACTTCACACAGCCGATCTGCGGCGACGTTCAGCTTACCGGCAACGTCAACATCACCAGCGGAAACGCCGTGCTCACTATCGAAAACGGCCAGTTAGACGTCGGCAATTACACCATCTCGACCGCCCCAGGGGCAGGCCTGACCGTCGTCTTCACAGGCCCGACGGTAAGCGGACTCTCGCCGTCGCATTTCATCACTGGCGGCGGTACGATTGACTTCAATGCACCTTCCTCGGGGACGTGGTCGGGCGTCTCGATCTATCAGGACCCAAACCTCCCCTCAGGGCCGGGCGTTGACTTTAGCTACCACGGCAATAGTCCGACCTGGAACTTGAGCGGGCTCGCCTATTTCCCCAAAGCCAATCTCACCTTCAAGGGCGCGGTCAGCAAATCCTCCAATGGCTACAATTGCTTCGTGCTGGTGACCTACACACTGACGTTCGACGGAACCGCCGACCTGTTCGCGAATACTGGCCAATGCAGTTCGGCGGGCCTCAACGTTCCGCTGGCGACGATCGGAACTCGGGCGGGTCTGGTATCGTGAAGCCCTGGTTCGCAGGCCTGAAGGTCCGCTGGACGGCGTACAATGACGATCAGCGAGGCACGGCGGCCGTTGAGTTCGCACTGGTCGTGGGTTTTCTGGTTATGATCATGATTAACATCACCGATCTGGCCATTTACGCCTATCAGAGCATTCAGGTCGCCACCGCCGCACAAGTCGGCGCCCACGCGGGCTGGACGGCCTGCAATTCCAGCAACCTGTGGCCAGCCACCGCCAACTGCCCGAAACTCGATTCCGTAGTTCTGGGCGGAGTCCAAAGCACCTCACTGGGAACAAGCATCACCGAGTCGAGCTTGCCATCCGAAGGGTATTACTGCGTCACCACCGATCAGACCCTGGTCGCGGTCAGCACCTTGGTCACTACCGGCTCGCCCAGCGGGGCGCCGTCGACATGCTCCGGCGCGACGCCACCTTCGGGTAAGACATGGTCCAACGGCTCGGCCGCGCCCGGGGAATATCTGACTGTAAATGCGCAATATTCCTACGCGCCGATTTTCGCGGCGGCGAGCGTTGCTTCCCTACTTCCCTCGACGATCTCCAAATCCACATGGGCTAGAGTGGAATGAGCTCGGGGCGGCGCCTGCGCTATTGGGGAGATGAAATCGGAACCAGCGCGGTCGAGTTCGCCCTGGTGCTTCCAGCGTTTGCCGCGCTAACGCTTGGCCTGCTGCAGATCTGCCTGCTCTATTTCGCCAATTCCAGCCTGCAATACGCAACACAGTTCGCGGCTCGCTGCATGTCGCTGCAGGCTACGGTCTGTAGCTCCCAGCCGACGACCTCGACCTATGCCACTTCGGTGTACAATGGTCCGACTCTCTCGGGGTTAACGTTTACAGCCTCGTTCAAGAGCGCCGGGGCGAGATGTGGTGCAGGTGGAGTATCAGGCAATAAGCTGACCGCCTCGGGGACCTACGTCGTCAATGCGGTCCTCGTCACGCTAACCGTGCCGTTATCGGCGACATCTTGCTTTCCGGCTTGACCGGCTCCCCAATTGCCGAAGGCCGCGCCCTGAAGAAGGTAAGCGTGGCCTGCGGCTTTGATACCAGCTCGGGCCAGGACGGGATGATCCCCTAGCGCAGACGATCGCCGGAGCCGTCTGAGTCGGCAACCATCAATAAAGACTGAGTATTTTCTTTATCGCAAACGCGATCAATGTGTAGCGAAAATAAAAGTGGGCGACTTGGTCGTCATTCAATCAAGGGTCACCATGAGATGACATGCCAGTTTCGCCACGCAGCCGGGATATCGATGAAAACCGCCCGATCTTCTTCGCATAGTGACGCCGGCGCGGCTGCCGTGGAGTTTGCCCTGGTGTTGCCGGTATTGCTGATGATCGTATTCGCGATCACCTCTTTTGGCATCGTCTTCAACAACTATATTCAGCTATCCAACGGGGTTCGCGCGGTTGCCCGGGTTTTCGCGGCGGGCCGAGGCAGCACAACGCCAGTGACGAGCGCGACGGCCGCCTTCAGCAGTTCGGCGCCGTCGATACCCGGGACAACCACTTTCACCTTCAAGGTCAACGGCACAACCTGCGCGACGGACAACGCCTGCGTTGCCCTGCTGACCAGTTCGTCCGTGGGTCAGCCGGCGAGCGTCACCGCCAGCAACAACTCTTGCAACCTGACAGTGATGGGCGTGAACTACGCTCCCAACTGCACACTTTCATTTACAACCGCGGAAATTGTGGAATGACGCCTGTCCTTCGCTCTTTGCGATCCGTCCTGCGCGCCTATTGGCGTGATGAATCCGGCGCGACCGCGATCATCATGGTGCTGGCGACCAGCCTCGCCCTGATCGCCATCGCCGGCATGGTGATCGACCTCGGCCACGTGTTTGTGGTTCAGCGGCAACTACAGGCATCGACGGACGCGGCGGCCATCGCCGGCGCGCAGAATATACCCGCCGGCACGGCCATTGCCACCGCAACCACCTACAGTAGTCTAACTGGTAACAAGAACGCGCTCAGCGGCGTAACCGTGAGCTTTGTTTCAGGCTATCCCCAGACCGCCAGTTTCGGCAGCACGGGCGTCACCCCCTATCCCGCGATAGGCGGCCAGGCGGCCGCCAACGGCGTCAAGGTCAGGCAACAGGCCATCGTGCCGATGTTCTTCCTGAGGATCCTCGGGATCAATACGATAACGGTCACCGCCAAGGCCACGGCGGGACTGAAGGGCGGCAAGGGTCAGGCCGTGGACATGGAGATCATCCTCGACACCACGGCGTCGATGAACAGTTCGGACAACAACTGCTCGGTAGCCAATGCGACGCGTGAAAGTTGCGCCCTCGCGGGCGTCCAGGCGCTGCTCGGCAAGCTGAATAACAACCTGGTTAATGTCGGCCTGATGGTGTTTCCGGGCGTATCGAGCAGCAGCCAGGCACAGAACGACTACAACTGCTCCGGAACCGCGCCGACCACCGTGGCCTATAACAACTCGCCGGTTTACTCGATCGTCAGCCTGAGTAATGACTATATCAACAACGGCTCGCTGAAACAGAGTTCAAATCTGGTCCGCGCGGTCGGCGGTGGTGGCAGCGGTTGCCCAAGCCTGACCGCCGTGGGCGGCTGGGGCACCTTTTACGCGGATGTAATCACCGCCGCCCAAGCCGCTCTGACCTCCGCGGGCCACGCGAATACACAGAAAGTGATCGTGCTCGTGAGTGACGGTGATGCCGGCTCCGCGTCGAACAGGGTGCCGTCAGGAGACGCACTCAATCAATGCCATCAGGCGATCACCGCCGCCCAGACCGCGACGGCGGCAGGGACCTGGGTCTACGCGGTAGCCTATGGGGCTCCGACCGGGGCGACCCCAACCAGTTGCTCAGCCGACACCGGAACCGGCATGGCGATCTCCGCCTGCACGACGATGTCGCAAATCGCCTCTGACGCCACCAAGTTCTATTCCGATGGGCAGGGCAAGAGCGGGGCCTGCCAGTCGCCGTCCAACGCCACCATCACCGATCTGGTGGCGATCCTCGGCAACATCGCTCAAAATCTGGCGTCGCCGCGGATACTGCCCGAGGACACCACCTGAGCCACAGCGGCCGGTGGCCGAATTCGGAACACGGTCAGGGTTTCATGCGGCTTCGACACGAGCTCCAGCCAGGAAGGCATAGCACCCTTTCGCAGGCGATCACCGAAACTACCGTTGTCGGCGATCATCGGATAGGCCGGGCAATCGACAAGATATTGAGCTCCAGAACGTCGCACCAGGCCCTCCGCCGCGGCCGGCGGAGCATTGAAGACGTTGTGCACCTCCAGGATAGCCCCCGCCATCCGGTGATAGGGAGCGGCGATCGGCGAATCCTTCGTATAGATCAGCATGAACGGCCCAAGGTCGACGTGCGATAGTACGACACCGGGCGGTTGCGCGGCCAGCGTGCGATAGGCGGCCGCGTCGAAACAGACCTGATAGGCGAACGGCTTGCCACCCTTGGGAAGGGGCGCGACGAAATCCACCACGGCGACCGCGGCGGCTCCGATTCCAGGAGATATCAGCAGAGCCGCGATCATGCTGGGGACCATCCGACCACCAACATATCGCTCCGCCCACCGGCTCAGCGCGGCGCCCAGTAACGGCGTGCCGATCCACAGCACATAGTCCTGCATGCGCCATGAGGTGAAGCCGACAATTGCGGCGACTGTCATGGCGGCGACCGCAACAATCACACCCGTTCGGGGCCTCGGCCATTCGCGAACGAGCAGGAATGCCGCGCTCGCAAGCACCATCAGGTTGGTGATCATGGCGTCGATCGCCGGGCCGCGCTCCTGCTTGAACATTGCCGGCAACGACTGCACCTCCTGGATGCGGTCGAACCAGAACGGGCGCACCGCCGGATTCATTGCGGCAAACGGACCGTGGATGCATATTGGATCGAAGGCCAGATAGGCGCCGGCCGCCGCCAATCCCGTCAGCCCAAGCATCGACAGTCGGGCCCAGGCCGGCGCGCGACCAGCAAACAATGCGGTCAGGCACAGGCCGATCCCCCCGACCACCAGGCCGGCCACGAGGTTAAGCGCCAGCGCGTCGCAGAAGGACAATCCCCAACGCCAGGGCGGCGTCTGGATGAGAAAGAATACCGTAGTCGCAATCGCCAGCGAGCCGCCATACGCCGCCGTTGGCGATGCCTCGTCGCGATCACGCGCCAGCGCCAGGCCGTAACTGGCGCCGATCAGGGCCTGCACGGCCAGGGCCTCTAGACCCACCGCCATGCCAAGCGCGGCGGCGACGCCTCCGACGATCGCCCAGGCGGTTCGCCGTGTCGGCGCCAGCGAACAGGCCAGGGCCACCATCGCCATGACGATCTGGATGTCATGGTGGTCGACACGACCCGGCGTGAACTGGCGGTAGAGCGAGATGTTGACCAACAGCAATGGCGCGGTGAGGAACACCGCCGAGCGGCCTCCGAGATTTCTCGCGACCACCAGCGCACAGCCCAGCGCGGGAAACACCCACATCAGCGGCCAGACGATCCGCGTCGTCAAATCCGCCGTGGCGGGAGTCATGAACACACGAAACAGGGACATCATGCCGGCCAGGCCGCCATCGAGCAGCCGCGACCAATGCAGGAAGATTCCCTGCGGGGGCTGCAGCCGACTGATCGACTGATCGTACCAGCCGCGGCCGGACAACAGGTCGCGCACCAGGAACAGCCGGGTGGCGTCGTCCGTATCGCCCGGTCGCGCCGTGAGCCCATATTTCCAGGCCAACATTGCAACGACGGCGACGCCCAGCATCAGGGTAAGGACGATCAGACGGCTTGGCCGGCCCAGGTCAGGAGAAGTCGAGAGCCGCATTCGTGACCGATCCAAAACACGCCACCGGACTGCGGTGGTGATATTACTGTATCGCAGATTCGAGACTCTCAACTAGTTTGGTGGATGGACCTGACGTCAATCGTAGTGCGTTCGGGCTATCCGATAGTGACCGTGGCAATCAAAAGGCTTTCAAGGCGTGGATGTGGCTTCGACCATCGAAAACCAGGCTGAGGTTGAAAACCTCGTCATCGGCGCAGGCCCCGCGGGCCTGACCACCGCCTATTGCCTCGCCAAGGCCGGAGCCGGCGTGCTCGTCCTCGAGCAGGATGCCCGTTACGTCGGCGGCATCAGCCGCACGGTCAACTACAAGGGTTTCCTGTTCGACATCGGTGGTCACCGGTTCTTCTCGAAGTCCAGCGAGGTCGTGCAACTCTGGGACGAGATCCTACCCGACGATTTTATCGATCGGCCCCGGCTCTCGCGAATCTATTACGGCGGCAAGTTCTATGCCTATCCGCTTAGGGCGTTTGAGGCATTGCGAAATCTTGGAATCTTCGAAAGCACGATCTGCATGGCGTCGTTCGGCTGGGCCAAGCTCTTCCCCGTGCGCTCGCCGAAGACCTTCCATCAATGGGTGCGCAACCAGTTCGGTGAGCGCCTGTTCAGCATCTTCTTCAAGACCTACACCGAAAAGGTCTGGGGGATGTCATGCGACGAGATATCGGCTGACTGGGCGGCGCAGAGGATCAAGGGGCTGGACCTGCTGGGGGCGGTCTTTGATGCGCTGAAGCGTTCGCTCGGAGTTCGGCAGGGTGGAGGCCAGGATGGCAAGGCTGTCGCCAAGACCCTGATCGAGTCATTCCGTTACCCGCGCAAGGGACCGGGCATGATGTGGGATGCCTGCGCCGCTAAGGTGAAAGGCTTCGGCGGTGTCGTCGAGATGGATCGCCGGATAACCGGCCTGACGTGGGACAGCGACTCCCGCCGGTGGACGGTGTCGGCGGTCAACGGCGCGGGCGAAGCGTTCAGCTACACCGCCCGCAATGTGATCAGCTCCGCGCCCATGCGCGAGCTTGTTCAGTCGATCTCGCCATCCCCGGCGGCGCTGCCCGCCGCGATGGACCTTAGATATCGCGATTTCCTGACCGTCGTTCTGATCGGACGTTCGAACACGCGGATGCCGGATAACTGGGTCTATATCCACGACGCGTCAGTGAAGGTCGGCCGGGTGCAGAACTTCCGCTCCTGGTCGCCGGAAATGATCCCCGATGATGTCTCAACCTGCCTGGGCCTGGAATATTTCTGCTTCGAAGGCGACGGCCTGTGGACATCCAGCGACGCCGACCTGATCGCCCAGGCGCGCAAGGAGATCGAAGTCGTCGGGCTGATGCGGTCAGACGATGTCACCGACGCCTGTGTCGTTCGCCAGCCAAAGGCCTATCCGGTCTACGACGATGCCTATCGCACCAACGTCGCCGCCATTCGCGATCAGCTTGGCGAGATCTATCCGACGCTGCACCTCGTCGGCCGCAACGGCATGCACAAGTACAACAATCAGGATCATGCGATGATGACGGGCATGCTGACCGCCTACAACATCCTGGCCGGCAAGCCCGTCTATGATGTCTGGGAGGTCAATGAAGACGCCGAGTATGGCGAGGCCGGCGTTTCCGGCGCCAAGGAGGCGCTTTCGAGCGTCAGGCTTGTGCCTCAACTCGTCGCATGATCAGACTGTTCCCAGCATAGCGATGACAGAACATTCCACGTCTGAAGCCGAGAGGCAGAGCATCCGCACACGCCTGCTAACGTTATTCAATGAATCCTGGAAGTATTTTCTCGTCAGCGCCGCGAGCCTGGCGCTTGACCTTGTTGTCTATTGGACTCTGATACGCGTTGCGGGCATGCATTACCTCATCGCCAACATTGTCAGCGTGGGCAGTGGGCTGATCCTCAACTATGCGCTTAGTATCGCATTTGTTTTCAAACAGCGGCGGCTGCGGAATCGTCGGGCGGAATTCATTGGTTTCGTCCTGATAGGACTGGCGGGCCTCGCTGTTAACGAGTGGCTGGTTGCCCTGTTCGTCGGCGTGCTCGGCTTTGGAGTCGTGCCCGGCAAGGTGGCCGCGGCGGGCGGAAGCTTCGTTTTCAACTTCGTGGCCAGAAAGCTTCTGTTGTTCACCGGGACGAATCCAGCCGCCGCGCCGTCAGATGACAACGCTTCAATGGACGCCGACCGTGCCTGAACGTCGCGCCAATGCTTGAGCGCCTGTCCAGGGCGTGGATAGGCGCGGCCGCCACCCTGTTGCCTGTCGCCGCCGCGTTCAGTTGGGCGCCTGGCGGACGAGCGCTCACCGACAGGTTCTTCCGCGAGCAGGACCTGCCCGTTATCCTCGTTCTCGCCGTGGCCGCGGCAATGTTCAGGCTCGCCCCAAGACTGGCCGATCATCTTGCCGCCTTTGGCGCACGCCTCGCCAATTCACCGGCATTCAAGACACTTGAGGCCGTTGCGCGCAGACCGTGGGCAATCACCGCGTTGGCCGCGTCCGTCGGCGTTGTCGCCGGCGCCGGCGGCTGGTTGATCTGTGCCGACTATCCTCTGTCCATGGATGAATTCATGGTCGAGTTTGGGTCGAAGATCCACGCGCACGGCCAACTGCTGGCGCACGTTGCCGAGCCATGGCGAGCCTTCGTACCGGCCCTGCAGCCGGAGTTTGCGTTCTGGCCCCCCGGAGCCACGGCCTGGACATCGAGCTATCTGCCGATCAACTCGGCCATGCGTGCGCTGGCCGGATTGCTGGGCGCACAGTGGCTGGTCAGCCCCATCCTGGCCGCCTTCAGCATTCTCGCCGTGTACGGGATCGCAAGGCGGCTTTGGCCTGAGAGGCCGGGTGCGGCGGTGGTCGCCGCGGTGCTGTTGGGGACATCAAGTCAACTGTTGATCACGGCCATGACACCCTATGCGATGACGGCGCACCTGGCGTTCAATCTTGCATGGCTCTGGCTGTTTTTGCGCGGGAATCGCCTGGGCCATGCCGGCGCTATCGTCGTGGGGTTCTTCGCGTGCGGCCTACATCAACTCGTGTTTCATCTGCTGTTTGTCGCGCCTTTCCTTTTCCAGGCCCTGCTTGAAAGACGCTGGCGGGTTGTCGCCCTCTATTCAGTGGCCTACGGCGCGATAGGCCTTTTCTGGATTGAGTACTGGCCGATCGCCACATCATTGAGTGGCCCGGCAACCATTCCCGCCCTTCATCATGCGGCCGCTTCTACCGGCGGCGGCGGAGCCATTGCCGTATTCGGTGCGCACGTCATCGATCTGTTGCGCGACTTCAGTTTCGGCGGCATCGGGTTGATGGCGAAGAATCTGGTGCGGTTCGCCGCCTGGCAGAATCCGCTTCTGGTCGCCCTTGTTCTAACAGGAGCCGCAGCCGCATTCCGTTCAGGCGGCGTCCTCCGCGCCCTCATTCTGGGACTCACATTGTGCCCGTTGGCAATGCTGGTTCTGTTGCCATACCAGGGGCACGGCTGGGGCTATCGATACCTGCACGGATTCCTGGGTTCGGCGGCGCTGCTCGCCGCCCACCAGTGGTTCAAACTTTGCGACGCCATGCAGACCAGAGGTCGATCAGTCGCCCGCGTCGGCTTTGCCTGCGCGGCGCTGATGTCAATTGTTGTTCTTGCGCCGATGCGCGCCTGGCAGGCTCACGCCTTCATTAATCCCTATGCGCGGGCAAACAGCGCCATACTTCAATCGAAAGCAGAGATCGTCCTTGTTGACGACAATGACGCCTGGTTCACGCGCGATCTCGTCCGCAACGACCCCTACCTTGAAAGCCGGCCGCTGGTCATGCGGCTCGCTTCACTGAGCGACGAGCAGGTGCAGCAATTGTGCGCCGGGCATACGCTTGCGCTATTCGACGCAAACGTCGCCGGCCGTTTCGGCATCGAAAGAGATGAACCACGTCCGGGCCAAACGCCGGCAGTCGCGCGTTTGCGCGTCGTAAGCCGGCTCGGCTGTGGAATCCCGCGCGCGCCCTTGCGGGAGATCGGCTGAACTTGAGGCCAGACAGAGGTTCGATCGCGCTCCGGCATATGCGCCAGACCTGGATGTTTGGGCCTGTTCAGACAGGTGAAATTACCGATATATCCTGCATCCATCGACCACCTGCACCGCCCGTCCCATCTTGAGTCGGTCGATCCATCCTTGCAGGGTCGGGTATTCGCCATTCGAACAGTCAACCACGACGCCAAGCCGGCGATTGCCGATCCATGCGCTCAGATCAGTCGTCGAAGTGCGGTTCCAGCGCGGATCGGCCCAGGGAGGCAGCATGACCGCGCGACGCTTGCTGTAATATGCGAGTTCAGCCGTCCAATCGAGGCCAATGCCGAAGATTACAGAGTCGGGCGCCGTTGTCCGCCGGACGACGTCGGCGATCGTGATCGTCCTCTGATCCCAGCCGTCATCGCGAATAGTTGGCCAGAAGCGGGCGTAGAAGCCGGTAATCTCCAGCGCCACAACGGAAAGAAGCATTATCGCCGACAGTCGGGGCCAGTTCAGCCCCGGGCCGGCGTCTGGGGCATCGGCGACATGCCGGGCCGCATCAATACCGACCGCCACCGCCAGAATTGCGAACATGGCGTTGGCGAATTGGTAATAGTCGTGCACCCAGTTAACGTTCGTGAAAATAAAGAACGGCGCCAGATAGAGAAAAAGCGCAGCCAGGATCAGCGGCCTTGAGCGACGAACAAAGGCCGCCGCCAACAACGATCCAAACAACGGCAGCGGTGAGCCAATTGCGTCGATCAGAGTTCTGCCAAAGATCACCCCACGCCACATATCCGGATCGAGCATGCGGCGTATACCGAAATTCCAGTCGCGCAGGACGGATGAGGTCATATCGACGCTGATGAGGCCCGTGGACTTCAATGCATCCGAATAGTCGACCCAGGCGTGAGTGACCACCAGGGCAGCGCAAACCGCTGCCCCAGCCGGCGCGACCAGGCCCAGCAGCTCCGCCAGTTTCCGGCCGGCGCGACGTCCGCGTTCCACCGACCAGAGCGTGAACAGTCCACCGGCAAGTGAAATGTCGACAAAGGTGGTTATCTTCACCAGGGCCGCCATTACCGCGAATGCGACCATCGCGCCGACCAGAAAGACCTGAACAGGGTGTCGCTTCGAGCCGTCTTCCAGTGCGAACCCTTGCTGCGCCGCCAAGGCGGCAAGAAATGCGATCGCCAGCGTCGCCGCGCAGGACTCAATCATGAAAGATCGCGACCAGAACACATAGAGCGGTGAAAACAGCCACAGCACCCAAAATGTCTTGATCAGACTCGCCTTGGCGCCGAGGCGTTTGAGCACCTCGCCAGACGGTGGGAGTCCGGCAAGGAAGAACAGCCAACTCGTCAACCGACCGGCCTGGTCGACAGTCAGGCCAACTCGCGACACCGCCGCCGCGATCCACTGAAACAACGGAAACTCGAAAGGTATAGTCCAGGGGTAGCCGACGATCGGTGTCTCGTAGGCGATCCAATGACCGCCATGGAGGAGCCAATAGACCGTCACCGCCGTTTGCGTCTGGCGGAAGCCGTGCAGATCGAGAATTGGCCTGTTCCAGCTCGCCGCGAGGATTGCGGCCGAATAGATCAAGGCCAGCACGATCAGGACATCAAGAAGACGCTCGTGGTTTGATCGGCCGGGCTCACTTACGCCCCCAACTCCGCCCCCTCTCATTGTCTTCCCCTGATCCAACCGCTTGCCGGCCGCAAGCACGCGGCATTCGAGCGTTGTATTCCGGAGACTTCCTTAACGTATGTGAAACTATACACCGACATATCCCACATGACCTGTAAAATTTGCGTCGCGCAGATCAACAGTCGAGCCTAGAGCCCGCCATGAAACACGTGTTCGTCCCAGGACAGCCGGGCAAAACAGGAGGGCCTGTCACGGCGGGGCTGCCGGAGACCTCGATGGCGCAATCGTCGAAGTGACGTCACGAGTTGACACATGATTGGCCACCCGCCTGGGAATGCTACGCGCAATCGAATCCGACCGGGAATTTCTCATGAGTGAAAAAATGCCTGCGCTGCCAATCCACGGCGGAAGTAAATTTATTGTCTATATTGTTACAATATTTCTAGCTTCCTTGATTTTCATATATTTGACTATGGATTTGGCAATTCCTGTTTTCGATGAGGGAATAATTCTGACCGGATCCCAGGTCGTGTCGCATGGCGGTGTTCCGCACCGTGATTTCTATGCGAACTACGGCCCCGCCCAGTTCTACATTATTGGCTCTCTGTTCAAATTTCTGGGCCCCTCCTTCCTGGTCGCCCGATTCTATGATGCCATTGTTCGTGCGGCGATTGTCGCGACGGCATTCGGTGTGACCGTGCGCCGATGCAGCCCAATCCTTTGCGGGGTCGCCACCGTCCTTTGCGGACTCTGGATGGCGGCAACCGCCTTTCATGAATATCCGATCTTTCCGGTGCTGCTTCTGAGCCTGTGGAACGCTCAATTGCTGGCGCCTTCCGACGGAGCCCCAGTCAAAAAGCTGCAGGTTTTCGCCGCCGGCGCGCTGACCGGACTGAGTGCGCTGTTCCGATACGACACCGCCCTCTATGTCCTGATCGCCAACCTCGTCGGGCTGGCGATTTGTGGCAGATGGCGGCGCGAGACCCTTCGCCTCGATGCAATCGAATTCCTCCGCACCTGTGTCCTTTATGGGCTGGGCACCGCTTTGGTTTTCGTTCCGCCGGCCGCCGCGCTGCTCTTGCAGGGGGCGGGCCCGGGCTTCATCAGGGACATGTGGTTTCAGGCGGTCAATGATGTACCGATGCGCGGATTGCCGTTTCCAAAAATCGGCGATCTGCTCGCGGCCCCATCCGAGAGCGCTATCTACCTGCCATTCCTGGCCCTGTTCCTGACCGCGGCTTGCGTTCTACGGCCATTGCCGCCCCTGCAGGCCTCGTCGCCGCGAGCAGCGCCAGACAACCGCTTCATCGTAATCATTGGACTGATGGCGGCATCCCTGATGCTTAAGGGATTTCTTCGGCCCACAGCAATTCATATGATGCTTGCGATTATACCATCAATCCTGCTTTGCCTGACGTTGCTTGAACGTTCGGCGGAATTGGGCCGTGTATGGCGCCTGATACTTCTGGTTGCAGTCACCCTGGCCACAATGACGTCAGTGGTGGCCGCAACGCAACGGTTTTCGGCAATCGCCAACGAACCGGCCGGCCCATTTCTGGTATCATCTATTCGCCACACAGAACCCGCGACCGGCGGCCAAAAATTTCGGCTTCCGCAAATAACCGGCGCTTACGTTCCGGAAAAATATCGCTGCGTGGCCGAACTTATCTCTATGACGTCCACTGCAAAGGATCGCATTCTTGTGGTTCCCGGTCACAATGACCAGTTTTTCGTGAATTCTGTTTCCATATATTTCGAGTCCAATCGTCTACCGGGAACACACTGGTTCCAGTACGACCCGGGCGTTCAAACGCGCAAAGACGTACAATTTGAGATGATATCAGAACTTCGCACTGGAAACGTGCCACTGATCGTCCGAGACCCAAGCAACGATGACACAATTGAGCCGAATAAAAGTTCCATCAGCAGCGGAAACATGTATTTGAATGAATATATTTCCGGAAATTATGCAGAATATTTCGATTTCGACGACATCAGCGTTTTCATCTCAAAGAAGCACTTACTCGGAAATTTTGATCGCAACCGGCTGTCGGCCAGATGCCAGAAGCTCGCGAACAAGCAATCATAATATGACGAATATGACTCTTGGCGGTTTGAATGGCTCATTGAAGTTGCGTGGCGCAATCGCCCACGGTTTATCTCACCACCACGATGGCGGGAGCCGCCTTTTCTTGTCTTTTGGCCCAACGGCGAGCGGGCGACGGAGGCCAGGGCTGTTCAACGCTGATCAGATTGCCTTGTAATCGAGGATGGTATCGAGGCTGAGGGCTCCGTTCCAAAGTGCCTGAGCGATGTTTGTTGCGCCGTTGTGGCGGAGGATGTTGAGGGCGAAGCTTCGGGCGCGGGCCATGATGCCTGGGTTGTCGCGGATGCGGCTGCGATCTTCGTCACAGGAGACGTCGCGGACGTAGTGCTGTCGGTTTTCGATGCCCCAGTGGCCTCTGATGACATCGCCCCATGTGGCGGCCGAGAGGCCGGTGGCGGATGAGACGTAGTAGGCGACCTCGCCTCGTTGGTCCCACATGCCGGTAGCGGCCTGGCGCAGCCATGTGTGTCGGGTGACGCGGACGATGGTCTTGACGAAGGGGGCCCATTGGGTC
>JANXTX010000192.1 GCA_025352165.1 Caulobacteraceae bacterium | reverse complement strand
GCACCGACGAGCTCGCCAAGGCCATCGACGAATTCTGTGAGGCATGGCATGAAACCGCCCACCCCTTCATCTGGCGCAAGCGCGAGGTGCGCGGCAGCCAAATCAAAAATACCATCTCTAATTTATCGGAATAGACAATAGCAGCCGACGCGGCATCCCTCCCCTGCCATGTCGTACACGGGCACACACCTTACTGGACGGGGAAGCCAGACCCCGAGCGCCCGGAACAACTTTCCCACCGCACCAACCTTGATACTGGCGCCTATGCGACGGGCGTGCTGAGCGTGGGCGTCTTCAACAGCACCATCCCGGGAGGGCCGCATTACGTGCTCACCGTAACCTGAGGCGCGGAACGATTTTGCCCCTCCCATCGTTGCTTCAATCGACGAAGGCGAGTTCGTCACATTCATTTGCCGTTCAAGCAGTTTGTGATTTCTTGCCCCCACTAATCCCAGGAGAATTCCATGAAGACGTTGATGATTGCGATCGGCGCATTGATCCTGGCGACAGCGGCAAGCGAAAGTTCATCCGCCGGGGTAATGCTAGGTGCGCATGTCGGAAATGAAAACGACGCCGACTCAAAAGGCGAATTCAGCGCGCTCGAAGCCGGGATCGGCCGCAAGCTCGCAATCGACAACGACCATGAAGACTGGATGGCGCTGCCAAACATCGACCGGGTCCACTGGGATCAGGCCAATGGCCGGCTGTCGATGCTTTCGTGGCGGATCATGTTCAGCCGAAACGAACCTGCCGCCGGTTGCGCTAACGCCGACGCGATCATCGCGGGGACCTATGATGCCCAACTGCGCCGTCAGGCCCTGGCGGTCAGAAGCCTGGGGAAGCCGATCCTCATTCGCTTCAACTACGAGATGACCAACAACGAGGAGAACACCTGCTTCACAGGTTTTCCAGTGAAGACCAATACGAGCCTGGCGGGCTCCAAATATGTCGCTGCCTGGCGCCATGTCGTCGATACATTCCGCGCCGCCGGCGCGTCCAATGTACAATGGGTATGGGCCCCCGGCGCGCCGGCCTACCTAAAAGGGATATGGCGGCAGTTCTTCCCTGGGACGGCCTACGTCGACTGGATCGGCCTTGACAATTACAACAAGACCGACGAACCGCGATCCTTCGCTACCGACGCAGCGATCCAGGCGTTTTACACTCAGACGTCAGGCTTGGGTAAGCCCCTGATGATCGCGGAGACAGGCGCAGTCAACGACTCGCGACTCGCCACCGACGCGCAGACAGAATGGTTGACCACGGCCCGCGAGTTTCTCAAAACCCATCCGGCAATCAAGGCGGTGCTCTATTGGAACGGTAACGGCAAATACTCCAGGGAACACCCTGACTACGGCGGCTCCGGTTATCATCTACAGGGAGCTGGGCTAGCTGCATTCCGGGCAATGGCGAACGACCCATATTTCGCTGATACCTCGCGCTAAGTCGCAGGAAAGTTTCGGCGGCCCTGGCGCCACTCGGCGGGGGGAATTCGCAACGACCAGTCGCATTTCGCCCTAAGCAAAATGCGTCCGCGAGTGGCTGCTGGAAAAATCTTTTCGAAACGGGATTGCAAAGTTAGAGCGCATACTGATATATCGAAATGTGCGATATATCTCGCACGTAACGGACAATATCATTAATGCATCGTAGTTATATCCGCTCGCGGAAATCCACAGACCCCGCCGAGTCTCATCGACCAGATTCCTATCATCGGCATCAACACTCCAGCCGCGGCTCGCGCGTCTTCGAACAGGGCGACCTACGGTATGTCATACTGCAGCTCATCGCCGAAAAGACGAGCCACGGATACGAGTTGATCAAGGAAATCGAGGACCGACTCGGCGGCGCGTACAGCCCAAGCCCCGGCACGGTCTATCCGACCCTCACATTGCTTGAGGATCTCGGCTACCTGACGATGGCGATCGGGGACGGCGCAAAGAAAGCCTATTCGATCACCGACGAAGGACGAGAGGCGCTCCGGCAGAACAAGGCGACCGTGGACGCCATCTTCGCGCGCATAACGGAAGTCGCCAAACGGGCTGGAAACACGACCCCGCCTCAGCTGGTCCGCGCCTTTGAAAACCTCAAACTGGCGCTACGCCTGCGCCTTGAGCGCGGAAAGCTAAGCGAACAGCAGGTTGCCGATGTCGCCGCCGCGCTGGACGCCGCCGCCCTGACGATTGAACAGGACTAAGGCTGTTGCTGGTCGAAAACGGAATTGGCCACCCGTTCACCAGCAAAGAAGCGCCGAAGATTTTCGCGGGTCAGCGCGACCATCTTCGGAATCGCCGCCGACGTGGCGCCGGCTGTATGGGGCGTGAGCACGGTATTGGGCACGTCCGACCAACGCTCTGGCGCGGTGGGCTCTACCTGAAATACGTCCAGCGCGGCCATCCCGAGGCTACCTGATCTAAGGGCCTCAATCAGCGCATCCTCGTCAACAACCTGCCCACGCGAGACGTTGATGAGAAGCCCATCCGGCCCTAGCGCCTCGACGATCTCGCGCGAGATCAGACCACGGTTTTCTTCCGTGGCGCGACATGCGACCATCAGAATATCACTCTGGCCGGCTAACGCCTCAAGACTGTCGGCCCGAGGCCAGGGCGCATCAGGCTTCTCACGCGGCCCCCACCACGCGACATTCAATCCGAACACGTCAGCGCGCCGGGCGACCGCGACGCCAATATCGCCGAGACCGACAATGCCAATGTTCCGGCCGGCAAGAGAGGGGGTGAGCATCTTGCCCCCCGGCGTCCACTCGCCCCCGCGCACCTTCCGGTCGCCCTCGACAATCCTGCGCCAGGCCGAAATCATCAGGCCAAATGCGTGGTCGGCGACATCTTCATGGTTCGCGCCAGGCGAATGACTTACCTGCAGCCCGCGCGCGCGGGCCCACGAAAGATCGATACCATCGTAGCCAGCCGTGAAGCAGGCGATCAGGCCAAGGTTTGGCAAGCTCTCCGCGAAAGCCTTGTCGACCGGATACTCGCCGGCGACGACCATGGCGCGAATGACCGAGACGGCTTCGAGAGGCGGTCCCTCCCACAGGCGCCAGACTGTGAAGTCTTGCTCCAGGTAAGTGGCCAACACGCCGAGATGCGGCTGGACGATCAGCAGTGCTGGCTTGGAGTTGGACATCGGCGCACCCGTACGGCGGCTATCCCAGCACCATAGCGCCTTCGAAGACGCGTTGACCATACCGCCCGCGCCACCCCCCGTGCCGAGGAACGGGGGAGCGTCGGCGTTAACGCGCGAACTTCTGGAACTTGATGCGGTGAGGGATGAGACTGTCGGCGCCGAGGCGGCGCTTCTTGTCTTCCTCGTAGGCTTCGAAGTTGCCTTCGAACCATTCCACGTGGCTGTCGCCCTCGAACGCGAGGATGTGGGTGCACAGACGATCGAGGAACCAGCGGTCGTGGCTGATGACGACGGCGCAGCCGGCGAACTGCTCCAGCGCATCCTCAAGGTTCTGAAGCGTCTCGATGTCCAGGTCGTTGGTCGGTTCGTCGAGCAGGATGACGTTGCCGCCGGTGGTCAGGGTCTTGGCGAGGTGGACGCGGTTGCGCTCACCGCCCGACAGCAAGCCGACCTTTTTCTGCTGGTCGCCGCCCTTGAAATTGAACGAGCCGACGTAGGCGCGGCTGATCAGTTCGCGGTTACCGATCTTCATCACGTCGAGGCCGCCGGAGATCGCCTGCCAGACGGTGTCGGTCGGCGCGAGATCGTCGCGGCTCTGGTCGACGTAGGCGAGCTTGACGGTCTCGCCCAGGCGGATCTTGCCGGCGTCGGGTGTCTCCTGGCCGGTGATCAGCTTGAACAGGGTCGACTTGCCGGCGCCGTTGGGGCCGATGACGCCGACGATGCCGTTGGGCGGCAGCTTGAACGTCAGGCCCTTGAACAGGACTTTGTCGCCAAACTCCTTTTCCAGGCCCTCGACCTCGATGACCACGTTGCCCAGCCGTGGACCGGGCGGAATCTGGATGGTGGCGAAGCTCTGCTTCTCGCGCTCCTGCTGGTTGACCATTTCGTCGTAAGCCGCGAGACGCGCTTTGGATTTTGCCTGGCGGGCCTTGGCGGAGGAGCGCACCCATTCCAGTTCGCGGGCCATGGCGCGCTGGCGGGCCTCGCTCTCGCTCTGCTCCTGGCGGACGCGCTTTTCCTTCTGCTCCAGCCAGCCTGAATAGTTGCCCTCGAATGGGATGCCCTTGCCGCGATCGAGCTCCAGCGTCCACTTGGTGACCTGATTGAGGAAGTAGCGATCGTGGGTGACAAGGATCACGCAACCCGGGAAATTCTCCAGGTGATGCTGCAGCCACGCCACCGATTCGGCGTCGAGGTGGTTGGTCGGCTCGTCCAGCAGCAGCATGTCGGGCTTCGACAGCAGCAGACGAGCCAGCGCCACGCGACGGCGTTCACCGCCGGAAAGGTTGGTCACCGGCGAGTCATCCGGCGGGCAGCGCAAGGCGTCCATCGCCATCTCGATATTGGAATCGATGTCCCAGATATCGAGCGCGTCGAGCTTTTCCTGGAGGACGGTCATCTCCGCCATCAGTTCGTCCGAGTATTCCTCCCCCATCCTGGCCGCGACGGCGTTGTAGGCGTCAAACGTCTTCTTTTCGTCGCACCAGGCGATGACGTTGCCCCAGACATCGAGACTTGGATCGAGATTGGGCTCCTGCTCCAGGTAACCCATCTTGGTGCCGTCGACGGCGCGAGCCTCGCCGTTGAACTCCTTGTCGAGGCCGGCCATGATCTTCAGCAGGGTCGACTTGCCCGAGCCGTTGACGCCGACGACGCCGATCTTCGCGTCAGGATAGAACGACAACCAGATGTTTTCGAACACCTTCTTGCCGCCGGGATAGGTCTTCGAGAGACCCTGCATCTGGAAAATGTATTGGGCGGCCATGGGGGTTCCGGCGTTCGTTCACTTAAAGAGAATGGGGAGCGGGCCTTCTAGAGTAAGCCGCGCCGAATTTGAAGGGCGGGTGGCAAATCTTCCTCCCTGCCCATCATGGGGAGGGAGGAGTTTAGGTCAGGCCGGCGCGAAAGGTCTGGCGGTAGGCGTCGAGGGTTCCGGAGCGGATGGCCGCTCGGAGTTCGGACATGATCTGCTGGAAGAAGGCAAGGTTGTGCCAGGACAGCAGGATTTGTCCGAGGATTTCTTCTGCTTTTACAAGGTGATGAAGGTAGGCTTTCGAGTAGTCGCGACGGGCCGGGCAGTCGATCGTGGCGTCGAGGGGGGTGTCGTCGTCGGCGAAGTGGGCGGTCTTGAGATTGACCGGACCATTACGGGTCCAGGCCTGCCCGTGGCGGCCTGACCGGGTCGGCAGCACGCAGTCGAACATGTCGACGCCGCGCGCCACCGCCTCGACCAGATCGATCGGCTTGCCCACGCCCATCAGATAGCGCGGACGATCGGCCGGCAGCATTCCCGGCGCGTAGTCCAGCACCTCGCACATGGCCGCATGCCCCTCCCCGACCGCAAGACCGCCAATGGCGTAGCCGTCGAAACCAATTTCCATCAGCCGCTCGGACGACTCGCGGCGCAGCGGCTCGAAGGTCGAGCCCTGCTGGATACCGAACAGCGCCTGGGTGTCGCGATCGCCGAAAGCCGTCTTGCAACGCGCACCCCATCGGGCAGACAAGCCGACGGCTGCTGATGCGCGGTCAAACTCCGCCGGCCAGGCAACGCATTCGTCGAGCTGCATGACAATGTCGGAGCCCAGCAGATCGGCCTGGATCTCGATCGAGCGTTCAGGGGAAAGGACGTGCTTCGAGCCGTCGATATGGCTCTGAAAGCTGACCGCCTCCTCCTTCACCTTGTTGATCTTGCTGAGCGACATCACCTGGAAGCCACCGGAATCCGTAAGGATCGGCCCGCTCCAGCGCATGAAGCGATGCAGGCCGCCCAGTCGCTTCACGCGCTCCGCGGTTGGTCGCAGCATCAGGTGATAGGTGTTGCCGAGCAGGATCTGCGCGCCGCTATCACGGACCTGATCAACGGTGAGCGCCTTGACCGTGCCGGCGGTGCCGACGGGCATGAACGCCGGTGTCTCGATCACACCACGCGAAGTCACCAGCCTGCCGGTGCGGGCCGCGCCGTCGGTCGCGTCTATCTCGAACGGAAAGGCGGCCATCAGTCGACTCTCCACAGCAGGCTGGCGTCGCCATAGGAATAGAAACGATAGCCAGAAGCGATCGCGTGGGCGTAGGCGCGGCGCATCGTCTCAAGTCCGCTGAAGGCGGACGTAAGCATGAACAGGGTCGATTTCGGCAGATGGAAATTCGTCATCAGTCCATCGGCGGCGCGGAACCGATAGCCAGGCGTGATGAAGATCGAGGTCGACGATGCATAGGGCCGGATCACGCCATCGTCGTCCGTCGCGCTCTCCAGCAGCCGCAAGGAGGTCGTTCCGACACAAATGATTCGTCCGCCTTTCGCTCGAATCCGGTTGAGCGCATCGGCGACATCAGCGCCGACCTCACCGAACTCCGCGTGCATACGGTGCTCGGCAATACGTTCGACCTTGACCGGCAGGAAAGTGCCGGCGCCGACATGCAGGGTGACGAAATGGCTGGAGACGCCATGCTCAGCCAGCCGTCGCAACAGGTCGGGCGTAAAGTGCAGGCCGGCGGTCGGCGCGGCGACCGAGCCATCCACACGCGCATAGACGGTCTGGTAGTCGAGACGGTCCTGTTCGTCCTCGCCTCGCTTCGCGGCGATATAGGGCGGCAGCGGCATCATTCCGTTCCCGGCAATCGCCAGATCGAGGTCGGGACCGGCAAGGTCGAACGCGAGGGTGACTTCTCCCCCCTCCCCCTTGGCGGCGACAGTGGCGGTCAGGCTGGTCAGCGCGCACGCCCGGTCGCTATGCTCACCGAACACCACCCTATCGCCCGGCTTGAGGCGCTTGCCGGGACGCATGAAGGCCGTCCAGCGAGCGGCGTCGAGACGCTGGTGCAGCGTCGCCTCGACCGCGCAGGTCTGGCCATCGCGATCACGGATGCCGAACAGCCGGGCTGGGATCACGCGGGTATCGTTGAACACCAGGGCATCGCCCGCCCGCAATAGATCCGGCAGGTCCGCAACCCGCATGTCGGCGAATCCCCCGGCCCGTTCAACGCACAGCAGCCGCGCCGCATCCCGCGGGACCGCGGGACGCAGGGCGATGCGATCGTCGGGCAGTTCAAAATCGAAGTCGGCAAGCTGCATGGCGCGCTGACCTACGCCATCGGCGGCCCCGCGAAAACCGCCAAGGCGCCCCAATGATTTCCGGAAGGCTGCAATTGACGAAATCACTTCACTCCGGTTGCTTGCGTCCCGGCGCGGGCCAGCGTAATAGCCCCATCCTTCAGAGATGGTCTGATCCTCGGTAGCTCAGTTGGTAGAGCAGCCGGCTGTTAACCGGCTTGTCGCAGGTTCGAGTCCTGCCCGGGGAGCCATCGCTTGGCGTCATTGAACGCTTTTGATGTCCGCCTTGTGGAAATTATCGACGACGAGAGCCACGGTTGTCCGGGCCGGCATTGCCTAACGACACAATAATGGAAGGACGACGGGCGAAGGAGACCGTGACTACGGCGGGGGTCCGGTTGCGGCCAGCCCGCTTGCCGAATCTGGCAGGCTGAGGTCGGCAAGGGATGTCTCCGCGTAACAGACCGGCGCCCCTGTCATCGGGTTGCGGGCGGTCTTGCGTTCCTGAGGCGGGCAGCGAACCATCCAGGTTCCACCCTCGTCGATGCAGCTGGTTGGATCGAAATTGAGTTTCGCGCACAGCCTGGCGACCGTCTCACCGACGGGGCGGTCGAGGTAGTCGCGGAATTCGTCGAATTCCCAACTGAAGTCCTCCGCGACCGACCGGACTTTGTCGAGTTCATCACCATCCGGTTCAGGGTGGACACCACAGAAGGCGTCGGCCAGGGCATATTCGATCGCATCATCCACGGCCGTCTTGTGGGCCTCGTCGAGCGCCGCGCGTCTGGCGGACCGCGCGGCGGCCAGACCGGTGCGACGGATGGCGAGAGGTTCGGCGAGCCTGGCCTCCAGATCGATGGTGCGGCGGATGGTCTGGCTGATCTTCGAGAAGGCGGCCGTGGGATCTTCGCCCGGCGCCAATTTGGCATCGGTTGATTTGGCGTCCTCGATCCGGGTGAGCGCCAGTTCGCCGAGCGACCTGGC
>JANXTX010000169.1 GCA_025352165.1 Caulobacteraceae bacterium | reverse complement strand
ACCGGGCTGCGTCGCAAAACCAGCAAGCCCCCCGCACCAGCCAAAACCAGTCTCAAATTAAGGAGAAAAGTCGCCGGATGGGATACCGACTATCTCTACACCATCCTAAAAGCTAACGCTTGTTAACCCGGATTCGGAGCCCTGGGCGCCGGGCACTGCCTCAGTTTCCAATCTTCTTTTTGTAAGGACCGCGCGGGCCGCGAACAGGCGCGGGGTTCGCCACATCGATCCGCGCAATCACGTCACCAAATGACAGGAAGGTGGAAGCAATCCCAGCTTGCATAGCTGGCGTCATTTTCAGCTTGGAATGTGTCCGAATGAAATTGTAATATATCGTGTAGAGCGCGACCGTGTGAGCGTGGTTCGCCACCTTCTTGGAATGGCCGTTCGTCAGGCGCGTGAAGCGGCGCATGTGCATCCGCATCGTCTTGTTGTGAGCTTCCACGAAAGACGTGTTCGCCGCGTTCATGTCTGGATTGCCTTCGATCGAAGTCTTGCGGATGCCCGTGCATTCGGCCGGGCTGTAACGGCCCGCTGGCGACGGCGTGGGGCCGTATTGCTTGATGACCTGTGCATAGTCCACGTCGCCACCGAATGCGCCTTCCACGGCCTCCAGATAGGCGCGGTGGCCATCGGTGGTGATCTGGACGCGATCGACCAGACGCGAGCGCAAATCGTCCATAAGCTCGATTGCTGCCTGTCCCGAGCGATCACCGACCAGATAGGAAACGATCAGCTTGCTATCCGCGTCGATGCCGGTCCACGTCCAGATATCGCCAGCGTCGGCGGGCGCCGCCTTGGCGGTCGCGACAGTGCGCTGCTTGCAATAGTTGAAGGCCCAAATTTCGTCGCACTGGATTTTGGAAGCCTTCACGCCCTGAACCATTTCGTCGTGCATCTCGGCGCAGGCCGTGCCTGCATCGACGAGGATTTTGGCGATCGTGTTTTGGCTCACGTCTTCCGAACGGGAGATGGCCCGCATGGACATGCCTTCGCAAAGAAGGATGAGGATTTTGGCGCGCTTCGTGGTGGGCAACTTGTTCATGCCCATTTCAATATGACCTCATATGCTTAGCGTCAAGCAGAAATGTTCAGTTCACAAGCCTTAAATGGGGCGTCGCTGATTTCGCGTCTGGCGCGTACATTGCGTGAAATTCCTCTGCGTTCAGGCACAGAAGCCGCGCAAGGTCACCATCGCTATAGCCGAGCCTTTTGCGGTGAAATTCAATCATGCGGCCTATCATTTTAGGGTATTCCGGAGGCGGCGCGTTGGGCTCGCGACGTGCCAAGCCGAGTTTATTCATCTCCATGAAGAACGTTTTTTTCTGATAGGGAGTGATAAGTTGTAGAAAGGACGCCCGCATGGCAATCGCGCTCATAGAGACTTTCCAATAACCCTTCATATTGGCTAAATGCCTCAAATCAAACTTTCTAAGATGGACCTTAATTTCGTCTTTTGGCATGAGAAATGCGCCCGCAAAATTATCGGCCTCAAGCTCCATTTCTTCGTCGTCTTTAAAGTTTACCGTGTGAAGGACCATGTGAGCAAGCTCATGTGCGAGCGTGAAGCGCAGTCGATCTGCCGGGACGTTGACGTTCACGAAAAACAAGACGGGCATTCCGTCCACACGCTGGCTCATTGCATCGATCAAATCAGAGCCAAAATCGCATGGAACTACTACGCCGCCATTGTCTTCCAGCAATTCAATCATATTGGCGATCGGACCATCGGGAATCATCCACGATTCGCGCACAGATCGAGATAGGTCTTCAACGTCGGGGCGCCTTTTGGTGCGACCTTGATACTCATCAACGTCAATTTCCGGAATGAAATGGTTTGAAGGCACGTCAAATGAGATCGATAATTTTTGAACGTGCATTCTCCGAATATTCATTTCAGCAACAATTTTTCCCAACGCCTTCTTAGAAAGCTTTTTGCGCTTCCTGTAATGAAACGGCGGAAACCCGTATGGACGGCCAGCTTGGTAAAAGAACTCCGTTGGGTAGCCGAGCGTCACCGATGCACGCTCCCCAAATTCGACCGGCACGGGATACACGCCAGTTTCGTATTTCGACAGCGTGCCTTGCCCAACGCTTATCGCGTCGGCGAACTCCTCCTGAGTAAGTCCCCGAGCCTCTCTCGCGAGAGTGAGCATGTGATGATTAAGCGTTTCCACAAGAACGCCGGATTAAAAGCGTGCGTTAACAACTACCCAACGGCGCTCGCCAATCTTCCATTCAGATGCGGGCACTATCGCAGCACACCAATCGATAAGCTTTCCAAGAGGTCGCGACACTTGCACGCGAACGACTTCCGTCCCCGTGGCATCCATCAAATAGCCCGCGACCAGATTTAGCGGAGGAAAGGGCAGGCCGGGAAGTTGTTGTTGCCTGTCGTAATCCTTGGCTTGCTTAGTGGGATAGTTACGAGAATGGCCGTCTTCGTCCATTTTTTTGAATCGAATGACGGTCTTGTTGTCTATGACCCACACTTTTAGGCCGCGAATATCAAGAAACATCACGCCATCCCGGCCAGTCAAACTCCTCTCGGCTTGCGCAACCATGTGGTCGTAGGTGCATGTGGCGGCGGCGCGAGAGCTATGCTCAATCAACATCTCTGGCGGATACCGCCGATACGTAGCCAGACCCGTGCGGCATATGGCGTCAATCACGTCGAAATGTGGATCGAGCGCGCTCATCGCGTCTTCCATCGTCCATTCCATGGTCCGCATCCTTCAGTGGCATGTGATTCATGCTCCAAAGGGCGACAAAAATCAAGAAAAATATTCCTAGAATTATTCCTTGGCCCACCGCCTCGCCGCCGCCGCCCGCGCTATCTCCGCTCGACGCTCTGGCGTCATGCTCGCCGCCCGCGCAGCGCCCCCCTTGCGTCCCATAGACACGGCGGCGGGGTCCTTGCTGTCATCAACAGGCGCTGGCGTGTTGTCGTCAGCTTCGCCAGTGAGCACCTTCATGACGTGCACGGCGTTGCCGATCACGTCGGCCGGGCGGTTCTGGCCTTTAGGTCCGGTGGGCATGTTCAGCGCTCCACGCTACGTGCTCGAAATACCCCGGTATCCGGGTCCACAGGGCTGTCCAATTTCATCACAAGAGTTTCGGCCGCGTAATATTTTTTTCGCGTGTTTCTCGCGCCAGCTTTGGTGTCCACAGCATCGATGATAACCACGCGGAACAGGCGACCGCAATTATCCCACACATGTTGCAGCTTCCTGATCCGGTCGCGATTGCCTGGAAGCTTCATCCATGAATCGCCTCCAGCACCTTGGCGATTGCCGTAGGTAAGAACCTTGCCATCATCGTCGATCAAATCGCGCCACATAGTTACGACAACGGTCTTGCCGTCATCACTTTGGGCAGCCCATCCCCATCGTGGATTCGCGGCCTTCGCTTTGAAAAACTGGAACGCCTCATGCAGCGTCTTAGTGATCGGCATCGTCGCCCCCTTGCTTTGCGCTAAGCATATAGGAGCGTCGGCGTTCAGGCGATATCATCCGCCCTTAAATTCAAATTGAGGCAGTGCCCGGCGCCGCGATCAGGGCAAATCCGCAATTCCCGACCCAGCGTCCTCGCCGGGCCTTTTTTCCGGGGACCGATGGACAAACCGGCCCGTGTTTGGCCAACATGACGATAAATTTTGAGGGTTGGATTCCATGCGGGGATATTCGGTTGTCGGTTCGAACGCACTCGAGGCGGCCAAGGTTTTCTATGGCGCGCTTTTGCCGGAACTCGGACTGACGCCGCTGTTTCCGCATCCCAGCGGGGGCATGATTTATGGCGCCGAGGGCAAGCTGAAGTTTGGTGTCCTCGGCCCCTACGACGGCCAACCTCATGTGGTTGGCAACGGTCAGATGACCGCCTTCGAAGCGGCAAGCCGCGCCGACGTCGACCGGATTCACGCCCTTGCCCTGTCGCTTGGCGCTGCCAACGAAGGCGACCCTGGCCCGCGCGGCGGCGACGCCAGCCCGTTCTACGGATCCTACCTGCGCGACCTGGATGGCAACAAACTCTGCGTCTTCAAATGGGGCTGAGGATCGCCCGGGCCGCGAATCGCCTTGGGTCCTTGGTCGCCGTTCTTGGGGGCTTGGCGTGACGGTTTATTCAATCTGACTACCTTCGTTCAGAATCCGCCATGCTCACCCACGCCTTCCGCCTGCCCCCCCGGACCGATCTGAAAGCGGAGCTGGAGCGCTTCACCCGCGACAATGGCCTTCGCGCCGGCTGCATGCTGACCTGCGTGGGCAGCCTCTCCCACGCCCGCCTGCGGATGCCCGCCGCCGCCGGGGACGCGGAGGTGTTCAGGGCATTCGCCGAGCCCATGGAGATCGTCTCGCTGACCGGCACGCTGGGTCCGGACGGCCTGCACCTCCACATCAGCCTGTCGCGATCTGACGGCGCCTGCATCGGCGGCCACCTCGTCCACGGCTGCATCGTCAACACCACCGCGGAAGTGGTGATCGGCGAACTACGAGACTTCGAGTTCCGTCGCTCGCCGGATCCCGCGACAGGCTATGCGGAGCTGAGCGTGCTGCCGAGGTCGGCCGAAAGCGATCCGTCTGGTGCATAGCGCCGCCTTCAGGCGGCGATTCGCACCGGCAGATCTTCGTAACCCTGCACAAAATTCGACAGTACACGCACCGGCTCGCCGACCACTTCGACGTGCCTGAACCGCGCCATGATCTCTTCCCACAGAACGCGAAGCTGCATCTCGGCCACGCGGTTGCCCATGCAGCGGTGGATACCAAAACCGAACGACAAATGATGGCGCGAGCGTGGCCGGTCGATGATGAAATCGTCCGGCCGTTCGATCACGGTTTCGTCCCGATTACCTGATACGTACCACATCACCACCTTGTCGCCCTTGCGGATCGTCTTGCCGTGCAGCTCGAAATCGCTGAGGGCGTTGCGCCGCATGTGCGCCAGCGGAGTCTGCCAGCGGATGATCTCCGGCGTCATGTTCGGGATCAGCGACGGGTTGGCCCTCAGCTTGGCATATTCGTCCGGGTACTGATTGAGCGCCAGAACGCCGCCCGAAATCGAGTTGCGCGTGGTGTCGTTGCCACCGACGATCAGCAGCATCAGATTGCCCAGCAGTTCGATGGGATTGTCCACCATGCCGCGCGTCTGCGGGTTATGCGCGAACAGCGAGATGAAGTCGAAGGTCGGCGGCTTGTCCGCCTTGGCCCGCCACATCCGCGTGAAATACTCCAGGCACTCCATCAGCACGCGCTGACGCTCCTCCATGTCGACGGCGATGCCGACCGTCTCGGTGGTCGTCGTCACATCGGACCAGTAGGGCAGCAGATGACGGTCCTCGAACGGCACATCGAACAGCACGGCCAGCATGCGGGTGGTCAGCTCCTTCGACACCCGTTCGACCCAGTTGAAGGTCTCGTTCAAGGGCAGGCCATCCAGGATCTCGCATGCGTTGCGACGGATCACCGCCTCCAGGTCGGCGAGACGGGCGGGCGCGACCGCCGGCGTCACCGCCCTGCGCTGCACATCGTGGCGCGGCGGATCCATCGCGATGAACATCGGCGGGTCTTCCCCCTCGGGCATGTCGCCGATCACGATGGTGGGGCTGGACGAGAACACCGCGTGGTTCGAATCCACCGCCATGATGTCGTTGAAGGTCGTGATCGACCAATACGGACCGAACTGACTCTCGGCGCAGTAGTGAACAGGATCTTCCTGCCTCAACCGGCGAAAGTAGGCGTACTGCATGCCGCTGGTGTAGAGTTCGGCCTGGCTGGGATCGATCCTGTCGAGGGGGATCGACCATGGGTCGGGTGGAACCGACGCGCCCAGGCCCACTGATCCATCCATGGTGCTCTCCCGATATTTCTTGTTGCTGGAGAGCCTATGACGGGGCGGCCTCCCTGTGAAGCGCTCTCTTGCGGTGGGCGTCCCGTCGCGCCTGATCTGGCGTCCCGCCCTTTGAGGAATGGGTCCTCGCATGGGGCGTGGCGTCTTCAGTTTTCACGTCCGTTGTGCGCGATGAATTACGGTGACGCCATATCAATTACCTTAATTGCATCTGCCGCCAGGCCGTGGCGCTTTGCCTAATTGAACATTTGATATGGCGTCACCGAAATCCGTCACCGAAATCCGACGTCAACCGTGACTATCGACCCGTTGCGCGCGGTCGAGACGTCCGCTTTCTTACTGGGTTTGGAGCGAGCCATTCGGTTGACTTTCCCCGCGCCCAGTGAAAATTTGTCCGGGGTGGCAGGGCAAAATTGATGACCGTGATGGAACGTGGCGCGCGCGGTGGGCCGTCTGCGCGCAACGTGGCCGCGGTCGTCAGTGGCAACGCGCTCGAGTTTTACGACTTCCTGACCTTCGCCTACTTCGCCGTGCAGATCGGGCGAACCTTCTTTCCGTCGCATGATCCCACCACCAGCCTTCTGGCCACGCTAGCAACCTTCGGCGCCGGGTTCCTGACCCGGCCGCTGGGAGCGCTGGTGATCGGGCGGATGGCTGACCGGGTCGGCCGAAAGCCCGCGATGCTGCTCTCCTTCGGCCTGATGGGAGCCGGCATGCTGGGGATCGCCGCCATGCCCTCTTATGCCACCATCGGCGTCGCCGCGCCGATCCTGGTGATCGCGCTGCGCATGATCCAGGGCTTCGCTCTTGGTGGCGAACTGGGCAGCAGCACGGCCTACCTCATGGAGGCGGCGCCGGCGGGACGGCGAGGCTTCTTCGTGTCTCTGCAGTTCGTCGGCCAGGAGGCGGCAACATTCGCGGCCGGCGCGATCGGGGTCGTGCTGGCGACCCTTCTCTCCGCGGGCGCCCTCGACGCCTGGGGCTGGCGCCTGGCGTTCCTCATCGGTGGCGTGATCATCCCCGTCGGCTTGGCTTTGCGGCGGAACCTGGAGGAGACCCTGCACCAACCGAGCCTCCACGCCGACATCGGGCCCGCGACAACCACCGCCTATGTGGGGCTGGTGGTCCGTGGGTTCATGATCTTGGCGGCCGCCACCACGGTCAGCTACATGTTGACCTACCTGGCCACCTACGCACAGGCGACCCTGGGCCTCCCGGCCAATATTTCGCTAGGCGCGACGGTCGCCAGTGGCACGGCCGGCATGGCCTTCAGCCTGGCGGGCGGCGTCTTGTCCGATCGCTTCGGTCGCAAACCGACGATGATCGTTCCCTGGATCTGCCTACTCGCGCTGGCCATGCCTTGCTACTGGCTCATGAACACCTTCAAGACGCCTGGCGTGCTCTACGGAGCGACCTTTCTGATCAGCGCCCTGGCATCGTTGGCCGCCACCGCCAACCTCGTGGCGATCACCGAGTCCCTGCCCAGGAAAGTCCGAGCCGGCAGCTTGGCTCTTGTCTACGCCCTGGCCATCTCGGTCTTTGGCGGCGGCGCCCAGTTCTTCGTGACCTGGCTGATCAAGGTGACTGGAAGCCCGATGGCTCCGGCCTGGTATATGACGACCGCGGTTGCGATCGGCCTCGTAGCCATGATGTTTGTCAAGGAGAGCGCCCCGGCGCGCACCGAGCTCAGCGCACCACTGGCGCCTGCCGCTGCCTAGCCCTGCAGGCGAGGGCTCAACGCGGCGCAATTGCGGTGACGCCATATCCATTTCCTCAAGACACGTTATTCACTTTGACCCCATTTCCTCGCCACGAATTCGGCTTGCACCGGATCGGCAATGGCGACGTCGTGGAATTCTGGGTGGAGGGCGGCGAAGTGAGCGATCCCCCGGCGCACTATCCGCGGGGCTGAGGGCCACCGATCCGGCCCCCGCCTTTGCCGCTGTCCCCAGTACTGGCGAGCTTCGCCTGGTTGAGCCGCCAGAAGACGGGGCCTCCAGAATCCCCGGCGGCGGCGGAAATGGCGTCACGTACGGGCGCTGGGCTCGATTCGCGCGATCGGTTGACCCGAGCTGATTTGTTAATTATATCTGACAGATGGAAGTTCGCCGCACGGACCAGTTCCTTGGCTGGCTGAACGCTCTGCGAGACGCTCGGGCCGTGGCCAAGATCGCCGCGCGGATCAGACGGATCGCCGAGGGCAACTTCGGCGATGTCGCGCCCGTTGGGGAAGGCGTGAGCGAATTCCGTGTCCACTACGGTCCTGGCTATCGGGTATATTTCGTGCGGCGTGGCGAGGTCGTGGTCATCCTGCTTTGTGGTGGCGACAAGTCTACCCAGGGACGGGATATCGTTGCGGCAAAGGCATTGGCGAAGGAGGTTTGAAGTGTCCGTACAGACAAAGCCCTTTGATGTGGCCGAGGTTCTCGTGGATGAGGATCGGATCGTCGCTTACCTTGAGGAGGCGTTCGCCGATGGCGATCCCGCATTCATCGCTTCCGCTATCGGCGATGTGGCGCGCGCCCGGAGCATGACCGCGATCGCGCGCGAAACCGGACTGGCGCGCGAGACGCTCTATCAGGCGTTCTCCCCCGAGGGGAACCCGACACTCGCCACGGTGACGGCGGTCGTCAAGGCGCTTGGGTTCCAACTCTCCATCAAGCCGCTGGCCGCCTGAACAGGGCGGTCATGGTGGCGGGATAGAAGCATGGTGTCCCCTTAATCCCGGCGACAATGATCGCCAGTAATTCGGTGGGTAATTCGGGTAATTCGGTGACAGTGCACTAATTGGCCGACCACCGCGGGCGACACGGACCTCCAATGCCGCGAATAAAGTGCACTTTCACCGCAATCCCTTCCGATAGCCGCACTGTGTGAAATCGCGCACCACGCGCGGCATCAGGATTGGCGGGCGGGCTGTAGAGGATAGGGTTTGATCAACGCCTCCGCGGGGATGCGCCAGGCCTGATGGATCTTCCAGGCCTGTTTCGGGGTCAGGTAACGGCGGCGGTTGAGGACCTCGGACGCCCGGGCCTTCGAGCCGATCACGGCGGCAAGGTCAGCCTGCTTCAGGCCACGGCGCTCCATCTGGTCTCGCAGGATGTCCGGCGCATCCGGGGGCTCGATCGCCCAATGCCGCGCCTCATAGTCGGCGATGACCAGCGCCAGCAGATCGAAACGGTCAGCCTCGGGCGAGCCCGGCGTCGGCTCGTCCTCAAAATAGACTTCGATCGATTGCAGCGCGGCGTCATAGTCGGCCTCGCGGCGAAGGGGACGGATATCGTTCATCGCACGGTCTCCGGGTCGATCCAGTCGTAGGATGAATGTGTGCCGACGAACTTCACCAGCACGCGTTTGTAGAGATAGGAGACGTGAACGATCAGGCGGTACTTGTTGCCGGCGATGTCGAAGATCACGCGGTTGTCTCCAATAAAATCCACTGTGGCGCCGAAGTCATTCTTGATATCCTGGGGTGACTCCCAAACCGCCGCCGTCACGCCGGCGTACCAGGTCCGCAATGGCGTCGCCGCTTGCGGATGGGTCTCCCAGAACTGCCGAAGCGTACGACGGGGGATCACCTGCATGCGCGATCCTAGGGCGTTTCATATTTGGGAACAAGCGGCGAAGGGGGTGTGGCTCGCGGGGTGGGCAATCAGGCAGACCGTTGGCTCTCCACCCGCTGGAATTCTGGGAATTCTGGTGACAGTGCACCCATCTCGCCGTCGCCAAGCCCTCGGTTTTGAACCTCGGGGCGGCCCCGACCCGGCGGCCAGCATGGCGCTCCAGCGCCGTGACGAACGCCCCGCCGCCCCTCATAGACGTCCCGCTACCTCCTTCGTAAACGACATCCATGCCCCGCCAGATACTCCTTGTTCGCCACTACCAGTCACAGGCCAACGCGGATGGCCGCCTTGATGGCAAGGTTGACTCGCCCCTGAGCGAGCGCGGGCGCGAGCGGGCCACGCGCCTCGCCGCCTTCATGGCCTCCCGGGAGATCGGCCCGGCGACGCTGATTGCCAGCCCCCTTTCCCGCGCCGCGCCACCGCCGAAGTGATCGCCGTGACCGACGGGCCGCTGATCGCGGTGATGCACGGGTGCGCCATCCATGCGCTGGTGGAGTACCGGTTCGGTCACGAATTTGGTCTGGCCCGGATCGGCAATGGCGACGTTGTGGAGATCCGGGTTGAGGGCGAAGAAGTGATGGATGCTCCGGCGCACTATCCGTTGGCCTGACGGCCGCCGACCAGGCAGCCGCCGTCACGCCCGCGGATGAAGGCGGGTGTCCAGCGCGAACGGCTCCTGCGCCAGAAGGTCGTAGCCGCCAGCGGCGATCGCCGGGTCGAAGACAACGATCCAGCTATGGGTCGAGACGACACTGGGCATGACGATGAACGGGTGCGACGCCAGGAGGTCATCGCCAAACGACTGCTGGCCCGCGCCAGGCGCACCGGGCCGCAGCCAATTGGCGTTGGGGATCTCGGCCGCCTCGACCACGCGAACGACGCCGACATCGCGAATCCTCGCGGAGGTGAGCACATGCGGGACGATGTCGAGCGCTCGGAAAGTCTTGTGCACCGCGACCTCCAGAATCGCCGTTGCCGGGTCGAGCGCGGCATACACGGCGCGTACGCCGCGTGAGCTCCAGCGGCCACCGACCAGATAACTGCCCTCACCACTGTCCCAGGTGCTGGCGAACTTCGCCTGGTCGAGCCGCCAGAAGACGAGGTCTCCAAGGCCCAGCGGCGGCGGAAGCGGCGTCACGTATAGACGCCGTACTCGATCCGCGTCAGATGCGCCTCCACCATTTCCACGCCGGCCGGGGTCGACAAGAGGTCGATCGGCTTGCGCTGATCGAGCGCGGTCGCCGGCTCGACCAGCCAAGCTTCGGCCGCCGCCTGCGATCCGAAAAGATCGCTTGCCCGACCGAGGGTCTCCGCGAACTTCCAGACGCGGTTGCTCTGCTCGCGGCTTAGCGGCCGATCTTCCTCATCCTTCTTCCGTCTTTGGTAGGTGCGTGGACTGATGCCGACCGCCTTTTCCAGCAAGACGGGAGAGACGTGCAAAAGGGTGACTTCGCGTACGAGATGGTCGAGCGCGCGCGCCGGCAACCCCTCGTGCAACAGGTCGTGCGTATCCAACGCGCTGCGGACAGACCGATGGAGCACCCGTGGCCCTCCCAACAGATCGACCGTACGGCGGAAATCGCTTTCCTCGGCAAGCGGCTCTACAAGCGCCATAAGCAAGCTCCGTCACGTGACGCATTTTGAATGACACTTGACGCCGACTTTTTCAAGGCCTTTGGGACGTCCGGGCGCTGCTGGGAAGCCTGGCGCTGCGATGATCGAGCAAAGGCAGGGCGGGGAAAAATGAAAAATGTGAAAAATGGGGTCGGAGTGAATTTCCGATGCCTGCAGTTTCGCTACACTGGATCGCAAATGACTCTGACTCCATTTCTAAAATAGCCCTTGAAGTCATAGGCCCGGCTCATCGTTCAGCCCTCCAGCGTCGCACTATCGATCTGCCGCTTTTTGCCAAACACCGGAAACATGTTCGCCTCGCCATAGTCTTCGATGGCCTTGGCGTTTTTGAGGATCGCCATGTCCGCATCGGAGATTTCGAAGTCCAGCGTCGCATTGCCGCGCATATGCTTCGGGTTGACGGTCTTCGGTAGCGGGAGCAGCCCGAGTTGGAGGCAATAGCGGATGCAGATCTGCGGGATGCCGACGTCATATTTCTCAGCCAGCGCCATAAGCTCGAGATTGTTCAGCATCGCGCCATGAGCGACCGGGGAATAGGCCTCGACCAGCAGGCCTTTGCTCCGGCTATAGTCGATCAGGTCGAATGGCGTGTTGCTGACATGGGCGAGAATCTGGTTGACCATCGGTTTGACCGCGCCGTTGTCGAGCAGGTTGTCCAAGTCGTCCCGTTCGAAGTTCGAGACCCCGATCGCGCGGAGCTTACCCGCGCCGTACGCCTCTTCCAGCGCCCGCCAGGCCTCGAGGTTCCCCTCGTGAAAATGCCGCCCCGCGCGGAATTCCGACCAAGGCTGCGGACTGTGAATCAGCATCAGGTCGATCTGATCCAGGCCCAGCGCCGCAAGCGACCCGTCGATGCGATCCCTGGCCTCGGCATAGCTTTTGCACTCGGCGGCGAGCTTGGTGGTCACGAAGAACTGGTCGCGGGGAACACCGCCGGCGCGCAGGCCCTCGCCCACGCCGCGCTCGTTGGCATAGGCCTGGGCGGTGTCAAAATGGCGATAGCCAACCTCGACCGCGTCGCGCACCACCTGTGCGGCCTCGCCGTCGGGGATCATCCATGTGCCGAGCCCCAGCTTCGGAATCCGCACCCCGTTGGTCAGGGTGAACGTCTCTTGCAATATCATGCTACTTACCTTTCAATTTGCAGAGTTCGAACCCGGACCGTATCCAGGCTCTGCTTGTTCGCTTGCCAGTGGTGCGAGATATTCCTCGTCCGTCACCTTCTCCAGCCAGGTCACGGGCGAGCCGTTGACAGATTCCTGGATGGCGATGTGGGTCATGCCCTCATGCGGCGTAGCGCCGTGCCAGTGCTTGTGCTCGGCGGGACACCACAGCACGTCGCCAGCGTAAAACTCCAGCTTGGGCCCGCCCTCAAGTCGGGTCCAGCCGACACCTTCGGTCACGATCAGGGTTTGCCCCGCCGGATGCGTATGCCAGGCAGTTCGCGCGCCAGGTTCGAAGTGAACGATCGCGCCGGCGACGCGCGATGGCGCGGGCCGCTGGAACTGCCCCGTGATGGTGACCCTTCCGGTGAAGAATTCTTCAGGACCGTTGACGGTCTTGAGATCCGCCTTGCGTGTAATATCCATTGCTCTCGTTCCTTTCTTAGAATGCACCGCGCCCGTATGGCCAACGATCCGCAGAGGGATATACGTCTTCGCCGGGGCCTGGATTAGGCCCCTCGCGAGCAACGAAACGATGAACAGCGCTCAACAATGTGGTAAGGTGGGCCATGCAGTTGAGCCGTACAGACTTGGCGGACTTCGCCTACTTCATCGCTATCGCCAAGCATCGCAATTTTCGGCGCGCAGCCTTGGAGGTGGGCGTCACCGCCTCCGCGTTGAGCCATGCCATCACCGCGCTGGAGGGCCGCCGAGGCGTAAGATTGTTGAACAGGACGACCAGAAGCGTGGCCCTCACGGCGGCCGGTGAGGAACTTCATGCCATGATCGAAGGGCCTCTCGAGACCATCGGCCAGGCGGCGGAAAACCTGAACCGCTTTCGCGATGCCCCGGCCGGTCGCGTGAGAGTGAACATTCTCGAGGATGCTGTTTCGCTTCTGCTCGATCCGGTCATGCCGATCTTCGTCGAGCGCTATCCAGAGGTTGAGGTGGATGTCAGCGTGAACAACCGGCTGATTGACGTTATCGGGAGCGGCTTCGACGCCGGCATACGCTATGGCGGCGCCGTGCCCGAGGATATGATCGCGCAGCGGCTCTCGGCGGACTTGCGCTGGGTTGCGGCGGCATCGCCCGACTACCTGGAACGCTTTGGCACACCCACGACCCCGAGGGATTTGCGAGAGCATCGCTGTGTCCGCATTCGCCTGGGCAACGACCAACTATATCAATGGGAGTTCGAACGCGACGGAGAAACGATCGCGATCGCAACGCCCGGTCCTCTGACGGTCGATGAAAGCCATGCCGCGATCGGCTTCGGGCTAACAGGCGTGGGAATCATCTATGGAGCCGAGCCGATAATTCGCCCTTATCTGAACAGCGGTGCGCTGAGGCTCGTGCTCGGTGATTGGGCGCCTATCGGCAGCGGTTTCCACATCTACTACTCTGGCCGCCGGCAACTTCCCACCGGATTGCGGCTCCTGATTGACCTCATTCGGGAAATCCGCCCGCTCGGCCTTTGATCCCTTTTTTTGATAGGGAATGGGGTCAGAGTCGATTTGCAGGGCAAATCAAAGTCGCGCTAGACTTTTTATTTACTCTGACCCCATTTCCATCGGCGCGGCGGCGAATGCCGGCGGGCTCGGTCAGGGACGCCGCGATCTCCGGCGTTGGTTCCGGCCGAGGGCCGCCACGACGCCCCAACCCACAAGGTCGCGCACATTACGGGTCGGACGAATGATTGCAGGGTGATCGTTGGGGCCTTCTTCACTGATCCCGACAGTCGCCCCCTAATCAAAGATCGGCGTGAGAAACGAACGCTCATAGCCCGAGAAACACGGCGCCGCGTTGAACCGCGCCGTCGCCGCCTTGCAGCCCTCGTCCTCGGCGACGTCCGCGCGATAGCGGTCATAGGCCTCGACGCTCGGAAAGCTGAACAGCGCGAACGCGACATCCGCCGGCGCCGCCACGCCCAGCCCCGGAAAGCTGAAAGCCGGGTCCGGCAGGCTTTCGTCTCCGGCCCCGGGAACAAAGTAACCGTGGTGGGTCCCGCCGTACGTCCGGATCAGCCCGATCCAGGCCCTCGCATAGTCCCGAAACTCCGCCAGCCTCCCCGGCTCGACCCGATAGCGAATGACGCAGGTAAACATGACCATCCTCCCTGTTGGTGGGAAGGACGATTGTAGGAGGGGAGGGGCCGCCGTGCACGCCAATACCTGCGGGCCCGCCGCAGAGGGCGCGGGTCGCTTTTCATCCTGCAGGGGAAAGCCTCGCTCGTCGTCTTGGCGACTATCCAGCCTGAAGAGGTGGGTTCTGCAATGCGCCAAAGGACTAAACCGCTAGCGCGGTAGTGGGGCTGCGACGAGGCGTGTGAACAGCCTGCGAGTGTCGTGGGTCGGCGGGTTCTGACTGAAGATCATGGGGTTCAACCCCTCTTCAGCCAGGAG
>JANXTX010000134.1 GCA_025352165.1 Caulobacteraceae bacterium | reverse complement strand
CCCGAATCTCCGCTGGCCCCGCTTGTGTCGCGGTGTGCGCCAGCGGGAAAGATAATTCGCTGTAATGGTCGGTATTATGGCGCAAACGCCACAAGCCGGCCTTGCGCGGAAATATCGCAAACCGCAATGGGGAGGAGATAGGTAGCTCGGGGAGGCGGGCAGTGTCCGTCCGAGCCGCGTTGGCGGCGATTCTATTCAGCGCGGTTATAGGGTCCCCACTGGATAAACTCCGGAAAAGGGGGACATGATATATTTCGGAAAAGGGGGACATGATATATTTCGACCAAATAATTCCGTCGGCGGCGCATCGGCGGACTTTGCCTCGCGTCCGCGCCCTCGCGTCGTGACGTTCCGCCCCAGGGCGTCGCCGGTGCACGGCGTCATGATCAGATGAACATGGTTGGGCATCAGGCATTAGGCCCATACGGCGACGTCCCGCCGGGGCGCCTCGCGCGCGAGAAAGTCCAAATAGACCGTCTGGTCGCCCGGCTCGAAAACGATCGGGGCGCGCCGATTGCCGCGCTGAGTGACGTGGTGCGGTTTATCCGGAACGACGATTCGCGCCTGGCGAGGCATGGAACCTTGTAAATTGCCCGCTAAGCGCGTGCATTTATATCATGTCCCGGTTTTTCCCGGTTTTCCCATAGCTCAGCACGGCGCCCCGCGCTCATCGTAGAGAAACGCAGTCGGATCGTTGGTGTCGATTTCGAACGGCGGGATGGCGGCGATCATCGCCATCGTCCGTTGTACGAGCGCCTCCCTATCGGCGGGTGGAGATGCCGACGCCGCCTGTTCAGCGCGCGCCAGTTCCGCGCGTACGGCTCGCCTCACGGCTTGTTCGATTGTTTCGCCGCGCAGACGAGCGAGCTGGCGGGCGGCGCTCTCTGTATCCGGGTCGATGGCGATCGTCACAGAAACAGCCCTTTCATGAACAAGCGCCAGCCCATACTTTCCGGTGACGGGAGCACCATACCCCAATTCTGTCAGCGCGGCATCGCCCGGCGCGCCACCAAATGGGAAAAGAGGGAAAAGGGGGACATGATATATTTCAACCAAACAATTCCATCGGCGGCGCATCGGCGGACTTAGCCGGGCGGCCGCGCCCTCGCCTCGTAACGATCCGCCAAAGGCCAGGATTGTCGGGGCATGGTCTTTATCCACCCGCGCGTTTTGGCCGGTGCAATTATATCATGTCCCGGTTTTCCGGTTTTCCCGGGTTTTCCCGGGTTTTCCCCGCGGGTTTTCCCCGGATTTCCCAATTATATCATGTCCCAGTTTTCCCCGTTTTCCCCGGTTTTCCTAACTGAGATGTGTTCGAGCTCCCAACGTCGCAGCCAGTGCGGTCCGCTCGCTCTCTGATGTCTGAAACGGACTGGCGCTGATTGCGACGGCGCCGGGAAAAGGGGGACATGATATATTTCAACCAAATAATTCCATCGGCGGCGCATCGGCGGACTTTGCCTCGCGTCCGCGCCCTCGCGTCGTGACGTTCCGCCCCAGAAAAGGCAGAAAAGGGGGACATGATATATTTCAACCAAACAATTCCATCGGCGGCGCATCGGCGGACTTAGCCGGGCGGCCGCGCCCTCGCCTCGTAACGATCCGCCCAAGGCCAGGATTGTCGGGGCATGGTCTTTATCCACCCGCGCGTTTTGGCCGGTGCAATTATATCATGTCCCGGTTTTCGCCGGTTTTCCTAACTGAGATGTGTTCGAGCTCCCAACGTCGCAGCCAGTGCGGCCCGCTCGCTCCCTGATGTCTGAAGCGGACTGGCGCTGATTGCGACGGCGCCGGCCTGCGCTCCCGCAAAGGCGACCGCCTGGGCGAAGAGGCCGATGTTCGGCGCTCCGCCCGGCGCGCCGGTGACCGTCACGGCGATCGAGACCGGCGCCGCCTTTGCGCCCAGGCTGTCCGAGGCGGTAAGGGTGATCACGTCGGACCCGGCGGCGGCCTCCGTGTCCGTCAGCGTCTTCAGATCGGCGTTCACCTGGGCGTAGGAGCCGGAGATCGTCAGGCTGGTGGTTCCTGATCCCGCGACGCCGGCGCCGCTGGCGCTGAGCAGTCCCGCTGTGTCGGTGAGGGTCAGGGTGAAGGTCTCGCCGACGACATTGCCGCTTTCGTGCAACGCGACGCCGCTGATGGCCGTGGCGACGCCCTGGGGCAGGCTCGCCTTCGGTGGCGCGGCGATCGTCGGCGGACCGTTGACGATGACCCCGATCGAGACCGGCCTGGCGACTCCGCCCAGGCTGTCGCTCGCCGAGACCGTGATGGTGTCGGATCCGATCGTGGGCTCGGTATCCATCAGGGTCGCCAGGTCGGCGTTCACCTGAGCGTAGGAGCCGGTGATCGTCAGGCTGCTGGTTCCCGAGCCGCTCACCCCGGCGCCCGTGGCGGCGAGCAGTCCCAGGGTATCCGCCAGTTTGATGGTGAATATCTCGCCTGTCGTGATGCCGCTTTCGGCAAGACTGACCCCGGTGATGGCGTCGGCTATTCCCTGGGACGTGAGCGCCCTGAACGGCGCGCTGACCACCGGCACCCCATTGACGGTGACGACGATGGAGACCGGCGCCCCGACTCCGCCCAGGCTGTCGCTCGCCGCTATGGTGATGGTGTCGGAACCGGCGTTCGGTCCCTTGTCCGTCAGGGTCTTCAGGTCGGCGGCGACCTGGGCATAGGAACCGCTGATCGTCAGGCTGGTTGTTCCCGAGCCCGATACGCCGGCCCCGCTGGCGCTGAGCAGTCCGGACGAGTCGGCGAGCTTGAGCGTGAAGGTCTCGCCCACGACAATGCCGCTCTGATGCAGCGCAACCCCGCCGATGGCAGCCGAGACACCTTGGGACAGGACCACGCTCGATGGCGCGGCGACCACCGGCAGGCCGTCGACCGTGACGGCGATTGTCGAGGGCGCGGCGACGCCGCCGAGGCTGTCGCTCGCGCTGAGCGTGATGGTGTCGGCGCCGGCGGCGGCCTCCGTGTCCATCAGGGTCTTCAGGTCGGCGTTCACCTGGGCGTAGGACCCGGAGATCGTCAGGCTGCTGGTTCCAGAACCGGTCACCCCGGCGCCGCCCGCGACGAGCAGCCCCGTCGTATCGGTCAGGTTGAGCGTGAAGGTCTCGCCGACGACATCGCCACTTTCGTGAATGGCCAGCCCGTTGATGGCGGCCGTAACGCCCTGCGATATGATCGCCCGGTAAGGCGCGGCGATCGCCGGCGGGCCATTGACGATCACCGCGGTGGAGACGCTCTTTGCGCTGCCGCCCAGGCTGTCGCTCGCCGAGACGGTGATGGTGTCGGAGCCCGATGAAGCCTCCGTATCCACCAGCGTCGCCAGAGCGGCGTTGACCTGCGCATACGATCCGCTGATTGTCAGGCTGTTGGTCCCCGAGCCGCTAACGCCCGCGCCGGTGGCGGCGAGCAGGCCCAGCTTGTCGGTCAGCTGCACCGTGAACGTCTCGCCGGCGATGTTGCCGGCCTCGGCCAGGGAAAACCCTGCAATCGCCGAGCCGACACCCCTGGAGATGATCGCCCTGAACGGCGAGGTGCTCACCGGCGGTCCATTGATGGTGACGCCGATGCTGACCGGGGTGGCGACGCCGCCCATGTTGTCGGTTGCCGACAGGGTGATGGTGTCGGACCCGGTGTGGGCTTCCCTTATGGTCAGGGTCAGCAGGTCAGCGGTCACCTGGGCGAGCGAGCCTGTGATCGTCAGGCTGGTGGTTCCGGTGCCGCTGACCCCGGCGCCGGTGGCGGAAAGCAGCCCCAAAGTGTCGGAGAGCTTCACCGTGAATGTCTCACCCGCCACCGCGCCGACTTCCGACAGGGCGATGCCGGGCAACTGGCTTGATACGCCCTGGCCGACAATCGCGTTGGTCGCCGACGTCAGCAAGGGGTTGCCCCTTGTCTGGTAGCCGGAATTTGTAAGCTCAAATACCTCGCCGCCGACTATCCCGTAGTCGTGGGTGGTGATGAACAGGTTCCCCGAGGAATCAGCGGCCAGGCCTTCCTGCGGCGCACCCGAGTCGTTCTGCGGCAACGTGAGGCTGGCGAGAACCGTGGGCGCTTTTGCGTAGTTGCCGCCGGTAGCGGCGAGTTCCCATAGGGTCCCTCCGCCATATCCACCGCCCGAGCCCGTGGCGCCGAACAGATTACCTTTGGCGTCGATTATCAGACTGGCCACGGAAGCAGTTCCCGTGGCGGAATTGAAGCTCGCCAACGTCAGAGGCGCGGTGGAATAGCCAGTGCCGGTCTTGACGATCTCGAAGATGCTGCCGTCGTTGTTTGCGCCGCCCGAGCTTGTGGTCCCAAACAGGTCGCCTGCGGAATCCTCAACAAGATCCAGCAGTGGAGTTGCGCCATTGCCGCCATTGAAGCTTGCTATCGTGGTCAGCTGGCTATCGTAGGTTCCGTTCACATTTTTCAGTTCAAAGACGGAACCATTTCCGCTCGCGCCACCTTCCGGCAAAACCCCGAACAAATCGCCCGACGCGTCAACCAGCAGACTATTCGTGGAATAGCCGCCGAGGCTGCTGGGCAAACTCGCCAATACCACAGGCCAGTAATCGTATCCGGAAGCCGTCTTGACGATTTCGAAAATCGCGCCGCTGTAGTGGGAGCCTCCAACACTCGTTGTTCCGAACAGGTCGCCGGCGGAGTCGGCGACCAGCGACGAATTGGTGAAGGCAGCGGCGCCGTTGAAGCTGGCGATTACGGTTGGCGTGGTCGCGTATCCGCCGCCACTCCTCGCAATCTCAAACACCGCGTCATCACCGTCGACGCCTCCACCGGCGGTTCCAAACAGGTCTCCGGCGGAATCGGTTATCAGGTTGCCGAAGGGATTGTAGCAGCCCACGCCGAACGTCGTCACGGTGACCGGCGAGGTGGAATAACCGCCTACGGTTTTGACAAACTCAAACACCGTCCCCTGGTCATAGGCGCCAGTTCCCCCTTCCCAGGTGGTCCCGAAAAGGTCTCCCGAGGCGTCCGTTGTCAGGCCGCTCGTAGGATAGTCGCCGTTCGTCTGGTCGAACGTATCGAGTGTGGCGAGCGTGCGGCCAGTCGATGTCGCCACGATGTTGGTCGAACCACTGATGATGGAACTCCCCGCGGTGTCGTACGCGGCGATCGCCAGATTTGTGGTCACCGTCTGGCCGGCCGCGGCCTCGCCGAGGGTGGGTACGAAAACAACACCATTCAGGGCCGCTGTGACCTGGCCCGGCGTGCCGGTGACCGTGAAGACACCGGTGGTCGCATTGAAGCTTCCGCCGCCGAGGGCCTGCAGAATTCCGTTGGCCGGGTTTGAAAGCGTAATCGTCACGGTATCGTTGGGCGACGCATTCTGATCGGTGATCAGGAAGTTCTGGAAGGGCGAAACCAACGCGCTGTCGGTGGTGGACTCGCTTGCCGGGATGCCGGTGACCGACGGTGCATAAGGGGCTGTCAGCGTTCCCGAACCATAGATCGTGCCGCTGAAGCTCACGCCCTGATAGTTGGCGCTGAAAGTGCCGTTGGTGTTCTCTGTGATGGTGTGCTGGTCGGCGGAGACGGCGCCGCTCAGGGTAATGCCGAACTCACCGCCGACTAGCTGCGATGGAAACTGTTGGGTCGTCCTGAACTGGCCGGACGTAAGGGAAAAGCTCGACGTGCTGATATCGAACGGCACCGTCGTCGACGCATGTGTGCCGTTGGCATAGGTTATGTAGACATTCAGATTGCCATCGACGGTCTCGGTGGCGACACCGTTGCCCGATTGGTCGAGCGTCACGTAGACATTTTCGGCCAGCGAGGCCGAAAAAGTTCCGTGATCGCCCTGGCTATCCTGAATGTTGCCGGCAATCGTGATCGTACCGCTGTAGTCGGTCATGATTGATTCCCCCGGTTACGGCTCTCCGCCCGACGCCCGTGCACTGTCGATCAGTTTGCGCTCGGGCAGGGCGTTTTGTCGATAGGACGTATCACCCGTTGAATGGCGATCCCATCGCCATACCGCGCGGCGCCATGCCGCCCTAGCGAGCGACGGCCGGCGGCGTGGCTTCCGGCGCGATATTAAGGCGGATCGGCAGGTTCACCCGGGCGCCGTCGACCGGATCACCCTGCTTTGTCCAGGGGTTCATCGACATGGTGGCGCCGATCCGCAGCGCGGCCTCGCCAAAGCCGAGGTTGGCCGGAGACTCGCCGGAGACGGTGCAGGCTGTCAGGTGACCATCATGGGCCACCTCGCAAGTGACGACACCGACGCCAGTCCTCAAGCCGGCCTTCGCTGCCTGGGCGGGAAAGACGGCGGCGACCATGTTTGGATCGGGACCCGTCAGCCATTCGGGAGAGACCACCTGAACGGGCATCGCCGGAAGGCCCGGATTGCGGAAATCGAACGGCAGACTGACGAAGAATTCCTTCCTGGAAGTGAACGGGGGGCCGTCGGTGATGGCCTTGAATTTTGCCGACAGATGCTTCGCCGCGGAATCAAAGCCCCTGTACGCAGGGTCTTCGAATGTGGATTCACAATCCCGAATGGTCCCGTCCGCGACGACACGACATCTGAGCACCACCCGCGCAGCCGCCAAACCGAACGGCGCGCCGCGTGGCCACGCGGCGGCTACGTCCGCCGCCGACGGCGTTTCGCGCCACAAGAGATTGTCGGCGACGATGATGGTGGTCGCCTCGCGAGGTCGGCTGTAGCCAGCGCCCTTGAAGTCAATCGGAATCTCGACGTCCGCGCCCCCGACCGGCGCGCCATTGACCATTTTGGGACGCATCTCGAACATTCTCGTGAGCAAGAGCGCGGCGCCTCCGAAACCGTGACCGGTAGGCGTTTCACGCACGATCCGGCAATTGTCGAGCAGACCCCGCACGGTAACGACACACCGGACGTTGACGACGCCGTTTACGCCGTAACCTCCCGCTGGCCATACCTGCGCGACATCATTGCCTGACGGCCTTTTGACCCAATCGGGATTGGTGATCACCGTGGGGCGCACGGCAGGGGGTGCAATCGGAGGCGTGGTGCTAGCGGAAGCGATGGCGGCGGCTGCCAGGAATGAGGCGATCATGCCACGACTATGGCGCGAAAGGCCTTGGCGTCAAACGGGCCGACGGGGAGCCTGGGCAACCGGATGAAGCCGCGTTGACCAACCAGTGTGATCGCCAGCGAGGCGGCCGCAAGAAAGAACGCACCACAAAGACACGAAGGACACGAAGAAGATCAAAAAGGCTGGACTTCGCGCTTCGCGCGAAGCGCATTCCAGCCTTCTTCAGGCCATCCTTCGTGTCTTTGTGGTGCGTTCTTCACTTCGCTCGTCGTCAACTCCCGGCTTGGAAATCGTTCACCCGATTGCCCTGGACGAGGAACTCGGCGGTAGAAGTGGCCGGGTGGCAATAGCACCGTCGAGAGGCTTGTGCGTTCACGGCGTTGATGTGACTGTCCGGGATCGGAATTCGGTTCGAGGGCGACAGACCGCGAAACAGCGGCGACCCCGGGGGCCATTGAGTGAATACATGCCCGGGAGGCGAACGATGGACCAAGGTGCCGCTACGGCGGGGGCCGGCGAGACACGCAAGCCGCTGTCGCTCTGGACGATGTTCAGGTTCACGATCGCGACCTTTCCGATCACGGCGCAGGCGATCGCCCTGCTGATCTTCCTGCCGCGCTATTTCGCCAGCCATCTGCATGTCAGCCTGGTGACGATCGGCGTCGCCTTCGCCATCGTCAGGTTCATCGACATCGGCGTCGACCCGTTGCTGGGGGTGCTGATGGATCGCACGCGGACGTCTCTGGGCCGCTACCGGGTGTGGCTGCTGGCCGGCGTTCCGATCCTGATGCTGTCGGTGTGGAAGCTGTACTTCGCGCCAGACGGGATCGGCATGCTCTATCTGATCGGCTGGCTGCTGGCGCTGTACCTGGCGACCTCGATCCTGGGCCTTGCCTACGCGGCCTGGGGAGCAAACTTGGCGACCCATTATCACGAGCGAACAAGGCTGGCCGCCATCGCCCAGCCGGTATCGGTGACGGCGGGCATGATCATCCTGTTCCTGCCGGCGCTTTCCAGCCATTTCGGCGGGACCGACGCCCAGGGCGTGCAGGCGATGGGACTCTTCGTCATCGTGGCCGCGCCGATCGCCATCGGTTTCTCCGCCTGGCGTACGCCCGAACGGGTCGCGCCACACGTGGCGGGCCCGGCGTTCACCGCCAGGGATTTTCTGCGCCTGCTTACCCGGCCGACGGTGGTGCGCCTGTCGCTGGCGGCCATGGCGCTGAGCCTCGGTCCGGGTTGGCAGGGCGCGCTCTATCTGTTTTTCGCCAACGAGATCCTCGGCTTTTCGATACCGGCGGCCGCGGGCCTCGTCGGCGCCTCGCTGATCGGCGGCGCGATCGGCGCGGCCTTTTTCGCTATTCTCTCAAGGCGGATCGGCAAGCACCGGACACTGATGGTGGCGACGACGAGCTATTCGGTCGGCATGCTCAGTTTCCTGTTCGTGCACAACGGCAATGTGCTGCTGGGCTCGCTGGTCCTGGCGTTGCTCGGCTTCACCCAGGCCGGTTGGCTGATGATGATGGGGGCGATGATGGCCGATGTCGGCGACGACGTGCGGCTCGAGCAGGGCAAGGAGCGCATGGGCCTGCTGTATTCCCTGGTCACCGGCTCGACGAAGCTGGCCGGGACGCTGGCGATCGTCCTGTCGTATCCACTGCTGCAGTTGCTGGGATTCCGGCCGGGCGAGGGGGCGGCGAACTCACACTCTGCCCTGCTGGGTCTTGAAATGGCCTACTACATCGGCCCGATCTTCTTCGTCCTGGTCGGCGGCCTCTGCTTCATCGGCTGGAACCTGACCGCCGATCGTCACGGCGAGATAAGGCGGCAGCTGGATGAGCGGGATGCGGCGATGGGGGCGGCAACGTAAGTTATTGTATTTTCTTATTTTCTCCCAGAGGATGCCTCTGCATAAGTACATAATCGGGCATGGCCTCCCCGCCGGCCCGCCGGCGTCCCGCCCATAGGCGCTAGGATAAGGCGTTTTCCGCACTCGCCCCTTTGAGGCTGCCGGACGCACACGTCTCGAAGGTGACCCCCTATTTACGTCTCCCGACTGGGAGAAGAAGGGGCCCGCGCCTCTTGGCGTGGGAAGATGAGGGTCTTTCTTGCGGCGCCGCAGACCCTCACCCTCCCAATCGCTTCGCGATCGGGCCCCTCCCTCTCCCAGTCGGGCGAGGTGTTTCGTG
>JANXTX010000101.1 GCA_025352165.1 Caulobacteraceae bacterium | reverse complement strand
GCCGTCGAAACCGGCCGACGACGCGCCGTCCGAGCCATCGACGCCATACGCCTCACTCTCCAGGGCCTGCCTATCCCCATACCCGCCTGACCGCCCGGGCGGGGCGATCATGCCGCGCTTGCGCCGATCAGCCGGTTAAATAAGGGGGGTGAGCAATTACCATTCGCTGTAGATGGCGGCGGAAATCCATTTGTACTTGATCTAAATTCGACGCCGCCCAGCGTTAAAGCTTGCCTGCACGACGAAAATTATATTCTTGTTGATCTGGCCCCCTCGTTCGCGTCTTTCATCGATGCGTTGAGTACCGATCCTGATATGATCTGACGCATGACAACAGCCAATCCACGCTATTCGGGCAAGCCACTTCTTCGTTTGCTAGAATGCTATGTACTCTGGGCAATCGAACAATTGACCGACAAAGAGTCAGCCGCCCTTCAAGCGATGACGCCCAAGCTGAGGTCGATCTATGGCGTCGAAGGCGAGTGGCAACAGGTTGTCGCTTTTGCTGTGCGCCTGCCGGCGGATATGCCGGCCCGAATCCGCGATCTGTGGACTAAGAACGCCGAAATCGCCCGAGCGAACGAGGCGACGCTGACGCCACAGCAATTTGCTGAAATGTTCGTCGATGAGAACCTCGCTGGTTGACGTAACTGAGCCGGGCCTACCTAAGGGCTAGGGCGGCGATCGCACGCCACGACCGGCCGTCAGCTTGGCCATTGCCTGGACCCGAGACTCACCCCCTGATCCGGCCCCTGTCGTGAGGGTGTTCCCCAGCCCTTGAAGATCGACCAGGCGCGCGGGTACGAGCCCCAAGCTTGGCTGATATTGCGGACAAGGGCGCATATACGGATCGCATGGGCTACACCCACCCGACCCCTGCGCTCAGGCTCCGCCCGACACCTGACCGGCTCCTCATCCGGCGAGGTCCTGAGCGGCCGAAAACCAATTTTGTGGACAAGGGCGCATATACCGGTCGCGTGGGCTGCGCCCACCCACCGATGCGCCAGGCCCCCGCCCGGACCCGAGCCAAGGGCGTTGCCCTTAGCGATCCCAAGAGAGCGCCGGCTGGCGCTGGAAAGCCGCCCCGGCGGCCCAGGGCGCGGCGCTGAGGCCCGTCCCGCGTGTGTACTGACCTTGAATTACGGGGACGCCATATCAATTGTCGACTTACCTTCGGCGTCCGTCTGATCTTTACGACGACGCCCCGGTCTTGGCCCGTCCCTTTCGTGGGCAGGAGCGGCGTGTTGACCTGCCTTTCGAGGCCTTCGATCCGTGTTTGCGCGTCAGCGGGCCTGCCGGTGATCTGCGCCTTTAGCACCACCGACCAATTCGCCTCGTCACTGGGATCGAAGACGATCTTCTCTCGACGACTGCCGCGCTGCGTCACATGATGCCTGAAGTGGTCACCCGCGCTTGTCTGGCCATCGTCGGTCCCGTCGGCCGTGGAAGTCAGAGGGAGGCTGGCTGTGCGGAGCCAATTACGCAATCGGTATCGTGCCGCCTTAATTCGGGGGCGTGGTCGTGGGAGTCAGGCGGGCGCTTAAGGCATTTCGACAATTGGTACGGTGTTACCGTAGTTGCGGACCCGCGTCTTGACAAAATGCAACACATTTGCAATATGAGAGCAAGCCCGTCTTGACCCGGCGATCCAGCATGCGACCACCGTTATTTACGGTGATTTACGGTGGATCGGGTCTTGCGCGGCCACTGACAACCTAGGCGCCAAGCGGGCCCAGCCATTTAGGCCAGCCACTTGGGATCGTGAAATGTCATCGTCGGGCCTCAGGCGCATCGACCGGAGTGGTGCAGTTGATGCGCACCAATTCCGATCATCCGCAAAAGTGCGTCGCCGCGACCAGGCTCCAACCGGGCGGACGGTTGCCTATTTGGGGAACTGCGGCTGTTGGACGATGCGAGTATCGAACCTGGCCTCGTTGGGTAGCTTCCACTCGCCGTGAAATGAATATTCAAGCGTGGTACAGAGGTGTGCGCCGTTGCCGGCGCCGTCATCGCCAAGCACCCGAATCCGCAAGTCGTGGTAGGCGCGCAGGCGTCCGAACGCCAGCCACGCGCGTTTCGACTTCGGGCACAGGGCCGCGATCATCGCGGGTCCTTCGTCGCGCGGCTCGATCTGATATAGATCGCGTTCCAGCGCGCGATTTCCAATCAACGCTGTCAGGCCGCCCCTGCCGAGGACTCTCTCGTCGACCTGGGTCACGTCCGCCTTGGCCTGACCTTCGGTCGCCAGCACCCGCAGCACCTTGGTGAAGATCAGGTGCTTGTCGATCTCGAATGTCAGCGCGCCGGCCTGATGCCGGGTGTCGGCATTGGCGGCATCATAGGACCAGATTCTCAGGCTGTTGGCGTGCGCGACGCCGCTCAGCAGAATAAAAGCCCCAACGAGCGAAAAGGATACCCGCGACTTCATTGCCCGCCACGCCTCCCAAGTTGCAGCATCGCGGCATCGCCATTGAATTCCACCAGCCGCCAGGTTCCATCTTCGTTCGCGAACGTCAGCAGGCAGGGGCCCTTTCGCCCGCGTGCGGCGCAGACTCGTCCACCTTCGACCGGACGGAGGATAGCGGCGAGCGCCAGGCTTCCCGGGATGGGCGTTTGCGGTTGATAGCCATAGTAATCGGCGACTGCGCGGAACACGTCCGGGCGGATCAGAGCCTTGCTCGCGACCTTCGCCAATGGTCCCGAAACCAGCAGGCTCAGGCCCTTCAACCCATCGGGGACATCGGCGCCTTTGGCGCGCTCGACTAATATTGCCTGCAATTGCGCTTCCAGGGCCATGCGGTCGACGTGGGCGTCGAATGTGGCCCGGTCGTTGTCACGGATCGACACCAGCAAAGCATGCACGTCACCGGCGGCTGACAAGCCTTCCGTTGTCGCGCAACTCGCGAGCCCAAGGCTTACGGATAGGATGATGGCGAGGCGTCTGAATATCGTCATGGGCGGTCAGGTAACTGAGTGACTTTGAACCGAGGCAAGGTCAAGGCGGGCTTACCTGGCATTGCGCGTTATCGCGGCAGATAGGTGCGGAGGACATCCTCGATGATCCGCTCCAGCTGATTGAGGGTGTTGCAGGTTTTGGCGACAGTGCAGAACCGTTGATAGGCGTCCATCCGCGAGTCTCCCTGACCCCAATAGGTTTCAGGTTCGGGGTTGAGCCAGATCACGGCGCGCGACTGTTCGTTGATCCGCCGCATCAGATCGAACCGCGGGTCGGCGAAGTTCGAGCGGCCGTCGCCCAGCACGATCACGGTCGTCCGACGGTCCAGTCTGGCGCCCTGCAGATCCTCGAAATCCGCCAGCGCCACGCCGTAGTCCGTGGGGCGGAACCCGACCCGGTCGATAATCAGGGTGATGGCGTCGTCGACGGTTTCGTCCTTCAGCAGGTCGTTGACGCAGACCGCCCGATCGGAAAACGCGTAGGCGTCGAGCCGTTCGACCACCTCGTTGAGACTGTAAAGAAACAGCAGCAGGAACTGCGCTGCCGCCGCCACCGAACGCGATACGTCGCACAGCACCGCGATCTTGGGCTTATGGACCGTCTGCGATTTCCAGACGATGTCGAAGGGAATGCCGCCGTGCGGCATGGCTCTTGCCACGGTCTTGCGCACATCCAGCCGGCCCCGCCGCGCGTGGCGCACCTTGCGCGCATACTTGCTGGCCAATCGTCTGGCCATCCGGCGCACCAGCGCCTCCATCGCCCGGAAGTCATGGGGTTTCACGGCAGTCAGCGCCTGCCGCGCCAGCAGCGATTCCCGAAGTCGCCGTGCCGTCTCCGCTGTATGCAGTCGCGCCTGCCGTTCCACGAAGCGACCCGCTTCCACGAACAACGCCCTACGTTGGTCCGCGAGGCGCTCCGCCAGTGCGGCGTCGCCGGCGTCTGCGCTGTCACGTAGTTGGCCGATCCGCGCCTCGACCTCGCGCAGACCCATGCCATCCAGAATGCGACGGGTGATCAGGCTGCGCTGGGCATTGAGTTGAATCTCGCCCGCCCTGGCGCGAGCCGCCGACGCCTCCATCGCCAAAGCCAGACCGGCGGCGTCGCCCTGCAACAGCATCTGCGTCAGAGAGGGGGCCCCATTCGATGTCGGCTCATCCGTTGCGTCGTCCCCATGCCCGCTATCGTCCGCCGTCGCGCCGGTGAACTCGGAACGACTAAAGAAAGTGTCGAAGCAGGTTTCGAAGCGATCGACGTCGTCAGCGCTCTTGGCCAGGGTCACGCAAAGGGCGTCGCGGAACATCTCACGGTCGCCGTAACCGACCGCCGCCGCCGCACGGTGCGCGTCAATCGCCTCCGCGGGGGAAATCCGCAGGTCGACCGCCCGCAACGCGCGCAGAAAATCCTCAAGCGTGGCTTGCATGCGCCAACAGCTCGCCGATGCGAGGCTCGACGGCGGCGATGTCCTGCTCGAATTTGAGCAGCACATTCAGGGTGTCGCGGACCAGTTGGCCGTCGAGTGCGTGGGCGTGCAGCAGCACGAGAGCGCGCGCCCAGTCGACCGTTTCGGAAATCGACGGCAGCTTGCGCAGATCCAACGCCCGCAGACCCTGCACAAACCCCACCAGTTCGGAGCGCAAGGTTTGCTCTATGTCCGGGACACGGCTTGCCACGATCCGCTCTTCAAGGCTTCGTTCAGGTAGGGGGATATGCAGGTGCAGGCACCGTCGCTTTAGGGCGTCGCCAAGATCGCGCACATTGTTCGAGGTCAGGAACACAATCGGAGGCGTGATCGCTTCGATCACCCCGATCTCAGGTATCGAAACCTGAAACGCCGACAGGATTTCCAGCAGGAACGCCTCGAACGCCTCGTCGCTCTTGTCGATCTCGTCGATCAACAGGACCGCGCCGCCAGGTTCGCGCAGGGCCTTCAACAGTGGCCGAGGTTCCAGAAAACGTTCAGAAAAGAACGCCTCGCCGACGCCATCCAGCCGCTCCATCGCGCTGGCCATGTCCGCCGCTCCGGCCAGCTGCGCGCCCACCTGATCCTTGAGTATTTGGGTGTAGAGCAGCTGCTTGCCGTACTTCCATTCGTACAGCGCCTTGGATTCATCCAGCCCTTCGTAGCATTGCAGCCTGATCAGCGGCAGCCCGAGCATCCTCGCCGCGCACAGCGCCAGCTCGGTCTTGCCGACGCCCGCGGTACCCTCGACCAGCATGGGTTTCTGCAGGTGTGTCGCCATGAACAGCGCCGTCGCGATCCGCCGTGAGGCGATATAGCCGGCCCCCGCAAGTCCTGAGATTATGCTTTCTACCGAAGCAAGCGGGTCGGTGGCGGCAGGCGCGGGAGCGAGGGTCAATAGCGAGAACTTTCCGTACAGCCCTTACCCCTTGGGCGAGAAGCGGTCCTCTCGCAAGAGTGTGGTCGTCTGCCACGATACCGCACCAGCCCCAATCGTCCGCCCGGCGCATGTCGCCGTATTGCTCAGGCGGCGACGGCAGCCTCGTAGGCGTGCAGATACTCGTTGATACCGTGTTTAAGGGAGCCGCCGAATCGCGGGTTCAGTTCGAAGATCTGGATCCTGTCGCCGTCATACTTGTAGTTGAAGCAGCAGGTTCCGTTCTCGAAGCCGATGAGGGCGAGGATCGCAACGAACAGATCCAGCTCCTTGTCATCGCGATTGACGCTAACGTTCTTTTGAGTAAACATCTTGTTCTTTACATAGAATCTATCGCCCATTTCATAGGTTACATTCAAATGAAATACAGATCGGCCATCCCGGACGAGAATGTGGGTAGCGAATTCCAGGTCGCCCGCGACGTAGGTCTGGGCAAAATAATCTGGATCATCCAGCTGGGCGTGTAACCTTTCGCTGTCTTCGGGCGTCATCGCCAGATGGGTATTGGCGCCGAATTCATCCTGGCGTCGCTTGAGGATGAACGGCGGCGACGGTTTTTCCAGGAGGGGCGGGATAGTCCAGCCGAAGTCGCTCGCCAAGACGCATTGATTGAACTTCAGCTTGTCATGGCAAAGCCTGACCACGTCTCCGGACGGAAACAGCGCCTTGCCTCTGGCGGACTCGGCCTGATCCTCGAGTGCCCGGTAGTCATCCAGCGTGAGCGGCACCACCAGATCGAAGGCGTCAATGTCGGTTGTTCGCAGGTCCGCGAACATGCATTCGTATCGATCGGCGTCCAACTCCGCCCGGATAAACGGCTCCCAGCCTGGCTTGACGCCGAACAGGACGATCGTGTTGGACATCGGTTAGCCACCCGCATCGTTGCCGACGCGTCCATTAGGGATCGAATCCGGTTGATGGTCAAATGGCCGTCCGCCTGCGGCATGATCGCTTTCCGCGGTGGTGAGGGAGGCGCGTGACAACGCACGGGCGAACGCGCTAGAAACCATTCTCCGACGTTCCGCGTCGACTGCAGTCTTCGAGCAAGGTCCGAGATGTCCATTGGCCTGCCTGTGGCGTGCATGATTGCCGCCTTAGCCGTTGGTCTGGTTACGGAAACCGGGGCGCGGCTGTTCAATCTATGGCGGTACCGATCGCCGGGCTATCTCGTTATCAATATCCTGGTGATGTTCGTTCTTATACAGGGCTACGGTGTCGGTTGGGTAATCGGTGGGCGCCATGCAATGCGTGGTATCTTTCCGGTCCTCTTTATGGTCGGCGCTGTCGTCGGAATCCTTTTCGAAGGGGTGAACGAGCACTGGTTGCATGCCTGGTCCTGGTCTGATCGGCCGATTCTCGGCGTGACCCGGTCCATCGACAAGGCCGCCGTGGTCGGTGTCGCCTGGGGGTTGGCGCCGCTGGCCACCGTGATGCTGGCAAGGCTCATGATCGGGGCGTCGCTGAAGGCATGAACCCAACGCCCCACCTGAGCGCTGCCGACCGGGCCCATGCAATCGTGCTGGCCGTGGGCTCGATGCTGGTCTGCGCCTATTGGGTCGCGTTTTTTCGCACCGATCTGACCCTGCCAAAGGTCGTGCACAACATGACCAACCCCTCCGTCGCGCATCTGGCGACCGTCTATCTGGGCTTCGAATCGGCCTTCCCGCTGGCCGATCTGCTGGTCGCCGTGACCTCCGCGCTGGCCGCCCTCTATCTCGTCGGTCGCGACGCCAAGGCGGTCTTGTTCGGGTTGGTAGCGAGCGGAGCGCTGGGTTTCCTCGCGTTCATCGACATCTCGTTCAATCTGCTGCACGGCTTCTATGCGCCCCACAATCTCCTGAAGGACGGCGGGCTGCAACTTGAGGCGCTCATCAATATCGCGTGTGTTACTGGTGCCATCTGGTCAATCTGGCGACTATGGAGCCACCCGCTTCGTCGCGCGGAAGATCGTCCTTCCATGGTCGGGAAGTCGGAACTTGGCTTCGATACTGCTCCTCGATGAGGAGCATGGGGCGGGTTTGCTCAACCCCCAATCTCGATCCTGCCTCCCTCAACCGCATGGCGGTTGCAAGAGCGCGCTGAATCGAGGCCCGGGCTCAGGATCGGGTGTCCGGCTGACTTCTGACGTCGGTTTCGCCCGACTCTGGCGCATCGACAACTCAGGGGACTGGTCCCAGTCGGTTGAAGCGGCGACGCCGCCCTACAACGTTATCCCCGCGGAGGGCGCCGCCGCGGCGATCGTTTTTTCATAGACGCGATACGTCTTGTACGCCCGCGCGCCGAACGCCTCGAGGATGTGGCGCATCGGTTGGTTGTCTTCGAGGATCCAGGAGTATTCGCCCTGGTTGATGCCAATTTTGACGCCTTCGCGACGGATCGCATCGACGAGCGCGAAGGGGGAGAAGACACCCCGCGGGTCGCGCGCAAACTTTCTCTTCACACCCATCAACGGGACCCGTCCGCGTTTGACGCCGGTCACCTTCAGCCGCCATAGAAGCTTGGCCCAGCCGAACGGCAGGATCTTGCCGTCGAGATCGAAGATCGCATCGTTGAGGTTGGGCAGCATCACGACGAAGCCGGCGGGTTCGCCGTCGATTTCCACGAACCATACAAGTCGCGGATTCAAGATCGGTCTCAATGACTGGCCGAGATGGCGCGTCTCCGCCTCCGTGACTCGCGCGGCGCCCCAGTTGCCCGACCACGCGTCGTTGAGGATATCGACCAGGATGGCGATTTCCTCATCGAACCGGTTCATCCGCACCGGTCGCACCACCATGCCTTCCGGCAAGGGGCGGTTCAGGCGCGCCTGCACGCCGGGGGTGAAGGTCGGCACATCGGAAATATAGGCGTAGAGGTCCTTGACCTTGAGATAACCTTGGTTCTCCACCCGGCCGCCGACATAGGGCTGATCGTGGCCCATCAACATCATCGGCGGAGTATCAAAGCCGTCGACCAGCAGGCCGACCTCCTCGTTTATCGACAGGTTGAACGGTCCCAGGGCGCGCGTCCGACCGCGTTCGCGCAACCAGTCCTCAGCCGTATCGAACAGCGCGGCGAAGACATCCGAGTCGTCTTCCGCCGCGATCATGCCGAAATAACCGGAGGGGGCCGCGGGATCGCTAGGGGCCAGATGATCGATCTGTGCGCTTATCCGGCCTACGTCACGGCCATTCTTGCATGCCAGCCAGAACTGCGCGTCGGCGTGTGCAAAGAACGGATTGTGCTTGGCCGACAGCGCTTCGCGCCGCTCGAACATCAGGGGCGCGATCCAGTTGGGATCACCGGCATTGAGGCGCATGGGAACGCGGATGAACCGTTCCAGCTGCGCCGCCGTCCGGACGGGGAGGATTTCCAATGGGGTGTCTACCCTTCAGCATAGAGCAGCAGGCTCACAGCCCCCGCAGCGAAGGCCACCGGCGCGGCCCAGGCCGCGATCAGTGGCGGCAGGACGCCGGTTTGGCCCATGGCCGTCAACAGGCCATCGGAAACCAGATAAAGCAATCCACATCCTAGCCCAAAAATCATCGGCAGGGTGCGATTGCTGCGCGCGTGCCCCAGCGCGGCAGGCAAAGCCAGGAGCAGCATGATGATCGGCGCGGCCCCATTGGCCAGCGTGCGGTATAGTCTCGTCTGGAACTGGCTTGGGCTCTTGTCGATCGGGCCTTTACCGAACAGCGACCGATAGGCGGTCTCGGAAGTGATCTCATAGGAATCGGCAAACAGGCGCGCGGTGTCTGTCGGACGCAGCGTCGTGCGCCAGTCCATAGCGTCGATGCTGATGACGTCCGCGCGCGTGGAGCCGAGGTCGGTCACGGTCGCCTCGCGCAATCGCCAGCCGCCGGGCTCGGGAGCCGCGGTAGCAGCCGTCACGCGGCGGGTCAGCGCGCCGCTGAGATCCCGCTGATAGACGGTGATCCCATGCAACAGGCGCCCGTCTGGGCTCGAAGACTTGACCGTGACGACGGCGCCATCGACGCGAAACCAGTGTGGCGCCGGCGCTTGCTTGGCGTGACCCTTGGTGGTCGAACTCAGCCACGTTGCCAGCGCCTGTTCGGCCCGGGGCGTCACCTGGTCGGTGACGGCAAGGTCCAGGGCGGCCACCGCGAGAGCAACGGGCAGTGTGCGACGGAATATCTGAAACAGCGACATTCCGGTGATGCGCATCACCACCAGCTCACTGTTTCTAGCCAGTTGTCCGAACGTGAAGATCGCTCCGGCCAGCACCGCGAACGGCGCCACTTCCTGGAACATGAACGGTATCCGCAGCACCATGTACTGCAGCACCGCGAGAATGCCGCCGCGCGCGAGCAGGTCGCTGGTGCGTTCCAGCAGATCGATCAGTTGCAGCAACCCCATCAACGCCACGGCCGCGGCGGCTGTACGCACCAGCATCATTCGCGTGAGATATTCGGAAAGGCCTAGCGCGCCCTTCTTGTACCTGGGGGCCGGCGCAACCTTTGGACGCCGCTCGAACAGAGTTTCCATGCGGCGGAAAAGCCCCGAGATCGGCGTGTCGCCCGGTCGTTTCCGGCTGGACAGGAAGAGCCAGAGTGAGAATACGACCATGAACGCGAACATGCCGCCGAGCGTCAACGCCGCGTTCAACTGCCCATTGTCGGCGAGGCTCTTGCACAGTGTCACCCCGTGGTGGAACGCGACCAGGATCACCGCCCCGGCGATCATGCCGGGCGCCCGGCGGCCGCGTTTGGCGGCCAGCGCGAGCGGCAGAGCAAGCAATGGCAGGAAAGGGATCGCCAGCGACCGCACCAGCCGGGCGTAGAGCTCCGCCTGCAGCGTTCGTCTGGGAATCATTGCGTCCGACCGATTCATCTCGCCGATCAACTCGGGAATGGTCAGTTCCTGTTCATCCCCGCCTCGCGGACGCAGGGCCTGCCCGCTGCTCAGGATTTCGTGGTCGGTAAAGTTGCTGAATCGCAGGAGCCTTGGTCCGCCTTTGGCGGCGTCGGTAAGGATCAGGCCGCCGTTCAGGTAGAGCGCCGTTGTCTTGCCGTCGGGACGCAGGGCCAGCCGGCCGTCGTTTGCAGTCACTACGGTTTCGCCTTCGCTGGTCGTGCGGCGGATGAACACGCCCTTCAGCACCCGCCCGGTCGCGTCGGCCTCGTCGGCGCTGATAGTAAATTCGGGCCCGGCGTGAATGAACACCTGTGGATCAAGCTCGGCTGTCCACCCTGCCTCGGTCGCGGCATTCATCACGGCGCGGTAGCCGAAGCGGCTGTATGGCTGAAGGAATCCCACCAGGATCAGGCTGATGATGCCCAGAAGCACGCCGACGAAAACCAGCGGAGCCACGATGCGTTCAAAGGGCACGCCGCCGGCGAGGAAGGCGTCGATTTCACTTTCCTCGTCCAGCCGCGCGAGCACGATGAACATCGCCGCGAAGAACGAGGCCGGCATGGCCAGGCCCAGCTGATAGGGCACCATGTTGGTGACAAGCCCGAACAGGTAGCCCATGTGGGCGCCGTTGGCCTCGAGCTGGTTGATCAGCCGCAGTGTCTGTTCCAGCAGGAACGCTACCAGCGTTACGCCGAGCACGGCCAAGGCCGGCATGGCCAGCTTGCGCACCATGTATGTGTCAAGGATTGACGGCCGCCACGAGGTTTTATAGGCCGCCGACGCGGCGGCTGTCTCGGTCACGCTGCTATCGCCCGATCAGTCCGGACAGAAGGAAATTCTGCATGTGCCGCGACCTTAGGCGCTAGGCCACTCGCGGTGCAATCACAGACGACATCGCCATCGGAATCGCGCGTCTGTTTTTGATCGCCATATTCGAGGCCGGTCCGAATCCGGGCTTTCAGCGCCCCTGGCGTTGCACTTGTACTCAAAGCGCTCCGGCGGCGCGGCGGCGTTCGTCCGTCAGGAACCCGAGGCGGCGACCGACATCCTCGAAGATCGCCAGGGCGGTGTCGATCTGCTCGATCGTATGCGCTGCGCTCACGCTGGTTCGCAGTAGGCGCACGTTGGTCGGGGTAGCCGGTGGCAGCGCCAGATTGAGATACAGGCCGGATTCGAGGAGCATCTTCCAGAATACCACCGCAAGATCCTGGTCCGGCATCGCCACCGCGACGATCGGGTTGGCCTCGGGACCGGTCTCGAAACCCATGGCCGCCAGACCGTCATACAGGCGGTGGGCGTTGCGCATCAGGTCGGACCGCAGCTTCGGTTCCGTCCGCAGCTTGTGCAACGCTTCCAGCGTCGAAGCCATCACGCCCGGCGGCAACGAGGCGGTGAACATGTAAGGCCGGCTGACTATGCGCATGATGTCGAAATCGGGGCTATCCGATACGCAGAAGCCGCCGACGCTGCCCAGGCTCTTGGAAAACGTTCCGACGATGAAATCGACGTCGGCTTCCACTCCGGCTTTTTCCGCCAGTCCCCGTCCAGTTTCGCCCAGAACGCCCAGGGAATGGGCTTCGTCGACCAAAAGATAGGCTCCGGTCTCCCGCTTCACCGCGGCAATTTCCTTCAGCGGCGCGGTGTCGCCTAGCATCGAATAGATGCCCTCGACCACGATCAGGCGGTGTCCGGGCATGCCCTCAAGGCGGCGGAGGCGCTTATGCAGGTCGTCGGGATTGTTATGTCTGAAGCGGATGACCTCCGCCATGCCGAGCCGCGATCCGTCATAGATGCTGGCATGGCTGTCGGCGTCGAGCATCAGGTGATCGCCGCGGCCGACCAGGGCTGAAAGCACACCCAGATTCGCCTGATAACCGGTGCTGAACACCATCGCGTGCTTGCGGCCATAGAAATCCGCCAGCTCGTGTTCCAGGCGGGTATGACTGTCGTACGTTCCGTTGGCGACGCGCGAGCCGGTTGTGCCCGTACCCTGGCTACGCGTGGCCTCGACCGATTTCTCGATGCAATCCGGGTCGAAGGTCAGGCCCAGATAGTTGTTGGTGCCCAATAGGATCGTCCGGCGTCCGTTCAGCATGCCCTCGGTAGGTGACAGGACGCTGTCGAACCTCACGTTGAGTGGGTCTACGCCATGCTGCAGCAGCGTGTCGTAGGCGTGCCGATAGGCGGAATGTTTGTCGAGAATGCTCATGAAGGGGTCCCGCTCCGCAGGTCTTCGACCGCGTGGATCAGATCGCCAACTGTTATAATCTGGGCGATTCGATCAAGGGGGATCGAGATATCATAAAAATCTTCGATCGCCATGACGAAATTCATCACTCCGAGGGAGTCCATGCCCAGATCCTCGACGATATTGGTGTTGTCGGCGATCTGGACGGGGTGGCCCAGCACCTGCTCGAATATGTCCGCGATGTCCGACCTTAGCGGGCCCAAACCGTCACCTGTGTTTTTAACCAGAGCCAATTGATGGTTTCGCCCCATGCCGTCTGCCCGCTCTTCCGTCCAGGACCTCACGAACCCGATTCACCGTAACAGGTTTGCGACTAAGGCTTCAACCGCGCGTATTGCGCCGGTCCCGCCGTCAAACAGCGATCAGGCGGCGCCAACAGGTTCAGGCGACGACATTTGCGGCGGCCGCTGCAAACGCGCCCGCAAGGTAGAGGTTCTTCGCCTTCGTCCGGCTGAGCTTGCCCGACGAGGTTTGCGGCAGACTGTGGGGTGGGGTCAAGGTGACGCTCACCTCAAGGCCATGCCTGGTCCGTATCACCGCGGCGACCTTATGCTGCAGCGTATCCCGAGTCGCCGGATCGGAGGTCCGGCACTGCACCAGCGCTACCACGCGCTCGCCTTCGTCGCCGTAAACCGAGAAAACCGCGACATCGCCGCCGCGCAATTCCGTCAGTTCCTTTTCGGCGGTCCACTCAAGGTCCTGCGGCCATACATTGCGGCCGTTGATGATAATCAGGTCCTTGGCGCGTCCGGTAATCACGATCTGGCCGTTGACCATGTAGCCAAGGTCTCCGGTATCGAGCCAGCCGTCATCCGAAAGCACCCTGGCGGTTTCCCCTGGCTCACCGAAGTAGGCCTTCATCAGGCTGGGACCGCGTGCGAAGATACGTCCGACACGACGCTCGCGGAGTGCGGCTCCCTCGGGGTCGCGCACCTCGATCGCATGGTCCTTGAGTGGGACGCCGCAAAGCGCGAATTCGCGGCTGCGCACGTTCGGCGAGGTCGGCGATCGGGCCTGATCATGTCTCTCCAGACGTTCGACATCGGCAATATCGGTGTGCAGACCCTGTCCAAGGGGAGAAAGCGTCAGGGCCAGCGTCGCCTCGGCCATGCCGTAGCTGGCGACGAAAGCGCGGTCGTCGAAGCCGGCCGGAGCGAATGCCTCGGCAAACGCCCGCAGTGGCTCGGCGCGGATCATGTCGCCGCCCAGGCCTGCCACGCGCCAACTGGCCAGATCAAGCGTGTCCAGCGCCATCGCGCCTGCCCGTCGCGCCGCCAGATCGTAGCCGAAGGTCGGCGCATAGGAGATCGTGCCGCGGTTTTTGGAGATCAGATCGAGCCAAAGGCTGGGCCGCCGCACGAATGCGCCGGTCGGCAGCAGGTCGATCGACAGCTGACACGCCAGACTGTTTAGCAACATGCCGACCAGACCCATGTCGTGATAGAGGGGCAGCCAGGTCACGGTTCGGTCGCTGGCCACGACCTGCAGGCCACTCCGGCCGACCGCGGTCAGATTTGCCATCAGCGCCGCATGTGTCACGGCCACGCCGAGTGGGAAGCGCGTGCTTCCTGAAGAGAACTGCAGATAACAGAGGCCGTCGGCCGTGGTTGTCGGCAGGCTGCCGTCACTGGTCTGCGGGAGGTCGGCGATCGCGCCCGCCGCGATCAGGTCCAGCCCCTCGCCTGCCTGCGTAAACCACTCACCGAGCGCCGCCGGCGCGAAAGCCGCACGGGCGTCCGCGGAGATCAGCATGCGCCGGATGTGCTCTATGTAGGCGTCCTTGCCGCCGAACGGCGCAGGCAGCGGCGTCGGTGTCGGGACCAGGCCGGCGTACTGGCAGGCGAAAAAGGCGCGCAGGAAATCGCCATCGCTTTCAGCGGCCAACGCGACGCGGTCGCCGGGTTCGAGCCCGCTCGAAAGCAGCCTGATCGCCAGTTCGCGGGCCTGGTCACGCAGTGCGGCATAGGGCAGCACTTCGACCAGCTGACCCCGCAGCGAGTGGATATTAATGCCCGTCGGCTGGCTCGCCGCGAAGTCCAGGGCCTCGGCGATGGTGTCGAAATCACCGGGACGGAGGGTGCGCTCGGGCGCGGTCGGCGTCGGCGTCAAAGGTGGTGGTCCAATCCAGTACTGCAAAAATCCATGCGTAAACGGCCCATATGGCATAGGCTCGCCCATTCCGTCATTATCGACATGATCGACAATGGCCTATGAACTGTTAGTCGATAGTGGCGGCGGATGACACGCCTTTCGTTCACTGTCACCGGCATTGGCGCCGGCCAGGCTGACGCGGAGACCAGATGGCGACGAATAATTCGGGCGATGCCCGGGTGGCAAACAATGGACGCCCCAGCCTGGGCGGTCTGATGAAGGACGCCTTTCGCGTCGACGCGTGGCGGCGGGAGCGGGGACGCGACCTCCGTCCGTTGCGACGCCTGATTCCTTTCGTGCGGGCTCATCGCGTCGACGCCATCCTTGGTGCGATCTTTCTCACGATTTCGACGGTTTCGCTGCTTAGCCTGACCTTGGGCATCCGCATGGTGACCGATCAGGGACCCCAGGTGCACGACCACGCCGGGCTTCTGCGCGTGTTCGCCCTGCTGGGGGGAGCAGCCGTGGTGCTTGCCCTCGCCACCGGCCTGCGGATGTATTTTCTCTACAAGCTCGGCGAGCGCGTTGTCGCTGATCTTCGTCAGGTCGTCTTCCGCCATGTGCTTGGGCTCGATCTCACCCACTTCCTGACGTTGCGCACCGGCGAGGTGCTGTCGCGAATGACCACCGACATGACCATTGTCGAAGGCACGGTCGGCAATGTCATCCCCGTCGCTCTGCGCAATTCCCTGACGCTGCTGGGCTCGCTCAGCCTGCTGGTCATCCTCAGCGCGCGTTTCACGCTGCTGGTGCTGGTTCTGATCCCTCTCCTGCTCACGCCGCTGCTACTGATCGGCCGGCATATGCAGCGTTTGTCGGTTCGCGCTCAGGACCGTTTTGCCGAGGCTGTCGGCTATGCCGGTGAGGGGCTCGAAGCGCTCGAAACCGTCCAGGCCTTTGGTCAGGAGGACGAGGTCTCCGCCCGCTTCGACCGTGCCATCGAGAGCGCCTTCGTCGCCTCCCGGGCCCAGATCCGTGTCAGCGGTCTGATGTCGAGCCTGATGATCAGTCTGATCTTCGCCGGCATGCTGGTCCTGCTCTACCAGAGCGCGGTCGCCGTGATCTTCGACCATACCATGAGCCCTGGCGCGCTGCTGCAGCTGCTGATCCTCGCCCTTGTGGCGGCCAACGCCCTCAAGGACCTTTCGGAGGTCTGGAGCCAGATACAGAAGGCGTCCGGCGCCGCCCAGCGCATTATCGCCATGCTCGACACTCAACCGGTCATCGCCGCACCGGCGCACCCGCTTGCGCTGCCCAGCCCCGCGCGAGGGGAGATCGATTTCGAGCAGGTTAGGTTCGCCTACCCCGGGCGCTCGGATATGCCGGCTCTCAACGGCTTTTCCCTGCATGTCAGGCCGGGTGAGCGGGTCGCGCTGGTCGGCCCGTCGGGCGCAGGCAAGAGCACTGTCTTCAGGCTGCTGCTCAGGTTCTACGATCCCGATGCCGGTGTCGTCAGCATCGATGGCGTCGATCTGCGCGAGGCTGATCCCCGACGCACCCGCGACCGAATGGCGCTTGTCGCGCAGGACGCGCCATTGTTTTCCGGATCGGCCGCGGACAATATCGCCTTCGGCCGCCGGGGCGCCGGCGCCGCCGACATCCGCGTGGCCGCCCGCGCGGCCCAGGCCGAGGGTTTCCTTGATGCGCTTCCCGATGGTTTCGACACCCTGGTCGGCGAGCGGGCCAAGACGCTTTCAGGCGGCCAGCGCCAACGCGTCGCCATCGCCCGCGCGCTCATCCGCCAATCGCCGATCCTGCTGCTTGATGAGGCCACCAGCGCCTTGGACGCGGAAAACGAGCGACTGGTCCAGCACGCGCTTCACGGCGCCATGGAGGGGCGCACGACCTTGGTGATTGCCCACCGGCTGGCAACAGTACTCGAGGCTGACCGCATCGTCGTCATGGATGCCGGCCGGGTTGTTGAGGAAGGCCGCCATGCCGATCTGCTGGCTCGCGGGGGACTCTACGCCCGTCTTGCCAGGCTGCAGTTCGGCGCCGAGGCGGCCTGACGCGCCATATGTGCTTCGACTAGTCGGATTGGGGTAGCGGGTTTTCTGCTCCCGGCAAGCTCAGTAGCGCGACGAGGTTTCTGTCCGCCTGCCTGCGCCGCCATGTGACGGCGCCTAGCGCCACATTGAGCACCACGATCTCGAAGATGAAGAACCACAGCGGATTGCCGATAAGCATGCTGGCGAAGCCGGCCAGGGTTCGGGTATTGCTGTCGAGGATGCCGCTGGCCTTTACGACCGGCTGATAAAGTTCACGATAGAGCTGGCGAGCGTCCTGCGCCGCGCCGCGCTGTTCCATTGCTGCTTCCACGCGCGCGCCACCCGTATCGGCCAGGTTGGATACCGCGATATAGAAATTGCCGAGGCCCCGCGCGACCGGATTGGCTGACGGGTTCGTGCCGGTTGTCTGCCGCATCCATATCGCCCCATAGACCCAGTGGCGATAGCTCTTGCGTCCGGTCTCGTAGGCATTGGCCTGTATGAAATGGCTGGTGGCCGCGGCGAGAGAGATCCCCCATGCCCAGCCCCCCACGCTCCGCTGCAGGACGAGGGCGAAGGCAATGTAGATCAGCGCCTGACTGACATGGTCGCAGACTCCGTCGACGAGCTCGCCGATCGGCGAGGCGCGGCCCGTTCTCCGCGCCAGATCGCCATCGGCGCCATCCAGCACGTGCCATGCGAACTGGCAGGCGAGGCCTACGAAGGCCGCCCATGGCCAGGGCAGGGTCAGGTAAACATAGGCCGCCGCCGCCGCGAAGGCGACGCTGGCGATCGAGATCTGGTTCGGCGTCAGCGACGTCGTGACCAGACGATCGACAAGCGCGCGCGATGCCGGATGCACGAAATAAATGTTCGTCGCGGCCTCGATTTCTCTCGGGCGGCCCGGCGCGGGCGCGTTCACGGCCTCCGTGGCCGGTGAATCCGCATTTCTCGTCGCCTGGACGCCGACGCTCGATTGCATCACGCGCTTTTGTCCCTTACGCAATTGTCGTTGATGTCAGTCTTGTGACACCGCACGGTACGCGTTAGCTTAAGTACTCAACGTTGGACAACAAACTGTCGGTCCGAATCCTCCGGGACGTTCGGTGGACAAACGGTTCTTTACCCCGAAGGGATTCAGGATGGGAAAAATTCGCGCTGCCATCGTCGGTGTCGGCAATTGCGCGAGTTCGCTGGTGCAGGGCGTCGCCTACTATCGGTCGGCGAATGACAATACCGTCGGACTTATGCACCACACGCTCGGAGGCTATGAACCGACCGACATCGAGTTCGTGCTCGCGTTTGATATCGATGAGCGCAAGGTCGGCGTCGACCTCGCCCAGGCGATATTCTCTAAACCCAATTGCACGGCGGTATTTGCCGAAGTGCCGATGTCGGGAACCAAGGTCCGCATGGGCAAGGTGCTCGACGGCATGGCAGACCACATGGAGAATATGCCGGCGGACCGCAGCTTCGTGCGGTCCAAGGCCGTTGAGCCGGATAGGGATGAGGTTGTGGCGGCGCTTCGGGAAACTCGCGTCGAGGTGCTTATAAACTTTCTGCCTGTCGGTTCCGAAGACGCGACTCGCTTTTATATGGAGTGCGCGCTCGAGGCCGGTGTCGGCGTCGTCAACTGCATGCCGGTATTCATCGCCAGCGATCCATCCTGGGAGCGTCGCTTCAAGGCCAAGGGCCTGCCGATCGTCGGCGATGACATCAAGGCGCAGTTCGGCGCGACCATCGTCCACCGCGCGCTCACCAACCTGATGCGCCAGCGCGGCGTGCGCATGGATCGCACCTATCAGCTCAACACCGGCGGCAACACCGACTTCCTCAACATGATGGATCGCGGTCGCCTGCAGTCGAAGAAGATTTCCAAGACCGAGGCGGTGCAGTCGGTGATGGCTGCGCGTCTGGCCGACGAGAACATTCACGTCGGGCCCAGCGACTATGTCCCCTGGCTTAATGACAACAAGCTCTGCTTCCTGCGACTGGAGGGCGCGCTCTTCGGCAATGTGCCGATGAACATCGAGGTTCGCCTCTCGGTGGAGGATTCGCCCAACTCCGCCGGTGTGGTCATCGACGCCGTGCGTTGCTGCCGCGTTGCTCTGGATCGCGGTATGGGCGGTGCGCTGGTCGGTCCGTCGGCCTTTTTCTGCAAGCACCCGCCTGAACAATTCACTGATGACGAGGCCGAGCGTATGACCGAGGCCTTCATCGACGCTGATCACCGCGTCGCCGCCGAATAGGGCGGCGACCATGCAGGGGCTGATCGTCGCTGCTGGCCAGGGGACGCGCCTTCGCGATATTGCCTCGTCCAAGCCGCTGGCCATGCTGCATGGTCGCCCGCTGATCCAGCACGTTATCGAACAGGCTCGCGCGGGCGGCATTGATGAGTTTGTGGTGGTGACCGGCTATGAGGCGCCGCCGCTGGAAGCCTTCCTGCGTCGCCTCTCGATGCGCGGCGGATTTCCGATCCGTGTCGTCCGCAATCCTGACTGGCGCCTTGCCAATGGCCATTCCGTCTCGGCCGCCGGTCCTTCGCTCAATGAGCGCTTCGTGCTGATGATGGCGGACCATCTTTTCGACCCACTTCTGCTGGCCGGCCTGCTGGCGGCGCCGGTGACGCCCGCGGAAGTAACGCTAGCGGTGGACCGACGGCTGACCAATCCGCTGGTGGACCTGGAGGATGTTACCAGGGTGCTCACCGATGACCGCGGTTCCATTACCGCCATCGGCAAACTCATCGAGTCCTACGACGCGTTCGACACCGGAGTATTCCTGGCTTCGCACGCGCTGATCGATGCCATACGCGATGACATCAGCGCTGGCGGTTCAGGAGGTATCTCCGGCGGAATGATGCGCCTGGCCGCGAAGGGCCTCGCCGCGACCCACGATGTCGGCGACACCTTCTGGCTCGATGTCGACGACGCCATTGCCTACGCCCACGCCGAACGCCTCTGCGCCTGAACGGGTCTGAGAGCCGCGCTTCAGGGCGTGATCGTCAGCGTCGGCCGGGTGGTCAGCGACAGGCCGACATGACTGCATTGGTCGAAGGCGGCATTGTAGCCGATCACACCGCCGCCGAGACTAACCGGCATGTTCGCCGGCCCGCAGGGCCCGCCCTTTGAGGTGAAATCGGCGTTGGTGATCGTGGCCGTCGATGCGCTTGTGGCCGTGAACGCCCAAGGTAGACCGGCTACCCCCACAGTGCCGCATCCGGTCCCGCCGCTGAAGCTGACGGCGGTAATCTTGCCCTTGCCGGCCTTGTTGACCACCACGTGGAACTTGCCTGTGCAAGTGAGTGTGACACCGTTGAGCGTCGCGGTGGATGGTCCAGCGGCGATATAACGCGTCTTTGCCGGGCTGAATTTGAAGGCCGCGGCGGGGTCGGCGACGCCGACGATCAGCATGCCGACGGCGGCGATGTTTAGTATCGATTTCATGCGGCCTCCTGGCGGCGGGGCGGTTCGTCGCGCGATCGGACGAACCATACCATCGTATACCTTGATGCGGTCTTCACGAAAGGTTGGCCTTGCCACGTTCGAGGCGCCGGCGCCATCGCCGGTGGCGGATTCGCCACAGCGGAGTCCAGGTTTTTGAATTTTTGACAACAATGTCAGAATGGGCTCGACGCACTGCCTCGCTTCTGTTTTGTGCCGCGGCGTGTCCGGACGAACGCCTTTGGGGGGCGTTGGACCGATCCCGGGGGGGTCATCATGTATGCGAGAGCAGGGAAAGGCAATTTAATGACCAAGGAAGAATTTCGCGCAACTCTCATGGCGCTCTTTTCGCGCGCGAAGAAGCAAGGGCGAAGCCAGATCGAGGTCAATGCCGGCGAACTTCACCGGTTGGTTGGTGGTTTTCCAGCCAAGGAGGGGGAAAAGCACAATATGGCGACCTGCTGCAGGGTCATGCGGACTGAATTCGATATTGGTGGAGCGGAGATCTTCTTTGAGCCCGAGAAAGGCGCTGGTCAGGGCCTCACCATCCGCTACGATATTCCCCGGCCGGGCAAAGGCATGAAGTCAAGGAAGAACAGGAAGAAGGAAGGCGAAGAAGCGACCTGATCGATCGCGTGCGCGGAGCGTACTGGGCGCCACCCGCTCGCGGTGCGCCGCTCGCGCGATATGGTCTGTGTGCGGAAAATATATGGTGAGCTTGCCGTATCTCGCCGAGGCTGGTTGAATCATCCCGCGGAGCGCGACTCCTCGTCGGCGATCTTGGGTGCATGCCAAATCGTCCGTAGACAGAAGCAGTAGTCGTCGTCACTGCGGACAGCCTGGTGCGACGATCCGTTGCGAGAGGTGGTTCCCACCGGCGCCTCATCTGGGATAAGCCGCTCATCCTAGGACAAACAGGGAGACTGGGCGCGTGGCGAATGATCTGACACCGGTGATCGTGGGCGTCGGCGAGGCGTCGGAGAGGATTGACGAGCCGGGCTATCGAGCTCTTTCGTACGCCGACCTCGCTGGCCTTGCCGCGCGCGCGGCGATGGACGATGCTCTGTCAGTCGATGCGCTTGCCCCAGGCATCGATCTGATCGCCGCGATCCGCCAGTTTGAGGTCTCGCTGCCCGGCCTTGTTCCGCCGTTTGGGGCCTCCAACAACTTCCCCCGTTCGGTCGCTCGTCGCATCGGCGCCGATCCGGCGCGGGCGGTGCTTGAGCCGGTTGGCGGCCAGGGCCCGCAGCACCTCGTCAACGAGTTCGCCCATGCCATCGCGCGCGGCGAGGTGAAGATGGCCCTGCTGGTCGGCTCGGAGGCGATCTCCACTGTGCGCCATCTCAGCGCGAAAGGTGAAAAACCCGACTGGTCGGAAACCGTCGACGGGTCGCTGGAAGACCGCGGGTTTGGAGATCTCGGCTTCGACAAGGCCTTCTTCAGCCATGGCGCGCGCACGCCGATCAATCGATATGCCCTCTGCGAGAACGCCCGCCGCGCGCGCCTTGGGCTGGACCGCGCCGCCTATCGCCTGGCGATGGGCGCGCTGTTCGCCCCCTTCACCCAGGTCGCCGCCGCTAACCCTCATGCCATGTCGCGCGAGGTCTACAGCGCCGAGGACCTGGCGACGGTCACCGGCGGTAATCGCCTGACCTCCGATCCTTACCCCCGCCGCGTCGTCTCGCGCGACCAGACCAACCAGGGCGCCGCGGTGCTGCTGACCTCGGTGGGTCAGGCCCGTGCGCTTGGCATACCCGAGGAGCGCTTTGTCTATCTGCACGGCGGCGCCGATGTGACGGAACGGGCGATGCTGGAGCGCCAGGAGCTGTCGCGCAGTCCCGCTGCTCTGCTGGCGGCCCGCCAGGCGATGGCGGCCGCCGGCGTGGATGTCGACGATATCGGTTACTTCGACCTCTACAGCTGCTTTCCGATCGCCGTATTCAACATCCGTGACGGCCTTGGCATTGCAGCCGATGACCCGCGTTCGCTGACGGTGACCGGCGGGCTGCCGTTCTTCGGCGGCGCGGGCAACAACTATTCGATGCATGCAATCGCGGCGATGACGCGCGCACTGCGAGCCGCGCCAGACTCAACGGGCTTCGTCGGCGCCAACGGGGGCGACCTTTCGAAATATTCGGTCGGCGTCTATTCGACCCGGCCGAAACCCTGGACTGGTTTCTCCAGCGAGGCGCTCCAGGCGGAAATCGATGGCTGGCCCGCACCGCCACTGACCGCCCCGGCCTCCGGCGACGGTGTCGTCGAGACCTACATCGTCGACTATTCCCGTGCAGAGCCCACCGCCATGGTCATCGGAGCCCTTGAAACCGACGGCTCGCGCTTCATGGCCAGATCGGGATCAGACGGCGCCGCCATCGTCCAGACCATGATCGACCATGATCCATTGGGCGCCCGCGTTACCCTGACCCTTGACGACAAAGGCCTCACGGTCATCCACTCCCTGACGCCCCCCTGATCCACTGTATGGGCGATATGAGGATGCAGCCGCCATGTCCGAACGCGTCAGTCCGCTGGCCGGCAAGCTGGCCCCGGCCTCCCTGCTGGTCAATGTCCCGCGGCTTGTCACGGCCTACTACGCCCTGACGCCCGACCCGGCCGTCGCCTCCCAGCGCGTCGCCTTTGGCACTTCAGGACATCGCGGGTCGGCATTCGCCACCGCGTTCAATGACGCCCATATCGCCGCGATCAGCCAGGCCGTCTGTCTCTATCGCCGCCAGGCCGGCATCGACGGGCCGCTGTTCCTTGGCATGGACACCCATGCGCTTTCGGAACCGGCGTTTTCCACCGCGATCGAGGTGTTCGCCGCGAACGGCGTCGAAACGATGATCGACCACCTCGGCGGCTACACGCCGACCCCGGTGATCTCACACGCCATTCTCTCCTATAACCGGGGCCGCGAGAGCGGACTTGCCGACGGCGTCGTCATCAGCCCCTCGCACAATCCCCCCGAGGACGGCGGCTTCAAGTACAATCCGCCCAACGGCGGTCCCGCGGACGTCGACGCCACCCGCTGGATCGAGAACACCGCCAACGAACTTCTCGCCGCCAAACTCGACGGCGTCAGCCGGATTTCCACCGTGCGCGCGCGCAATGCGGCCTGCATCCACGCACACGACTACATCACCCCCTATGTCGCCGACCTCGGCAACATCGTCGACCTGGAACTGGTGCGTGGCGCTGGCGTGCGCATCGGCATCGACCCGTTGGGCGGCGCGGCGGTCCACTACTGGGACCCGATCATCGAGCGCTACGGCCTCGACGCCACCGTCGTGAATGCCGCCGTCGATCCGACCTTCCGCTTCATGACGGCCGACTGGGACGGCAAGATCCGCATGGACTGCTCTTCACCGTACGCCATGGCCCCGTTGATCGAGATGCGCGGCCGCTTCGACATCGCCTTCGCCAACGATACCGACGCCGACCGGCATGGCATCGTCTGCCCCTCCAGCGGTCTGATGAATCCCAATGCCTATCTGGCCGCCGCTATCGCCTTTCTCTGCGACCACCGTCCGGCGTGGCGCGCGGACAGCGCCATCGGCAAGACCGTCGTCTCGAGCGGCATGATCGACCGTCTGGTGGCCAGGCTCGGGCGCACACTGCTCGAGGTTCCGGTTGGCTTCAAATGGTTCAGCACCGGTCTGATGGACGGGTCCTTCGCTTTCGGCGGCGAGGAGAGCGCCGGCGCCTCGTTCCTGCGGCGTGACGGCGCTGTGTGGACAACGGATAAGGACGGCCTGATCCTGGGCCTTCTGGCCGCGGAGATCTGCGCCGGAACCGGCAAGGATCCCGGACAGTTCTACGATGCGGTCACCGACGACCTCGGAACCTCATTCTATGAGCGCACCGACGCCCCGGCCACGCCGGCCCAGAAGACCCGCCTCGGCAAGCTGGACCCGGACGACATCAAGGCCACGCAGTTGGCCGGCGAGCCGATCCTCGCCCGCATGACCCGCGCGCCCGGCAACAACCAGCCGATCGGCGGCATCAAGGTCACGGCGAAGAACGGGTGGTACGCCGCGCGCCCGTCGGGCACCGAGAACGTTTACAAGATCTACGCCGAGAGCTTCCTCGGTTCCGACCACCTCGCCCAGATCCAGCGCGAGGCCCAGACCGCCATCGACGGGGCTCTCAACGAACTCTGAGTGTCCAGAAGATCGCCGGCCTAAGCTACCTTGACCCTTTGTCCCTGATTGGACCGGGGGCGTCTGAGGCCGGAAAATAGTCAATATGGTCGCCAAAAAATCCTTCTCTCCTTGCGGGAGAAGGGCCTCAAAACCAGAACCGCTTCGATCACTTTGATTTTTCCCCAGCCCCTCTCGCCCCCGGTCCGGGATGCATCTCGATTCCAGGTTCATCTGTCCGATGATCGTGGAGCGGCTGCAGTCACCAGTCGACGGGCCGAACGCGCCGTCACTGGTTGTCCTTCACCGTATAATGCACCGTCACCTTTCCGTGCGGCGGCAGGGTGAAGCGAAACAATGGTCGACCGTCCCTCATCGTCATTGGTCTGTCGGCGGCGGTGATCTGCTGGGCGTAAGTGCTCAGGCGAAGTTCGAACGGCGTCGGCGCATCGCGGGCGCTGGTGACCTCGACACGCTCGATCTTGCTGCTGGTGTGGACGGCCAATGTGAATTGCCGAGAGATGCGCGGAAGCGTCGGCGGCAGGGCATCCCGCTCGATCTCCACTTGGCGCACCTGGACGTCGGGCGCCTCGCCGAGCTTCAGTTCTATCGTCTCTTTCAAGGCGGTGTCGCGCAGTTTGGCCGAGCCGATCAGCAGGTTCCGATCGCCCGCCGGGGTGAACACCGACACCGCGCCGGACGGCAGCGGCATGCCCAGGTGATGCGCCGCATCATTCATCGTCCGCAGCAGCGTCGTGGCGGGGTGGAAGTCGTCGTCGTCACCATCGGCCGGCAGATCGGCGGTTGCAAGTCGTTCAAACGGCACATTAGCCTGGTCCAGCAGCCGCACCTGCTTCGACTGGCGAGAGGCGACCGAGGTCTCGCCGGGGATGCGGTACAGTTTGAGGTCGCCCAGGCGTTCCGGCGGCGCGATTTTCTG
>JANXTX010000072.1 GCA_025352165.1 Caulobacteraceae bacterium | reverse complement strand
CTTGGCGTGGGAAGATGAGGGTCTTTCTTGCGACGCTACAGGCCCTCACCCTCCCAATCGCTCCCACCTACGCGAAGCAAGAGCTTCGCTTCGGCGGGCAAGCCGCGATCGGGCCCCTCCCTCTCCCAAACGGGCGAGGTGGTCCGTGGAGCACCTTCGAGATGTGTGCATTCGGTAGCCCCATTCATGGGGAGGGCCAGCTGCCGCGGGCGCCGGGGTGGGACGCATAGAGCCAACCACGGGCGCCGCGGGGTGGCGGCGACGCTCGGAATAGTCGTGTTTCGCTCCTGTACGGTACTCTACTGTATTTGTCGGTCGATGAGTTTCAAATGCTCGGGTTTATCTATTATAGCGTAATGGGAGAGTCATCAAATCAAGGTGATTTCCACGCGTATGTTCGGCGAAACCCTTGGTTTGTGGCGAGGTTGGACACATGCTTTGCTTCGATCGTCTTTTTTCTCAAGCGACGACCATCGTTCGGATTTTGAATTTGCGCTGGATGCAGGTCGCTGATTAGAATTAAAATCTTTCAGGGGAAGCAAAATGAGACACTCGATCATCTTCGCCAGCCTTGTAGCGGCGCTTTTCGCAACGTCCGCACTGGCGGCCGGTGACAATTTCGACCGAACCGCGCTCGGAAATCGCTGGGTCGCGACGGCTGGTTCGCTGGCCATCTCAGCCAATCTGTTGGTGGGCTCCGACGGCTCTCTTGGTTACGACAGGAAGTCCGTGGCCGACACATCCGTGAAGGCCGTTGTCTACCTTCCCGGTACGGGATTGAGGTACGGCGCGGTCGCTTCGGGCTATATCGCCGGCGGTAACAACGCCTTCGTCAAAATCCAGTCGCAAGACGGAACCGGCCAGTTTGACCACGCCGCATTCTACACCGGCAACAATGGCGGCGGTTCGTTTTTCACTCTCACTAGACCAGTGCCCAGCCCCGCCACTTTGACCGTCTCATTCTGCGCCACGGTGGCGACGATGACGATCAAGGGCGGCGGCCGTACACAGGTATACTCCTATGACTACGGAACCTCGTTCGGTACCGGGGCGGGCCTGGGAACCTACGGGTCCGTGGCCCTGGATAATTTCAAAGCCACGACGGGTGGCTGCGCAATGGCGCGAAGAGGCACGAAGATCACCAGGTCGAACGCCCAGGATCGTTCGCTATTGAAGTAAGCGCCAGGGCGCGAAACTGATCTGGCTGGTTACCGGCGATCGGCTGGGGTGCGTCGCACGGGCTTCGCGCCAGGGCCGCCGTAACCGGCTTTGATCACGCCATGGTTGGCGATCTGTCCAGCGCGAAAGTGCGCCACGCCGGTCTCGTCCACGTCGCCGGCCAGATCCTCACGCGGACTAAATGTCCCGCTCCCGGTCCAGAGTGGTAAAGGCCTCGACGCTTGCCGCAACGGCGCTGGTCGGCTTCGCAAGATTGTGGTCGGAAGGTCGCACCGAGCCAGTTGCACACCGTCCAACCACCAACTTGTCGACACCCATCTCGGCGGCCAGGTGCGCGCAACTGACGCGTAGCGCCTTGAGGACATAACCGGGTTTGACGGAAAATGGCTGCGTCGCGGCCATGCTTGCGCTGGCCGGCTTTGCCATTCCGCGCACGACAGGATTTGCATGACGCAAACGTGATTGCGAAAAGCACCATGTAAGAGGCGCCTTGGCTTGCCTTGATTTGTACATTGACGTTACATTTTCCCAATCGGGTATTCTTGTTCAGGGTCTGCATTTTGCATCGGGCAAAAGGCCCCCAATCTGGAAAAACGTCACTCAGAGGAAACACAATGAAACGCACTGTAATACTTGCCGGCCTTATTTCGGCGTTGTTCGCCACGTCCGCCCTGGCGGCCATGGACAATTTCGATCGCGCGGCGCTTGGGTCGCGCTGGGTTGCAACGTCGGGTTCACAGGCCATCTCCGGTAACAGGTTCGTGGGCTCCAGTGGCTCACTTGGTTACTTCAAAAGGTCCTCGTTAGACAGCACCGTTACCGCTGTAGTCTACCTCGCCACGACTGATTTGGAGTATGGAGCGGTCGCATCGGGCAACATCGCCGGCAACAATAACGCCTTTGTCAAAATACAGGCTCAGGACGGCACTGGCTTGTTCGACCACGCTGCCTTCTACACTGGAAACAATGGTACTGGGAATTTTTTTACACTTAAGAAACCTGTTGCGAGTCCCGCCACTTTGACAGTGTCATTTTGTGGCACAATAGCGACTATGATTATCAAGAGCATCGGCGGTAAACAGGTCTACTCCTACGACTATGGAACCACTTTCGGCAACGGTGGGGGCCTGGGAACTTACGGGCCGGCGGAACTGGACAACTACAAGTCCATGCCGACCGGCTGTGCATTGGTCGAAAAAGGAACCAAGATCACCCGGTCGAACGCACGGGATCTTTCCCAGTCGAAATAAGCGACCGGATACGAAACGGATTTCGGGAACCTGGTCGGATCCCGAACGTGTTTCCCCCGCATCGGCGCATTTCGCCGGTGCGGGGATTTTCTTTTGCGCGGCCGACTCGGTCGCGCCATCGCCGCCGACCAAACCACAATTGCGTTGATCCAGTGGGGCGGTGGCCGCGGAGGCCCCATCCCCGTTTTCTCGGCCGTTGGTATGTGCGGTAGGACTCGTTATAGGCTGACTCAAACACCCGAAAACCAACTGTGTTCAGGGTTTCGGATGTCGGCCCGGCGCAGTGGATCGACTTGGGGTGAGGGCTGGCGTCCGAAAGCGTGCATTGGAGGAAACCGCGGTCAGCTACAGAGGTGTTTGCAGGGGGGCCTGGGCTATGGAGATTTAGGGCGCCGGCTCGGAGGCGAGGATGCGCGAGGTCTGGTTGAGGCCGGCGCCGGGTGGGTAAAACGCTTCGGACTGCGGTCGTTGTGAAGTCTCGCCGGCCTGGTCGGGGCCTGAAATGTGGCTATCAAGGGCTGCAGGCCGACGGAACGCGCAAGGCTTCTCGCCACGCCATGGCGGCGCGTTCGCGAGATCGGTGGACCAGGGAGTGGGCGCGGCGCGGAGTTCATGATGTGTCGAACCGCCAGCGGAAGGTCGGCCACGTGCGAGGAGCGTGGCCTCGTACGAAGGTCTCGACGATGCGCATGCGCCCGCCGCAGCAGGGACAAGGGGGCTCGGCCGTGGCGGCCGGAGTGGCTTCTTCCACGGATCCGGGCGTCGCTTCGATCTCGACGGCGCCGATCAGGCCTCTGATGCGGGCGATGTTGGCGGCGCGCCGGCCGCTGGCGAGAAGGCCGTAGTGGCGGATGCGGTGGAAACCGCCGGGCAGAACATGGAGGAGGAACCGCCGCAGGAATTCCTCGGCGGGCAGGGTCATGGTCTTGATCCACTCCTTGCCCGTGGCCGTGTCTCTTGCGCGATAGTCCTTCCATCGGAAGGTGACGCCCTTGTCGTCGAGGCTGATCAGCCGGCTGTTGGCGATCGCGACGCGGTGCGTATAGCGGGCGAGATAGGCCAGCACTGCTTCGGGTCCGCCGAATGGGCGCTTGGCGTAGACCACCCACTCGGCTCTTCGAGGCGGGGCGAGATGGGCCTTGAAGGCGTCGGGGTCGGCGAGCGGCGCGAGGTCGTTGAAGAAGGCCAGTCTGCCGGCGACATGCGCCTGCCCGAGCTTCTGCAGGAACAGACGACGGAACAGCCGCGACAGCACGCGGACGGGAAGGAAGAATCCCTTCCGGCAGGCGATCCAACGTTCGCCGTCAGGCGAGAGGCCGCCGCCGGGAACGATGCAATGGACATGCGGGTGATGGGTGAGCGCCGAGCCCCAGGTGTGCAGCACCGAGGTCAGGCCGATCCGCGCGCCCAAATGCTTCGGATCCGCGGCGATGGTCAGCAGGGTCTCGGCGGCGGCCTTGAACAGGATGTCATAGACCACGGCCTTGTTCTGGTAGGCGATGGCGCCGATCGCCGCCGGCAGGGTGAAGACCACGTGATAGTAGGTCACCGGCAGCAGGTCGGCCTCGCGGTCGGCGAGCCACGCCTGGGCCGCCGCGCCCTGGCACTTCGGGCAATGGCGGTTGCGGCAGGAGTTGTAGGCGACCGCCAGATGGGCGCAGTCGTCGCAACGCGCGACATGGCCGCCCATGACCGCGGTTCGGCAGGCCTCGATGGCCGACATGACCTTGAGCTGGCCCGGGCTCAGGCGGCCCGCGTGGGCGCGGCGGAACGCCTCGCCGTGCCGACGCAGGATATCGGCCACCTCCAGGGATGGCCGCGACATGATGCGCGCGGCTCAGACGAGCGGGGGCGGCTTCAGGAGAGAGAGCGGGCTCTGCACCTCGGCGATCGTCTTGAGCGCGACGCGGGTGTAGATCGCCGTGGTGTCGAGCTTCTTGTGGCCGAGCAGCACCTGGATGACGCGGATGTCGGTGCGGCGTTCGAGAAGGTGGGTGGCGAAGCTGTGTCGCAGGGTGTGCAGCGAGACACGCTTGTCCAGCCCGGCGCTCCTCGCGGCAACATGACAGGCGTTGCTCAACTGGCGCGCGCTGATCGGCTGGGCCGGATCGCGCCCCGGGAACAGCCACCCCCGGGGCCTGGCGACGCGCCACCACTGGCGCAGCAGGTCCAGCAGATCGGGCGAGAGCATGACGTAGCGGTCCTTGCGGCCCTTGCCCTGCTCGACCCGGATCAGCATGCGGGCGCTGTCGATGTCGCCGACCTTCAGGTGGACGATCTCCGAGGCCCGAAGGCCACCGCCATAGGCGACGCTGAGCGCGGCCTTGTGCTTGAGACCCGGCGCGCAATGAAGCAACAGCGCCACCTCCGCCGGGCTGAGCACGACTGGCAGCCGTTCGGGAGTTCGCACGCTCGCCAGGCGGTCACCCAAATCGCCCCGGCCCAGCGTCGTCTTGAAGAAGAACCTCAGGGCCGCCACAGCCATGTTCATCCGCGCCGGTGACGCGCCGAACGAGGCCATATGCACCTGATAACGCCGCAGATCCTCCGGCTGGGCGAGGTCTGGCGAGCGGCCGAGAAACGCGGAGAAGTCCCGCACCGCACGCACATAGCTGTCCTGCGTCGACGGGCTGAACTGGCGGATAGACATGTCATCGATCATGCGCCGCCGAAGCGGGCTGACGGGCACTACGGTCATGGAAGCCTCCTGTCTGAAGTGGGGGTGAACCCCATGATCTTCAGGCAGAAACCGCCAACCTCGACACCTGCGGACTGTTCACACGCCTCGCCGCAGCCCACCCCTACCGCGCCAGCGGTTTAGTCCAATACGGATTATACGCGGATGATCGTCGTCCATATCGGATTGCCGAAATGCGGCTCCGCGACCATCCAGACCTTCCTGAACGAGAACGATGAGGCGCTGCGCTCGCTTGCTGTCGACTATCCCAGGGTGGGGCGCGTACTGCGGCGGGCACGGCAAAGTTTTGCCAAGGCGCACCACAATTTTGCCAACGAACTGAAAGGCCGCGCGGAGAAATTCAATCCCGTTGCGGGAGGCGTCGCGAGTCTGTCCGATCATCTGCGCAAGTCGCCGTTCGAGACCACCATTCTCTCATCGGAGGCTTTCGCCACCTGTAACGGCGAGTCCGTCGAAAGACTCGCATCTATTCTGCAATCGGCCGGTCAGCCGATACGGATCGTCATGGTTATTCGCAACCTCGTGGCTCAGGCTCCCTCGAACTATGCACAGCGGATTCGTCACGGTTACAACATCCACGATTTCGACACCTTTTTCGACCAATGGCGACGGGACGATCGTTTCAATTCGTTTGAGATTGCCAGCCGCTGGGCCGACGTATTCGGCTGGGATGCGATGCGGATCCGCGTGCTCGATCCGTCACGATTGCTGAACGGCGATCTCATCGACGATTTCCTCGATAGTCTCGATCTCGACCCCGACGCACCGACGTTGAGGGCCCTGCCTCGACAGCCTCGCGTCAATGAATCAGCGGGCTGGATGACGCTGGAGGCGATCCGCGCCATGTTCGCCGGTCACTCCGGGATGGATCGGGACCATCCGCTGGCGCGCCTGATCGAGAATGGTCTGCCGGAACATAAGATGAAGCGGCTGGGGGTTGCCGCTGAGCAGACGGGCGAGGCGTTTGGCTGGAACCGGGACCGTGGCCGTTACCTGACCCGCGTCCAGGCTGAACAGCTCCATGTGGCATACGCCGAATGCCTGCAACGGCTGAGCGATCACCTTCCGCTCAGGCTTGAGCCACCCAAAGATCTTGAGGCGCTCGGTTTCGTCGAGCGCGAGTTCCTTCCGGACGCAACATACATCCCGGCGGGGACACTTAGTGATTTCTACCAGGCCTTGGCGAACCGGGTGGCCGAAAGCGCCGATGTGATCTCCGATGATCCCAATAGTTCCGCGAATGCGCAAAGGCAGGCGGACAAGAAGGCTCAGCGAACCGCCAAACGGAAAGCCGAGAGGCAAGCGAGCGGTCTGGCCGGCGCCTGATTCCTGTCTTGCTCTTTATCGCCTGGAGAGGCGCCTTCTAAGCCCGCGCCTCTCCGCCGGTCACATCTTCCCAGAACCTTTTGGCCTTCTGGAAGAACTTCGCCGACTTGGGGTTCTGGTGTTCACCGCAGAGGCCGGCCAGTTCGCGCATCAGCGCTTTCTGTTTGGCGTTGAGGTGGGTGGGGGTTTCGATGAACAGCTCGACCACCAGATCGCCGCGCTCGCGGGAGCGCAGGGACGGCATGCCCTTGCCGCGCAGGCGCACGGTGTGGCCGGTCTGCGCGCCTTCGGGAACCCTGACGCGGATCTTGCCCTCGCCGTCGCAGTTTTCGCCGCCGAGCAGGCAGGGCGCCTCGATGTCGCCGCCCAGCGCCGCTGTGGTCATCGGCACGGGCATCGAGCACAGCAGGTCCAGGCCGTCGCGCTCGAACAGTTCATGCGGTCTGACCGACAGGAAAAGATAAAGATCGCCACGCGGACCGCCGCGCGCGCCCGCGTCGCCCTCGCCCGCCAGGCGGATGCGCGAGCCGTCGTCGACACCGGCGGGGATGCGCACCTGCAGCACCCGCTCGCGCCGCACCTGGCCGTGCCCGCCGCAGGTGCGGCAGGGATCGAGGATCACCCGGCCGGCGCCGCCGCAGCGCGGGCAGGTGGATTCCATCTGGAAGAAGCCCTGACGGCTGCGAACCCGGCCGGCGCCGGCGCACTGCACGCAGGTCGTCGGGCTGCTGCCGGGGCTGGCGCCCGAGCCATCGCAGCTCTCGCAGGTCATCGCCGCGGGAACCTTGATCTCGACTTCCGCGCCGCTATAGGCCTGTTCCAGCGTGATCTCGTAGTCGTAGCGCAGGTCCTGGCCGCGCGCCGGGCCGTTCTGCCGCTGGCCGCCGCGCCCGCCGAACGCATCGCCGAAAATGCTGTTGAAGATGTCGTTGATGTCGCCGAAACCGGCCCCGTTGCCGGGCTGGCCGTTTGAACCGTTGACGCCCGCGTGGCCGAAGCGGTCATAGGCGGCCCGCTTGTTGGCGTCGGAGAGCACCGAATAGGCCTCGTTGAGTTCCTTGAACCGGGCCGTCGCGTCCGGGCAGCCCCCGTTCTTGTCGGGATGATGCTTCATCGCCAGCTTGCGGAACGCCGACTTCAGCGCCGCATCATCGGCGGTCCGCTCAACTTCCAGGATCTCGTAATAGTCACGCATCGATAGGCCCGTTCATCGACATGCACACCCTCCAAAAGCTCGCCCCGCCGATGAGGCGGGGCGTCTTCGGCCCCTAGCGAGGACCCTGACCGTCGGCGCGGAGACCGACTCCGTACAGAGTCTATTTCTTGTCGTCAGATACGTCTTCGAATTCGGCGTCAACCACGCCTTCCTCCGCTGGCCCCGAAGCGTCGCCGTCTGCTCCCTGCTGGGCGGAATACATCGCCTCGCCGAGCTTCATCGATGCCTGCATCAGGGTCTGGGTCTTGGCCGCGATGGCTTCGGCGTTCTCGCCTTCCAGCTCGGCCTTGAGGTCTGTCATCGCCGCTTCGATGGTGGTCTTCTCCGTCGCGGCGACCTTGTCGCCGTGCTCGCCGAGCGCCTTCTCGGTGGAGTGGATCAGCGCCTGGGCATGGTTCTTTGCTTCGACCAACTCCTTGCGCTTCTTGTCCTCCGCCGCGTGGGCTTCCGCGTCCTTGACCATCTGTTCGATGTCGGTGTCGGAGAGGCCGCCGTTGGCCTGGATGCGGATCGACTGCTCCTTGGCTGTCGCCTTGTCGCGCGCCGAGACATTGACGATGCCGTTGGCGTCGATGTCGAAGGTCACCTCGACCTGCGGTATGCCGCGCGGGGCGGGGGGCAGGCCGACCAGGTCGAACTGGCCCAGCAGCTTGTTGTCGCCCGCCATCGGCCGCTCGCCCTGGAACACCCGGATGGTCACCGCGCTCTGATTGTCGTCGGCGGTGGAGAACACCTGGCTCTTCTTGGTCGGGATGGTGGTATTGCGCTCGATCAGCGGGGTGAACACGCCGCCCAGCGTTTCGATGCCGAGGGTGAGCGGCGTGACGTCCAGCAGCAGCACGTCCTTGACGTCGCCCTGCAGCACGCCGCCCTGGATCGCGGCGCCGAGCGCCACGACTTCATCGGGGTTGACGCCCTTGTGCGGTTCGCGGCCGAAGAAGTTCTTCACCGTTTCGACGACCTTGGGCATGCGGGTCATGCCGCCGACCAGGATCACTTCGTCGATGTCGCTGGTCTTCAGGCCGGCATCCTTCAGCGCCTGCTGGCAGGGGCCGACAGTCTTGGCGACCAGATCCTCGACCAGGGCTTCGAGCTTGGCGCGCGAGAGCTTGATGTTGAGGTGCAGCGGGCCCGACGCGTTCATCGAGATGAACGGCAGGTTCACTTCATATTGCGCGGTCGAGGAGAGTTCCTTCTTGGCCTTCTCCGCTTCTTCCTTCAGGCGTTGCAGGGCCAGCTTGTCCTTGCGCAGGTCGACGCCCTGCTCCTTTTTGAACTCATCGGCCAGATAGTCGACGATGCGCAGGTCGAAGTCCTCGCCGCCTAGGAAGGTATCGCCGTTGGTCGCCTTCACCTCGAAGACGCCGTCGCCGATTTCCAGGATGGAAACGTCGAATGTGCCGCCGCCGAGGTCATAGACGGCGATCTTCTTGCCTTCGCTCTTGTCCAATCCGTACGCGAGGGCGGCGGCCGTCGGTTCGTTGATGATCCGAAGCACTTCGAGACCGGCGATACGGCCGGCGTCCTTGGTCGCCTGACGCTGCGCGTCGTTGAAATAGGCCGGAACGGTGATGACCGCCTTCTCGACCTTTTCGCCCAGATGGGCCTCGGCGGCTTCCTTCATTTTCTGCAGGATGAAAGCGCTGATTTGCGGGGGTGAATAGTCCTTGCCATGCGCGCGCACCCAGGCGTCGCCGGTCGGGCCCTTGACGATCTCATAGGGCACCATGCCCCTGTCCTTCTCCACCATCGGGTCGGCGAAATTGCGCCCGATCAGGCGCTTGATGGCGAAAAGGGTGTTTTCGGGGTTGGTAACCGCCTGGCGCTTCGCCGGCTGGCCGACAAGGCGTTCACCGTCTTCAAGAATGGCGACCACTGAAGGTGTGGTGCGGACGCCCTCGGCGTTCTCGATGACCTTCGGGGACTTGCCGTCCATGATGGCGACGCACGAATTGGTGGTGCCAAGGTCGATGCCGATAATCTTGCTCATGAAACTCTAGTCCGCTCCTCGTTAATGCGACCGGCCGCGAGGGCTACGTGCCCTTCATCCGCCCGATGGCAATGGCTCCTGGTTCAAGCGCTACCTTCACAGTCAGGAAAGAAAACGCGTTGGGCTCGATATGGGAACCATGAAAGCGCTCGCAAGGGCGCCAGGGCTCGCTAGACTGTGCGTATGGCGATCAATGGCTTCAAGATCCTCGCCGAACGGCTCGATCCGGCCTCGCAACAGGCACTGGTCGATGGCGTGATGAGTTCCGCGCGCCTGTATCGGCCGGTCACGCCGGGCGGAAAGCCGATGAGCGTGGAGATGAGCAACATGGGTCCGCTTGGCTGGGTGACCGATGCGCGGGGGTATCGCTACGAGCCGCTACACCCGGTCACCGGCGAAGCATGGCCGCCGATTCCGGCGCTGCTGCTCGATCTCTGGGCCGAGTTGGCCGACCCGGCCACCCCGCCGGATGCCTGCCTGGTCAATCTTTATCGGGCCGGCGCGCGGATGGGCTCGCATCGTGACGCCGACGAGGCCGACTTCTCGTTGCCGGTGCTGTCGATCTCGCTCGGCGACACCGCGATCTTCCGGATCGGCGGCCTCGGCCGTCGCGACCCCACGACATCGGTGCGGCTGGCCTCGGGCGATGTCCGTCTGCTCGCGGGCGAGGCGCGTCTGGCTTACCATGGGGTCGATCGCATCCTGCCCGGCTCCTCGCGCCTGATCCCCGGCGGAGGGCGCCTGAACCTCACTCTGCGCCGCGCCAGACCCCGATTGTCAAAGGAGCCATCATGACCAACGTGACCCGTCGCACCGCCGCAGGCCTGTTCTTCGCCGGCTATGCCGCCGCCGCCTTCTCCGCCGCATCCGAACCGATCCATACCGACGAGGCTGGCTTGATCATTGAAGGGGTGACGCTGCCCGCGCACGATTTCGCGTTGCCCGCCTATGTCGCGCGGCCCAAGGCGCCGGGCCGGTTTCCGGCGGTGATCGTCGCCTCGGAAATTTTCGGGGTGCACGACTACATCAAGGACGTCTGCCGGCGCCTCGCCAAACTCGGCTACGTCGCCATCGCCCCGGCATTCTTCGTGCGTGTCGCCGACCCCGCTCCGCTGAGCGACATCAACGCGGTGATCAAGATCGTCGGGCAGGCTTCCGATCAGCAGGTGATGAGCGATGTCGGCGCGGCGATCACCTTTCTCAAGGCCCAGGCCTATTTCGAGCCGGGCAGGCTGGCCATCACCGGCTTCTGCTCATAGGCGCTAAAATAAGGGCTTGCGCGCTGGAATCGCTTGTGATTCCAGACTTCGATGACTCACGCGGCGCTTTCGAACGAAGATTGGGACGGGATCGTAGATCGGCTTGGCGGGGCC
>JANXTX010000116.1 GCA_025352165.1 Caulobacteraceae bacterium | reverse complement strand
GCTCGCTCCAGGATTTGACGTGCCCGGTCAACGTGACCTTGCCCCCATCGGCGGCGACCTTGATGTCCTGGGGGTCGAACCGGGACCGGTGCAGCGCGGTCGAGATGGCGCTGCCGAGGTCATAGGTATTCACCCGCGGCGTCAGCTTGATCAGATTGCTGACACCGACCACGCCCCAGAGGCGGCGAACCTCCTGCGCGGCCAGATCATGTTCGAAATGCCAACCTACTTCACCGGTCAACGTGACCCAGCCGTTCTGGACAGTCACCTTGATCGCGTCCTTGGGGAGCGTCGAATCCCAGGCAAGCCGATCGATTGCCGCCCTGGCGATATCTTCATCGCTACGCTTGACGTCGAAGGGCAGCTTGACCTCGATTTCCTCGGCGACGGCCTTCACGCCCCTGACCCGCAAGGCGGCGGTCTGCGCGCCCTGCTTTTCGGCGAAACGCTGGACATGTCCGGTGAGCGTAATAACCCCTTCCCGCGCGGTCACGCCGATGTGGGCGGCGGTGACAGAAGGCTCCCAGGCCAATTCGGCCAGGACAAGGTCCTTTAAGGCGGCATCGGTAGACATGGTGAGTTCCCAATTCAGATTTGGTCGACCAATCGAGGTCATTATTGACACTCGAGTCATAGGCTAAAGATTATTCAGTCCACTGAGAGCGATTGGCAGTCGCCCGCCAAGGGACGCTTTGGCTGATGGTGTTACGGGGACAGCTTCGGAAATTACTCAAATTCGCCAAGGTGTGCGTGGCGCTTCAGCCACCAGCGAGCAGCCTCCACCTAGTCGCTCGCGATATCGGACTTCAGCTGGACAAACTGCTCACGGGTGATTTCGCCGCGGGCATACCGTTCATCGAGGATGTCCCGGGCAGCCTTGCGTGGCAGATCGTACTTTCGGTGAGCGCTGTAGGAGTAGCCCCAGTTTCCGATCCCCGAGAAAATCAGGAGTATGAATCCGAACCACAAGATCCAACCCCAGCCGTAAAGCCAGTCATTCGGATTTACCTGCATGACCTGTCGCCCTTTTTCACCGTACCGATCCCGAAAGCCGGGATGAGTTCGCATTGAGAAGGCTAGAGGTCGCGCCCGGGTCGCCATAGACTCGGAATGTACTCAATACAGTCCTGGCGCCGCCGCCTCAGTGGCGATCGAGGTAATCTCCCACCGACAGGTTGAACTGCGACAGGCCATCCTCGAGATAGTCGCTGACCAGTGGAATTCCGGCCAGGTAACGCGGCGCCCGTTGCCGTTCGATATCGCCGGCCGCCTCCCGGGCATCCGTCCACTCCGCCAACGTGAAATCGCCTCGTCCCAGCCAGGTCAGCGCAATCAGGTCGCGTCGTTCGTCTTCATTGAGGTCATTGATCGCGGTAAACAACTCATGGCGAGTGTCGTCGGCCGGCCCGAACTCGAGCGCGTCGACGCTGTTGTCGTCCGAAGGATTGGAGCCACTGTCCGGGTCAGTCTGATCGACCTTCGCATCGAACTGGCGGGCCTTCAGCAGAATCGCGAATGCGGTGTCCGGTGTGATCGTCAGTGTGGGCATGATTTTTTCCAGCAGGTCCGTGGCAACGCTGTCCCGGCATGTTTCGACAACGCCGACACTGTGGACCGCCTATGCGCGCACGCCGCCAGCTTCGGACTCTACGCACGACGGACACTGAGTAGTTTCCGATTCTGCCGACGCACGCTCGCCACGGCCTATGATGCAGCAGTTCGACCCTGCCCGTCGGAGAGCTTCCTCATGTTGAGACACACGTCCGAGATGAATGGCTACGCGATCGTGGCCGGGCCTATGATTACAGGTTCCACGGCTACCACGATGGCCGCAAGATTCCCGGGGCAGTCTGGAGCGCTGGATTGACGGCGCCGGCCGATATGGCGCGGCCGACCGTCCTGGCGGTCAATGCCGGTTCCTCCAGCCTGAAGTTCGCACTTTTCGAAACAGACGGCCCGCTACGGCGCGTGCTGGAGGGCGAGATCAAGGGGGTCGGGTCGCCTGGCGCCCGGTTGTACGTCCGCGGATTCGATAGCGCGGACAACCTCTCGGAGCCGGTTTCCGCGCCTGACCATTCAGCCGCCTCGATCGCCCTGATGAGCCTCATCGAGCGTAGCGGCTGGCATGGAAACCTGAGTGCGGTCGGTCATCGCCTCGTCCATGGCGGAAAAGACTACAGCCAGCCGCAAAGGGTCGACGCCACAATGCTTGCAGGGTTGCGGGCTATCAGCGCATTCGATCCAGAACACCTTCCGCAGGAAATCCTCCTGCTCGAAACCTTTGCGCAACGGTTCCCGAAGCTGCCGCAGATCGCCTGCTTCGACACCGCCTTTCACCACGAGATGCCACGCGTGGCCCACCTGTTGCCGATCCCGCGCCGTTATGACGCGCGAGGCATTCGCCGTTATGGCTTTCACGGACTCTCCTACACATTTCTGATGGCCGAGCTGGCCCGCATCGATGGACCGAAAGCCGCGCGCGGCAGGGTCATACTGGCCCATCTGGGAAGCGGCGCCAGTCTGGCTGCCGTTCACGACTTCAAACCCATCGACACCAGCATGGGCCTCACCCCCCCGCGGGCGGCGCGCCAATGAGCACGCGCTCGGGCGATCTGGACCCCGGACTGGGTCCCTATCTGGCGCGAACGGAACAGATGACCGCTCGCCAGTTCGGCGAAATGGTCAACTTCCAGTCGGGCTTGCTGGGCATTTCCGAAACCAGTTCGGACATGCGCCAATTGCTGGCAACCGAAGCGGGTGACATCCGCGCGGCCGAGGCTGTCGGGGTGTTCTGCTACCAGATCAAGAAATGGATCGGCGCCTTTGCCGCGGCATTGGGAGGCCTCGATACGCTGATCTTCGCCGGCGGCGTCGGAGAGAACGCCCCGATCGTGCGCGCGCGCATCTGCGATGGCCTGGGTTTCCTGGGCATCGCGCTCGACCCGGATCGCAACGAAACCGCCCGGCCGGTGATTTCGCCGGGTGCGGGACGCGTGCGAGTAAGGGTGATGCATACCGATGAGCAGTCGGTCATCGCGACGGCGGTTGTAAGCCTTCTGGGCCTCGACCCCGGGATGGCGGGTGCGAGCATAATGCGGACCTTCGCAGCGACCAATGTTTCCGCCACATAGCGGACGCTGGGAATGACAGAGTTGGGTGGACTATTGCCATTGCTCCCCCCTTCGCTTTTCCCCGCGAAAGCGGGGACCCAGGCTTTTTTCGTTCGTTAAAATCCTCAATCAGATCCCGCCATATTGGGTTGAAGCGCTCGATCAATTCCAGCTTCCAGGCACGGTGCAACAC
>JANXTX010000012.1 GCA_025352165.1 Caulobacteraceae bacterium | reverse complement strand
GATGTTGGCGCGGGAGAACTGATTGCCTCCTGCCCCGTTTGGAACCGCGCGCTTCTGGTCGAAACCTGTGAGGTCGGCGAACAGCTTGTTGTGCAGCAGGTTGAATTTAAAGCCCGCCTCATAGAGGTAACTATCGGACCGAAACAGCGTGTGGTCAGGAACCTGGCCAAAAGCGTTGATGCCGCCTTCGCCGCCGTTGGAGGCTTCGGTCTGTGTCACGTCGAAGGTAACGTAGCTGCTCACCCAAGGTTGGGGTCGGTAGACCAGACTGATATTGGCTTGGCCAAGGCCATAGACACCGGTGGTGTGGCTCTGCGGCAGATTGGTGAAGCAATCTGCGCAAATCGCGCCGCCCAGCGGATCGAAGGAGTGATCCTGGACCAGATCGATCCGGCCGCCATACAGGACGCTGAATTCAGGGGAGAATTCCATACGGTGCTGGAAGAAGAAGCCGGTGTCGTAGAGATCGGATATGCCGTCGTTGCCGAGGCTGACACTATCACGACCAGGAACGCCATACTGTGTACCGCCGAACGGCGTCTTGTAGGGGAAGGCGTCGGCGAAGGCGACCTGAACGCTATTGTCCCAGACCCACAGCGCGGGATTCCCGGTCAGGTCGAAAACGGCGGGCGTCTCGGCGCTGAAATCGCTGAGGTAGTTGACGTGCGCAAAGCGGAACGAGACCCCCGCGATCATTTCGTTGTCGACATCATGGCCCAGGAACGAAAACTTGAATTTGGTCTTGATGTCAGCCCGGTTTTCGAACGACCAAGAACCCAGTGATGCGTCGGCGTAGTAGTAGGGCTCGCGGTTCTCGCTGTCCTGATAGGCAAAGAACGCGTTGTCTTCGATCGTCGTTGATCCGTTCAGATCATAGGACTGAATGAGTTGCACATTCAGCGAACGCGACCTTGATACAACGCCCGGCGCCTGGTCGATGGTTATGCGGGGATCAAGCGTCGTGGCCGGCCCAAGCGTGACTTGCGTCAGGATCGGCGTGACCGGTGAGTACGGATTGCCCGCAGAGCCGACCTGTAGCGGAAACCCGAGATCGATAAGGGACGAGAACAGCTCGCCGGAGGGCGCGCCCTGCAAATACTGGTTGTGATCGATAAAGTTCTGGTTGACCCGATTTACACCGACATTTTCAGTATAATGCTGCGCACTGAACTCCATATTGAAATCGAGCTGATACTTGTCGTTGGGCCTCCAACGGAGCGCCCCGTAAAAAGCGTTCTTGTGAAGGTAGTGCGTGTAAAAATAGCTATCACTATATTCGCCTGCATAGCTGAGGCGAACGCCGAGAACTCCCGGGATGATCGGACCGCCAACATCGGCCGTCCAGCGGCGATTGCTGACCGTGTCGAATGACGCCGATCCTTGCTCGACCCAACGATTCAAGTTCGGGCGTTTGGTAATGAAATCCGCCTGACCGCCCGCGCCCGGTCCCGGTCCGTCGACTACGCTGGCGGGCCCCTTGGTGATGGCGATATTTTCGAGGTCGTCGAAATTGGGCGGCACGCCATAGCCGTTCTGGGTGAACGAGAAGCGCATGCCGTTGTAGAAGACGTCGGCGTACTGGCCGCGAATTCGGGGGATGTTCGGCGTACCAAACGAACTGTCGCTATAGCTGCTGGCGGTCAGGTAGGAGAACGCCCGCGGATCCTGAATATTCAGCGTCTCAAGCTGCGTGGTCGAAAGGAGGGTCGTGTTGCGCGGCGTATCCATCACGCCGAGGTTGAGACCGTAAACGGAGCTGGAAGACAGTCGTGTCGGCAGCACGGTTTCCTTGAAGGGAATGCCGTTGACCACGACTTCGGAAAGTTCCGTTGCGCCCTTCGCGGTCGGTATTGGCGCGTCCTCGGCCAATGCGCTGACCGGCAGGGCGGCGAACAGGGCAAGCCCGATGGCGGCCCCGCCGAAAAGCAGCGTTCTGCGTTGGCCCGATCGGGCCGTCATAAAGCAACCGTCCGCTGATGCGTTTTGCAACGGTGTAATCCCCTCTGTGTTCTGACAAGATTTGCGCTCTTTTGGCGCCCTTTTTGAGTCGCCGACAGCCGCCAAGTCGTGATCGGGCGTTTCGGCTGACTCTATATATACATTGAAGCGGGAAATGGGCACGGCGCCCTCGCCTTAGGCAGAAAACGACCGAAGGCGCCTAGCGCTCAGCCTTGATGCGACTTGCAATGGGCTGCATGAACTGGGGTTCGACATCCCAGGGGAAATAAATCCACGTGTCCTGGCTGACCTCCGTAATGAAGGTGTCGACCAGCGGTCGACCAAGCGGCTTGGCGTAGACCGTGGCGAAATGCGCGCGCGGCAACAGCCCGCGCAGCAGGGCCGCCGTCCGCCCCGTATCAACCAGATCATCGACGACCAGCCAGCCCTCCCCGTCGCCCACATTGGCTGGATATTTCACAACGCTCGCTGTTTCGCTTTGACCGGGATCGCTGTCATCCCCTCGATAGCTGACGATCGAGACCGTTTCGATGACCCGGATATCCAGCTCACGGGCCACCACGGCGGCCGGCACAAGTCCGCCTCGGGTAACGCCGATCAGGCCACGCCAAGGCCCCAGATCGACAAGCCGCCACGCCAGAGCTTTGGAGTTGCGGTGCAGTTCTTCCCAGCTGACCGGGAAATGTTTTTCCGTCGACACCTTCAAGGCCTCCGATCACGAATGCTCAATGCAGCAGATCAACGAAACCATGCGCCCGGGCAACCCCGTCCCGCCGGTTCGCATAAGCTGTCCACAGAACATTGGCATACGAGCAGGTGCATTGGCGTGGCGCCGGCGCGTGGAGGCCAGTTACCGCAATGCCTTGCGCACCATCAGCTTCAGTCCCGACCAGGTCTCAGTCACCGCGCAGACCTTCACATCGACCAGATCGCTCGCGAGGGCGAGGCGGCGGATGACATCCTCGGTGACATCAGTCGGGACCCTGGAGGCTTTCTTGGGCCAACTGACCCAGATGGCGCCGTCGGATTTCATGGCGCTTCGCGCGCACGCCAACTGCTCCTGGAGATCGTTCAGCCGGGTTGAGAACAGATGGACGAGGTCGACGGAACCCGCCAGCGGCGCATTGGCGAAGGTTATGTCGTCGGGCAGATCCGTGAGCCAGGTCAGGTAGTCAGCCGGTGCGCCAATCAAGAGGGCAACCACGCCTGGTTTGTAGCCCAGTTTCCTGACAAGGGGGGTTCCCGAATAGCCAGTTCCGTTCGTCGCCATGGCCGCCACCGCCTTTGCAGTCGTCGGATCAAGACTAGCGCCGCGATGGACTTTTCGGAACCGCTGGTGAAGACATGCGCTGACCCGTACGCCACTAATCTGAAAGCGCCGCATGAGAGCCATTCAGGCTGATCGCATCGACAGCCTCGCCGACTACGGTGAGGTTGAGTCAGCCGTTCCCGAGCCGCGAGCGGGACAGGTCAGGATCAGGATCGCAGCCATCGGCGTCGGCTATGTTGACGCACTCGTCGCGCTCGGACGCTATCAGGTCAAGCCGACGCCACCCCATGTGCCGGGCACTGAAATAAGCGGCGTGATCGACGCTCTCGGCGAAGGCGTGGCCGGCATTGCCGTTGGCGACCGTGTCCTGGCAATGGGCACCCGCGGTTTCGCCGACTATGCCCTCGCGCCCGCCGCAATGACGGTCCCGCTCCCGCCCACGCTGACATTTGAGCAGGGGGCGTCCCTGCCGTTGAACTACCTGACCGCGCTGCACGGTCTCCGCGACCGCGCGGGAACAAATGACGGTGAACAGGTACTGGTCCTGGGAGCGGCCGGGGGTGTCGGAATTGCCGCCGTGCAGGTCGCGCGGGCGCTCGGCGCACGCGTAATCGCCGCCGCGTCATCGGACGAAAAGCGCGCATTTGCATTGGTGCACGGCGCTCATGAAGCGATCGATACCGATCCGCAAGGATGGCGGGATCGGCTGAAGGCGACGCTGAACGGGGCGCCGCTGAACATCGCCTTCGACCCGGTGTGCGGCCCCCTGTTCGAGCCGGCGTTCCGGTCGCTCGGATGGGGGGGGCGGCATCTGGTAGTGGGCTTTGTTGGCGGCCCCATTCCCGCGCTGCCGTCCAACCTGCCCCTGATGAAGGGCGCGGCGCTCGTGGGCGTCGATGTGCGGCAGTTCATGTTGTTCGAAGCCCCTGTCGCGCAAGGTCACCTGCGGAAACTTGCCAACTGGGCTGCCGATGGCCGCATTTCGCCCCCCGTCGGCCGCGTGTTCGAATGGAACGACTTTGGTGAGGCCCTGACCTTCGCCCTCGGCGGCCAGGGCGTCGGCAAGACGGTGTTGCGAGGTCGCGCGCGTTGAGTGAGCGCCGGCTGATCGTTTCCGCGGACGATTTCGGCGTCGCCGATTGCGTCAATGAAGCGGTCGAGGTTGCCCATCGCCAAGGTGTGCTGACTGCCGCGAGCCTGATGGTCGGCGCCCCGGCCGCGGAGGATGCCGTGCGTCGCGCCAAGGCGATGCCGAACCTGCGGGTCGGCCTGCATCTGGTGCTAGTAGACGGCCGCCCGTTGCTGCCGGCCGAGCGCGTACGAAAGCTGGTCGACACCGATGGCCGTTTCAGCAACGACATGGCCCGCGCCGGGGCGATCATGTTCTTTGTCCCCGATGCGCGACGTCAGCTGGCAATGGAGATCGAGGCCCAGTTCGCGGCGTTCGCCCAGACAGGTCTGCCGCTGGATCACGTCAACGCTCACAAGCATTTCCATCTGCATCCCACGATCGCGTCCCTGATCCTCAGGATCGGCCGTCGTTACGGGCTGAAGGCGGTGCGTTTCCCGATCGAACCTGTCGCGGTGCTGCGGCAGGTGGAGCCCGGAACCGAACTGCGCGTGGAACCGGTCGTCGATCTGTGGGCCGGTTTGGCGCGTCGCCGGTTCCAACACGCGGGATTGCTGACACCCGATCAGGTGTTCGGTCTGCGCTGGAGCGGCGCGATGACGACCTCGCGGTTGCGCGGACTGATCGAGAGTCTGCCTCCGGGCCTTTCCGAGATCTACCTCCATCCAGCGACCCGGGGCGGTTTCGACGGGGCATCCGATGGCTATCGATACGAGGATGAATTCGCAGCGCTGATCGCTCCGGAAGTCATATCGGCCGCCAGCCTAGCAGGCATTTCGCGTGGTGGTTTCACGGACTTCGCCTCGTAAGAGGCAGTGAGATCGCCTTTTTACGAAACGCGCTCTAGAAGCAATCCAGAGCCTGGTTCCGACGGTCCGCCGCATCGTCACGGGTCTCCGCAGAGCAGATCCGGGCCGGCATGAAGCTCAGTTTTTTCTTAGCGGCCATTCTCGGTCTCGCCGTAACCACGGCCATCATCGGCTACTTCGGCTTCGGCGTAGTCTTCGCGGCATTGTCCACAATCGGGTGGCGCGGCTTTGCGTTTCTCTGCCTCTACGCAGCCGTCCCCTACGCCATTCTCGGCACATCCTGGTTCGTCCTTGTCCAGGGCGCGACGTTGCGCCAGTGGGGAACGCTGGTTTGGGCGCGATTGCTGCGTGAGGCGGCTTCCGAACTGTTGCCGTTCACACAGGTCGGCGGCTTCGTCATCGGCGCCCGCGCCGCGGCCATCCAGGGAATTGGCGCCACCATAGCGCTCGCGACCACTGTCGTCGACGTCACCACGGAACTGATCGCCCAGCTCGGATTCACCGGTCTCGGCATCACCATCCTGGTCATACATTTGGGTGGCAGACCGGCCCATGGCGACCTGATCGAGGCGGCCGGCGTCGGGCTTGCCCTGACCGCGCTCGGCGCGACAGGCTTCATCCTGCTGCAGCGACACGGCATGGGCTTCATCGAGGAACTCGCCCGGCGTTTTGTGCCAAGCGCCGCGGCCGGGGCGGGCGAACTGCGCATCACTTTTGTCGATATTTACGGTCGTCGCGGTAGTCTGGCGCTGTCCACCGCCATTCATTTCTGCGCATGGACGGCAAGCGCCACCGGCGGATGGATCGCGTTGCGACTGACGGGACTGCAGATCGAACTGCCAAACGTGCTGGCCATCGAGAGCCTCGTCTTTGCGGTCCGCACAGCGACATTTTTCGCGCCGATGGGCGTCGGCGTACAGGAGGCGGCCTATGCGCTGATCGGGCCGATCTTCGGCCTCGGACCGGAAATGTCGCTTGCGCTGTCACTGATCAAGCGGGC
>JANXTX010000005.1 GCA_025352165.1 Caulobacteraceae bacterium | reverse complement strand
CGATGAACACCTGATCCTCGATCGTCAGTTGCGCGAGCCTCGGCAGGTCGAACGCGCCTTCGATTGCAATCCCTGATCCGGCGAGCCTCACCCTTTCGACCACCAGCGGCGCGCCCGCCGTCAGGTTGGTCAATTCGCGCCAATCGCGCGGCGGCGTGTGTTCTGCGGCCATTGATCAGAATCTATCGAGGGAGGGCCCATGTGTCAAATATAATAAGACTTATGGCTAAATATGTTATGAAAATTAATTTCGTAATTCAATTTCCTACCGATTGGATGGTTCGGCGGATAGCCGCTTGCCGCCGTGCACAAGCGCTAACAAGACGGGGGCCATGAAGGCCCCGAGCCTGTCACCCGCGGCCCGGCGTCAGGCCTCGACCTGGCGCGAGCTCCGGCGTGTCCGCGGCCGGAGCATGATCGCCGCGTCGTCCAGAGCAGCAGCACATGGCGGGTGCGGCAGCCCATTTCTCGCGCTTCGGTCGGACGCTGGCGCCGCTACGAGCCTTGGCCCGGGCCGCCGCGCGCGCTCATGACGTCCCGACGTCACCTGGCCTGCCCCATGTGGGCGTATCTGAAACAGGCTTCGCCCGGCCGCGTCCCAGGCCCCACTCGGCCGTGCACACATTTGCGCCGCCGTGCACCAACCTGCACCGGCATGCAAGTTTATGAACAGTATATAATATTCTTATAATAGTATCTGGTTACAGTGTTGGCGCCGAACCCTTTACGTGAGAACCAATATTCGGTGGATGTGCGTCAAAAAAGCGTGAAAATAGCGTCAAAGACGATTCTGGAGCTTGCGTTTCTTATCCCGGGCGGGGCAGAATGTTTTTGAGGTTGCGGAACAAATCGTTGGGGTAACCCAAAAGAGCCGCAGGACTCTTGTTTCAACCTAGGGGACTTGACTGTAATGAAATCCACACTCTTGAAAGCGACCGTGCTTGCATCGGCCGCGCTCGCCCTCGGCGCGCTGGCTTCGCCAGCCGCGGCGAAGACGCTTAAGTATACGTTCGGCATTTCCGGTGGCGGCGCCTATTGCGATGGCCTCACGATCACCACCACCGACGGCATCACTTACGGCGGCACCCATACGGGCAGCTGTGTAAATCCCGACCCCGCCGGCGGATTTGCCGTGAAGCTCCCGGGTGGGAAGTTCATCGACATCGCGACGACCTATTCGGCTACCACCACCGATGCGTGGACGTTCTACCTGAGCACCAGCAGTAATACCTGGTACCTGTACCACACCGTTGGCGGCGTCTACACCTTGAACAACTCGGGTCCGCTCATCAAGGGCACGCCGCCGGCCGCGAAGGGTGCTACGTCCGCGATGAATCCCAAAGTCGGCGCCAAGATCGACAAAATACCGCTCTACTAGAGCACTCGCCGCCAAAGCGGGAACCGGTTTGGCGGCCAGCGAGTGCTCCATGTATTTGTTTCTGGCGCAAACTATCGCCGCTCAAGTGAGTCTATATTAGCGGCTTTTGTGCCTGGCAAACGAACTAAGCCGAGTAACTTCCCCCGAGGTTCTCGCGGCGGCGGGCCAATGGCCCGCCGCTTTTTCGTTTGACCTTGCGACCTGTCGCACTCGCCGCCAAAGCGGGCACTGGATTGGCGACCAGCGAGTGCTCGATGTTTTTGTTTCCGGCGTAACTTATTGCCGCTCAAGTGAGTCAAGATGAGCGGCGTTTGCGCTGGTCTAACGCGCGAAACTGGCTCGCGCCCGGGTCAATCGCCCGGCCGCGGCACCTGAATCGGCGGCGTCGAGAACTTCGGTGAGGCGGGCATGCAGGGTCATGAGCCGCGCGGGGTCGTTCAGCTTCCGACCGTCCGCCGTCACGACATAGAACGCATCGACCGCGCGCTCGCCATAGTTGTCGACGTGCGCCGACTGGATCGAAAGGTCTGCTTCGGACAGGGCGCGAGCCAGCGCCTCCAGCAGTCCGGGACGGTCGCGGCCGGAGGCCTCGATCACCGTGGAATCGTGGGAGGCCTCGTTGTCGATCGCGACGGCGGAGGCAAGCGTGAAGGGCGATGGGCGAGCCAGCAAGGCCTCGCGCGCGACCCCGGCCGGCGGAACTTCGCCATGACCCGCTTTCTCCAGAGCTTCCACCAGGCGTTCCAGGCCGCGGGGGCTGTCGGCGCCAAACGGTTGTCCGGCGCCGTTCTGCACATGGAAGATATCGAGCGCCTCGCCGTTGGTGGACGTGAAAATCCGTGCGCCGACGACGTTGCCATTGGACCGCGCGATGGTCAGCGCGAGATCCGCGAACAGGCCGCGTCGGTCGCGGGCCGCGATGACGATCTCGGCGGCGTTGCGGTCGCTACGAACATGGGCTTCCGCGGCGGACCCGCCGTTCGTGGACGCGCGCCTGGCCAGCGCCAGATGCGCGAACTGCTCGCGCGCCGGGGTGACGACGAAATAGGCATCCTCCATGGCGCTCGCCCAGGCGCGGGAGTCCGAATCGGCCGTAGCCAGCGCCATGCGCGCGTCGTAGGCGATCGCTTCCTGACGGCGGCGCGCCATGCCCGCCGCATCGGAAATGCGGCCGCCTCTGAACACCGTCTCGGTGGCCGCGTGCAGTTCGCGCAGCAGCTGGCCCTTCCAGCCATTCCAGACGCCCGGCCCGACCGCCCGGATGTCCGCGACCGTCAGCACCAGCAGAAGGCGCAGGCGCTCGGGATTTTGCACGATGGCGGCAAAGGCGGCGACGGTCGATGGGTCGGTGACGTCACGTTTTTGCGCGAAATCGCTCATCACCAGATGGTGTTCGACCAGCCAGGCGACGAGATCGATGCGCGCCCGTTCCAGTCCCAGGCGTTCGCAGGCCTGCCGCGCGGTCCGGGCGCCGGCCTTTTCCTGACCGCCGACGCCGCCCTTGCCGGTATCGTGCAGCAGCATGGCCAGCATCAGGGCCTCGCGATCCTCGATCAACGGCGCCACCTGCGTGGCCAGCGGGTGATCCTCCGCCATCCGGCCCGCGGCGATGTCATTGATGATGCCGACCGCCCGCAACGTATGCTCGTCAACTGTATAGGAGTGATACATGTTGAACTGCATCTGGGCGACGATGTGCCCGAACTCGGGGATGAACCGGCCGAGCACGCCGGACTCGTTCATCAGTTCAAGCGTGCGCTGAGGCTTCTTTCCCCTGGTGAGGATGTCCAGAAATACCCGCGCCGCCGCACGATCACGACGCACTTTCGAGGTTATCAGTCCCAGCCGTCGGGTAACCGCGGTGAAGGCGTCGGGATGCAGGTCGAGATCCCGGGTGTCGGCGATCTGGAACAGACGCAACAGGTTGACCGGGTCAGCGTCAAAGGTCTCCGGTCCATCGACGCTGAGGCGTCCGCTCTCCAGATGAAACCCGCGTTCGCTGAGGGACTTGCGGGTCGAACGTCCCGGCAGGAACCGCGACAACCCCTTCGGAGCCGACTTCAGATGCTCCGCTTCCAGTTTGGCGGTAAAGGCGCGCGTCAGCGAGCCGACATCCTTGGCGATCAGGAAATAGCGCCGCATGAAGCGCTCGACCGCGGGGGTGTTGTCGCCGTCCTTGCGGGGCCGGTCGTGGTAGTCCATCCGCCGCGCGACCTCTGGCTGGATGTCAAATGTCAGACGCTCTTCGGGCCTTCCCGTGGTGAAATGCATATGCGCCCGCACTGCCTCGAGAAAATCGAAGGCATGGATGAACGTGCTCACTTCGCGGCGATCGAACATGTCGAGCCGCATGACCGCCTCGATCCCCTGGCCGGGATGCAGGTACTGGGCAATCCAGAACAGGGTATGCAGGTCGCGCAGGCCGCCCTTGCCCTCCTTGACGTTGGGCTCGACCAGGAACCGGCTTGCCCCGGCGCGGTTGTGCCGCTCGTCACGCTCCTTCAGCTTGGCCGCGACGAACTCCGCGCCGGTGCCCTTGACCACCTCTTCACGGAATCGGTGTTTCAGTTCCTCGGCAAGATTCGCGTCGCCGCTTAGCAGCCGCGCCTCGAGGATCGAGGTGCGGATGGTCATGTCCTCGCGCGACAGCTTGATGCATTCATTGACCGTGCGCGAGGCGTGGCCGACCTTGAAGCCCAGATCCCACAGCGCGTAGAGCATGTATTCGATCACGCTCTCGGTATGCGCGGTTTCCTTGTACGGGCGCACGAACAGCAGATCGATGTCAGAAAATGGCGCCAGCGCTCCTCGGCCATAGCCGCCGACCGCCATCAGCGCGATCTTCTCGCCCTCGGTCGGGTTGCGGGCACGAAACACATGCACCGTGGTGAAGTCGTAGAGGGCGGTGATCACTTCGTCGGTGACGCCGCAGATCAGCCGCGCGGTTTCGACGCCGCCCGCGCCATTCTCGAGGCGCTCCTTGGCGATCATCCGTCCACGGAAAAGGGCGGCCTTCAGGACCTCGATGGCCCTGCGTCGCTGCTCCGCTTCATCTCCGATCGCGTCCAACGCGCCCGCCGACAGCTGCGCCCTCAGGCGATGGCCATCAACAACATATTCCAGACGGGTAGGGCGCAGGCGTGGCGGCATTTAGCGGATATACGTGAACTACGCCCAAAAAGCGCGCAACCGATCCTTTGGCCTGGGCAAGTGCAACTGGCTAACCCAGCATGCCCCTCAGCCTGTAGAGGGTATCCATCGCCTCGCGCGGACTCATGCCGTCGATGTCGAGGCCGGACAGTTCGGCCTCCACGGCCGACGGGCCGGCGATCACCGCCAGTGGCGGCTCGAACGCCGCGAAAAGAGGCAGATCCGACAGGCCCTGATGAGACGTCGCCTGGCTTTCGAGACGTTCCAGCACCTGCCGCGCCCGCGCCACGACGCCGGGCGGCACGCCGGCCAACCTGGCGACCTGCACGCCATAGGAACGGTCGGCGCAGCCCGGGCCGGCCTCGTGCAGGAACACCAGATCGCCGTTCCACTCCTTGGCCCTCAGCGACAGGTTGGCGACGTGCGCCAGACGCTCCTCCAGCACCGCGAGCTCATGATAGTGAGTGGCGAACAGCGCCCGGCTCTGATTGTGGTCGTGCAGCGCCTCGGCGCAGGCCCAGGCGATCGCAAGGCCGTCATAGGTCGCGGTGCCTCTGCCGATCTCGTCCAGGATCACCAGAGAGCGCGGCGTCGCCTGCGTCAGGATCGCCGCGGTCTCGACCATCTCCGCCATGAAGGTCGACCGTCCGCGCGCCAGATCGTCCCCCGCGCCGACGCGGCTGAACAGGCGATCGACGACGCCCAGCCGCAGCGACCTCGCCGGCACGTAGGAGCCGGACTGGGCCAGAATCGCCAGCAACGCGTTCTGGCGCAGGAAGGTGGACTTGCCGGCCATGTTGGGGCCGGTGACGATCGCCAGCCGGGCGCAGCTCTCGCCCGATCCGTCCAGCTTGCAGTCGTTGGGCGTGAAGGCGTCGCCCGCCCGTTTCACCGCGGCCTCCACCACCGGATGCCGCGCCCCGACGGCGTCGAACACCAGCGAGCGGTCGATCACCGGACGGGCCGCGCCGGTTTCGCGCGCCCATTCGGCCAGCCCCGCCGCAACATCCAGCCTTGCAAGTCCTTCCGCGGCTGCCTGGATCTGGCCGGCGAGGGCGACGGCGCGATCCCGCCAGCCCTCGAACACCGCCAGTTCGAGCGCCAGCACCTTGTCGGCGGCGCGTGCGATCCGCGCGTCGAGGTCGGCCAGTTCGACCGTGGTGAACCGCACCTGATTGGCCAGGGTCTGGCGATGAATGAAGTGCGCCGACAGGGGCGGGCTCAATAGCGGCTCGGCGTGCCTGGCCGTGGTCTCCAGGAAATAGCCCAGGACGGCATTGTGGCGGATCTTCAGCGGCGCGCCGCTTTCCGCCGCCAGCCTGCCTTCCAGCGCCGCGATCACCCTGCGACTGTCGTCCCGCAACGCCCGCGTCTGGTCGAGTTCCTCAGTGACACCGGGCGCGACAAATCCGCCATCCCGCGCCTGCGCCGGCAGGTCCGCTCCAAGGCCATTCGTCAGTGTGTCCAGAAACGCCGCCAGCCCCGGTTGTCGCGCCGGATCCAGGGCTGTCAGCGCGTCGCGCAGCTCGGATGGGTGAGGGGCCAGCGGCTCGACGTCCCCGGCGAACAGCGCGGCGATCTCCCGGCCCGAGGCCAGCCCATCCCGCAGGCAGCCAAGGTCGCGGGGGCCTCCGCGGCCCAGCGACAGCCGTGACAAGGCTCGCGCCATGTCTCCCGCGCCCTTGAGCGTATCGCGCAACTTCTCGCGCAGACTCCGTCGTTCCAGCATCCAGCCGATGGCGTCCAGTCGCGCGTCGATCGCCTCGGGCGCCAGCAACGGTCGGCCGAGCCGGGACGCCAGCAGTCGCGCTCCAGGCGCACTCACCGTCCGGTCGATCGCCGCGATCAGGCTGCCGTCGCGCGCGCCTGACAGCGTCCGCTCGATCTCCAGACTAGCCCGGGTCGCCGGGTCGATGGCCATGACGTCCGCCTCGCCGGCCCGCCGGGGCGGCCGCAAGGCCGGACGCTTCCCCGCCTGCGTCGTTTCCAGATGCGCGGCGATCAGGCCCAGCGCGCTGATTTCCGCGCCGTTCAGCGCTCCGAAGCCGTCCAGGGTGTCTACGCCATATAGCCGCTTCAGCCGCGCTTCAGCCGCGGACGGTTCCGCCAGCGCGCTGGCCATCGGCTGCACGACGCCTCCGGCCGCCTTCAGCGCCGCGTTCACGCCTTCGTCGGCGAACAGCCGGTCCGGAACCAGGATTTCCGATGGCGCCAGCGCCGCGAGCGCCGAAGCCAGGCCTTCCGGACCTATCGCCAGGCAGTCGACTTCACCGGTCGAAAGTTCGACGCTCGCCACCGCCGCCTTGCCGCCGCGCAGGGCAACCGCCGCCAGTCGGTTGGCGCCGCGCGCCTCCAGAAGTCCATCCTCGGTCAGCGTACCCGGCGTCACCACCCGCACAAGGTCGCGGCGCACCACCGATTTGGCGCCGCGCTTGCGAGCCTCGGCCGGGTCTTCCATCTGCTCGCAGACCGCGACCTTGAAGCCGGCCCTTATCAGCTTGGCGAGATAGGCCTCGGCGGCGTGCGCGGGTACGCCCGCCATCGGGATCGGTTGTCCGGCATGGGTTCCGCGATGGGTAAGCGCGATGCCGATCGCCGCGGAGGCCTTGTGAGCATCCTCGAAGAACAGCTCATAGAAATCGCCCATGCGAAAGAACACCAGCGCGTCGGGCTGACGCGCCTTGGCCTCGAAGAACTGCGCCATCACCGGCGTTGCGCCGGTGGCGTCGGTCTGTGAGGGAATCGCTTTGGCCGGAGCGTTCATCACGGCTAGGGTAGGGCGCCGTCTGGCCCCGAGCAAAGGCTCTGAACGAGTTGAGCCTTGCGGCGTTTGGATGATCCAGTGGCGCGCGGCATACGTAATGACTAGGCTGAATTGAACGCGGGGCGACGCTCGCGAGATTAATCGACTGCAAGAAGCGCTGAGCCTGGCCGGGACCGGGGAGGCTATGGAGATCACGCCCGAATGAGCATGCCGCCGATGCCAGCCGACGAATCGGTCTCCGCGCGAATCCGGCGGCGACTTGTCGAGGCCAGGCGGCGCTTTCACGCCAACGACAATATCGCGGCCTTCATTGAGGAAGGCGAACTTGAGGCCCTGCTCGACGAGGTCGAGGGCAAATTCAAAGGAGTCCTCGACAGCCTGGTGATCGATACCGACAGCGATCACAACACCCAGGAAACCGCCCGACGTGTCGCCAAAATGTACCTCACAGAGGTCTTTCGCGGGCGCTTTGTCGAGCCGCCGCCGGTCACTGAATTTCCCAATGCCGAGTTTCTCAATGAACTGATGATTGTCGGCCCGATCACCGTGCGCAGCGCCTGCAGCCACCATTTCTGCCCGATCATGGGCAGGCTTTGGATCGGACTGATGCCCAATGAGCACTCCAATCTCATCGGCCTGTCGAAATACTCCCGCCTCGCCGAATGGGTGATGTCGCGCCCGCAGATTCAGGAGGAAGCCATCGCCCAGATGGCGACGCTGCTGATGGACAAGGTTCGCCCCGACGGGCTCGCCGTGGTCATGGAAGCCGATCATTTCTGCATGCACTGGCGCGGGGTGAAGGACAACGACACCAAGATGATCAACAGTGTCATGCGCGGATCGTTCCTCAAGGACCATACCTTGCGCGCCGAATTCCTGGCGCTTCTCAAGCTGAGCATGTGAGGCCCTGATGCTTGTTCGATGTCTCTACGCCAGCCGCCCGGTAGAACCCTTTGATGCCCAGGCGCTCGATCGGATCCTCGAGAAGTCACGCGCAAACAACCCGGCCGTCGGCGTCACCGGCCTGCTTTGCGTCTCCGACAATCTGTTCCTTCAGGTCCTCGAGGGCGGTCGCGACGAAATCTGTGATCTCTACAACGCCATCGTCCGTGACCCGAGGCACACCAACGTCCGCCTGCTGGTCTATGAGGAGATCGAGCAGCGCCGTTTCGGCGCGTGGACCATGGGACAGGTCGCCGTCGATCGCCTGAACCCGACCCTGCTGCTCAAGTATTTTCGCCGCGCCGAACTCAATCCCTTCGAGACCTCCGGCCAGGCCAGCCTCTCGCTGCTGGCCGAACTGGTCGACACCGCCGCAATGACCCTGCGTGGCGACTGAGGGCATTGCGGCCGTCGGCGCGAGCGGAGGGGCCTCACGGGGCAGGGGCGAAAGCGTAGGCCATCGGAAAATATGTACGACTATCTATTCTGTACAATGTATTTTTCATGATCCGGCCGCGCTGGTTTAAGCAGTACCCGGCGGTTGAATATTGTAGCGAAAAGGCTGGTCGGAACTATTGATTTCCGGAGTTGTTTGATCTATTGGCGTTCTGGGGCGGTGCGGAAATGTGGTGTCGCCGTCCACCAGATCTTTTCGGCCGCGCGGTTTCGCGGCGCAAGCCGGCCTTTTACCAAGAGGACTTTGCCATGAAGTATTCCATCGCGATCGCCGCCCTCGGCCTGGTTTCCATCGGGCTTGCACAACCGGTGGCTGCTTATACAGTCACGCCGCAGGGATCGTTCACCGCCACTGGACCGATAACCATCGTGGACCCGTTGGGGAGCACCGTAAACTGCACGCTTTCGGTGAGCGGCACGGTGCTGAAAACGAGTAAGCCCAAGGTCTATACAGCCTCATTGTCTTCAGGCGACGCGTCTTGCGGAGCGACGACGACTGTATACGGCACGCCGTGGATGTGGGGTGCGATGAACGCCACGCAGCTGAATTTTGCGCATTTCGGCATAAATACCGCGAACGGACCCTGCTATGGCATGGTTCACATCAACGTGAATTCTTCTGGGTCCTTGTCCGTGTCGAACCGCCCGGTCGGCACTTGCAAGGTCAGCTTCACAGTGCAGACCGCTCCGGCGCTCACGATCGTCCCTTGATCGGAAGGCAGATCGGTTGCCGAACAGATATTGATTTGCGGAAATTCGGAAATTGCCGGAAATTGCCGGAAATTGCGGGACAGTATTTGGTGGGAATGTATTACGCCTGCGGCGATCGTTACCGCCATATGGTTTCTAAGGTCAGATGACTATTTGTAACCATTTCACCGGTCGTTACTCCGAACTGGTCGGTTCTGCAGCTATGATACCGCGTGGTTACTGAAGGCGTCGCCGTCGTCGTCGGCGCGAGCGGTGGCATCGGGCGCGCGCTGTGCGATCGGCTTTGGGCGAGTGGCGGATACGACCGCGTTGTCGGTGTGTCCCGTCGCCGTCCGCATGGCTGGGCGTACGACGATCTGCGCACCTGGATTAACGCCGACATTCTCGACGAGAGATCGCTCCGGTCGGCCGCTGAGCAAATCGCGGCGGTCGGCGCGCCGACCCGCATCGTCGTCGCCACCGGACGCCTGAGCGGTTCCGGTCTATTGCCGGAAAAGAATATGCGCTCGCTCGGTGCTGCCGCCCTCAGCGAGGCGTTTTCTGTCAATGCTATCGGGCCGGCCCTCGTAGCAAAACACTTTCTACCCCTGACGCCCCGCGATCAGCCGAGCGTGTTCGCCGCGCTTTCGGCCCGTGTCGGCAGCATCGGCGACAACCGATTGGGCGGCTGGTATGGCTACCGCGCCTCGAAGGCCGCGCTCAACATGCTGGTCCATACTCTTGCCATCGAGCATGCCCGCACCAGGCGACTAGGCATCTGTGTCGCGCTGCACCCAGGCACCGTCGACACATCCCTCAGCGCCCCGTTCCAGGCCGGCGTTCAACCGGAAAAACTGTTCACACCAGAGCGGTCGGCGGCGTCTCTCCTGGTCGTGATGGATCGCCTGCGCCCCGAAGACACCGGCGGCTTCTTCGCCTGGGATAGCGCGCCTATTCCGTGGTGACGGCCTGGGACAAGTCTCTCTTCAATTCGCTGCCGTGGTCGCCTGATCAGCCGCGATCTTCTCCCCATCCTTCGTTTCTGTCAGCCGCTTGGGCACCAGCAGGATCACCGGCAGGATCAGCGCATAGACGATGATCGTGACCACCACCGTCGGAATGAACCCGCCGTGCTTGTCGTAGATCCAGGTTCCCAGCAGGTCCCCCGCGCGAACCGAGAAATAGTAGAACGCATAGAACAGCATCATGGTCATGCCCTGGCAGCCGCGCGGCGCCGAGCGGATCACCAGATCGACCAGCGCCGCTTGCGCCAGGCTGCCGAGGATGCCCATCGGTACAGCCGCCATCAGTGCGCCGACGGCGTCATGCACCAGCAGAAGCGGGGCCATCTGGAACACCGCGATCACGAAGCCGACCCATAGCAGCGGTCGCAGCGCCACCTTCTGGCTCAGCCATCCATAGGCAATGTAGACGGGCAGGAACGATCCAAAGAAGATGCCCTGCCAGGCGCCCCATTGTGCGTCGCTCGCATGCAGGTGATCGACAATGTGGTACTGAAGCACCGTCCCGGTCGCCGGCGCGAATTGCCAGAGGAGCTGGATCAGCATGGCCGGATAGATCGGCCAGTGCCGCGCGATTCGTTTGAGGTCGTCGATGATGTGCGCGTCCGGAGCATCATGGCGGGCTTCCTCGAACACCCACTTTGGCCCGATCACGCCCAGCAGGGCGATCGCCAGCATCAGCCCGGCCGCGCAAAAGAAAAGGATTTGGGCCGCGCCGACCGCGCCTTGTCCCTCCAGCGTCTGACTGAGCATGCCACCGCCGATGAACGAGATCAGATCGGGCAAGGCGCCGCCCATATTTATCACACCGCTCATCTGGCCGGACACAGCGTGCCTCTGCGCCAGGGTGTTGGTAATGCCGTAGACGGCGCTCGAAACCATCCGGAACGCCATGGTGGCGACGAACAGTCCACCGAGGAATACCGAATAGGTCGGGTTCATCAGCGCCATCGAGCCATAGATCAATGCGGTGAGGCCGCCGAACATCAGCAGATGGGCGCGATCGCCGCCACCGAACGGGCTCCAGCGATCGCGGATGAAGCCGAACACGAAGCCCAGCATAAGGGGCAGGCCGATCCACAGCTTGAAAACCGCCAGCTCATTGGAAGCCAGATGCATGCGGTTTTTCAGAAAGAAAGTCACCGGAATGTCGATCATGCCCGCGGCCGGGCTCGAGAAGTTCATCAGCACCAGCAGCAGGCCGCCGAACGCGAAGGCCTGCACGCGGCGGGCGCCTGACAGGCCCCCCGATGGAGACTCTGTGAGAGCCTGACTGGAATTCATGCCTGGATGGCCCCCTGTGTGATTGCGGACGACTCGATACGGTCGCGTCAGCCGAAGGCAATGCGTAGCCTGATGCTGAGAGGTGTAGAATAGCGGTTGTTAAATCAGCCAATTCGCACGCCCGACAATTTGGTCGTATGATCTCTCGACTGCCCGAAAGAACGGCGGAGGACGGAAGTGCAGGCCTTGAATGCGGCGCCATATGTGCCGGTACGCGATGATCCTCTCGGCATCATCACCCCCGAGGTGATCGAAACCTATTCCCGCGACGGGGTGGTGTTCCTCAAGCAGGCCCTCGATCCCGAATGGCTGACGCTGATCGACTATGGCATCCGCCGCGTCCAGCACAGCGGCAGTCCCAATATCCAGACCTTCTTTCCCGGCGAGCCGGGCGAGTTCCAGGATATGGTGCGCCACTTCGCGGTGACGCCGGAATTTCAGCGCCTGCTCTACGACAGCCCGATCGCCGACATGGCGGCCAGGGTGCTGGGATCTGAGAACATCTGGCTGCTGTTCGACCACATCTTCGTCAAGGAAGGCCCGTTCACGCGCCGCACGCCCTGGCACCAGGACCTGCCCTACTACCCCCTCGCCGGCGAGCAGATCGTCTCGATGTGGATCACCCTCGATCCCCTGCCGAAGGAGGAATCCCTTGAACTGATCCCAGGCTCACATCGGCGGATCATGTACGACGGCTTCAGCCCCGCCGACGCCGGCGTCGACCCCACCAAGGGCTTCTACGGCAAGGAACTGCCGCGACTTCCCGACATCGAGGCGGAGCGCGAGAAGTGGAACATCGTCTCCTTCGACGTCACGCCCGGCGATGTCCTGCTGCTGCACCCCGGCGTCCTGCACGGCGGCGGCCAGACCACTAACGGCCGTTGTCGGCGAACCCTGTCCGTCCGCCTTTACGGAGACGACATAGTCTTCGCCACCCGCCCCGATTCCCGGCCCACCGTCCCGCTGACCCCCGGCCTCAAGCTGAAACTGAAACCCGGCGACCCGTTACGCAGCCCCTACTACCCCCGGCTGAGGCCGCTGCCTCCCGCGGAAGCGGCGCTGTGGGAGTAGGGGGCTCAGGCCTATTTTGTTTGCCCTTCCGCGTCTTGTGCCGCCGGGCTGAAAGCCCTTAGGCGCCGGCTTTAGATGATTGGCCGCAAGCGGCCAGTCCTGAGCCACCGGCGAGCGCTCCGTTCTGTCAATTCCAACGCAAATCCGCGTGGGTCCCGCGACCCACGCCGATCGGCGTTCTCGCATCGTCAGTTGACGGTCACTGAGGTCGCGAGCGACGGTATGCCATTGGCGATGACCGACAGGTTGTACGCACCGACCGGCACGGCGCTCGGGACAAGGAAATTGGCGGTCGAACTTTTGTTGGGTCCGATCCCGCGCGTGGAGAACTGCGAAGTCGCGGCGTAGTAGACGTTACCGGTCGACTGGCTCACGAGCTGGACGAGCGGGAAATTCGTGGCCGCTTGTTGGTCGTCGCCATAGACAGCATGGGTGACGCCGTTAAGTTGGGTGCCAGCGACCGTATAGGTGTTGTTTCGCGTCAGGGTTCCGGGCACTGACGTAATGCTCGGCCGCTTGCTGCTTTTGAACGAGCCGGTCGGCGTGTAGATCTGCACGCTGTTGGTGAAGTCGGTCTGCAGAACCTGACCGGTCGGCAGCATCAGAAAGTTCACCACATACGATGGATGGCCTGTTGCGCCTGCCGGGTCAGTCCGCTGCAGGATTGTGTTATTTCCTGTAAACTCGAAATAGTGCGTCGGAGCCGTGAACAATCCCGGCGACGCCGCGAACAGGACATTGCCGCTGGGCAGCACTGCCGCCGGCGCGTCCGCCAGATTGTAGTTCTGTCCGGAAATCGTCGGCAGATCGGGGCCGGCGGACCAGGAGGCGCTCGTCGGGTCATAGATCGCGGTGCCTGCCACTCCCGTGGTCACGCCGCTGAACGCCACCGCCGAGCCGGTCGGACGCACAGCGATCGGTCCGACTTCGAACGATTGGTTCCCGCCGGCGAGGCAATCGGAAAGTTGCCTGGGCGCGGTTCCGGCGCCGGTCCACGCGCCTGTCGAGGGATCATAAAGCTCAGTGTTGGCGCCGCAACTGCTTTGGAAGACATAGGCGTCCGAAGTGAGAACCTTGCCGCTCTGCAAGAGCGCCCAGCCCTCTTCGTCATTGACGTCGAACTTGCCGCTGCCGGTCGGTGTCCATTTCAGGGTCCTGTCGTTAAGAATCGCCTGGTCGGTCGTGCAACAATTGGCAAGCATGTAGGATTTGTCGGGCAGCATGACGCTTTGCGCGTCGCCGATCGTGGTCCAGCCCTTCGGCGGCGCCAGCGATTTCCAGGTATTTGCGACGGGATCGTAAACTCCGCCGCCTGTCTGCCAGGTCGCGGAGCAGCCCGAGGCGCCATCGTATTCACCGCCGTTGCCGACGACGCGGCCGTCGTTGAGGATCTGCGAGGCGAAATACAGCGGTTGCCAGGGCGCGTCGGCGATCTGGCTCCATGAGCCCTTGATGTAACTGCCTTTCGCGTTGGGCGTCAGCTTGTACCAGTGCGCGGTACATAACTGGTGGACGATGACCGTGCCATCGGTGAGCAACAGCGGATTGCTGAGGCCGTCGGTCGGAGCGGTGTTGGCCAGCGATGACCAGCCGCCGGCGCGCGGGGGCCCACTCGGCGCCGGCGCCGGCGTCACCATCCGCGCCTTCGGGGCGCGCGCCATGATGGCGGCCCACTCGGCGGGGTGTTTGGCGAAATAGATCGCCTTCTGGTGTGAAAGCGGCGGCGGCACGGTCATATCGGCGGCGGACGCGGCCGAGGCGCCCGCCAGGACCGAGAGGGCCATAGCCGAGCCCGTCACAGACTTCGCCGTCGCCTTTACATATGAGTTACATGAGGTGAATTGCACAGGTTGCTCCCGGTTGCGCATGAAGGGCTGCCGAATGCCCCGGGGTTTGCCGAGGACTTCCGGGTGAAGGATATCAACGGCGTGAAGTTGCATCCTTGGACCCGGGTTTGCAAGCCCGCCTGCCACCTGCCTGACGGCATCTGTCATTTAAATCGCCCTCACGGTGAACGGAGTGCCAATGCCCTGCGCCATTCCGAAACAAGCTCTTCCGCGGCCCCGGTCCCGAACACATAACGGTCGGGCCTGACCAACACGGCTTCGGCCCCGCGTTTTTCGAGCCACGCCGCAACATCAGCGGCGAACGGCCGCATTGCCGCGCTGGATACCGGCAGGGCGCGCAGCCCCTCCGGCCTCCCGGCATCGTTCCGGCTGATCAACCAGGCGCCTGAGCCCGCCACATCATCAAGCCGCGAGCCGTCAGTCGTCCACGGTTGCGGAAACACCTCACCCGCGCCGGGCGATCCGGCCATCAGGCAGCCGGCGGTCAGCGGTGGCGCGCCCAGAGGTTGCGAGGGTGACTTGCCTTCCGTCCGCTGCGCCAGCATCGCCGCGTCACGCGCGGCGGCGGCGGCCGGGTCGGTGATGCATACGGTGCGACCCATCATCAGCGCCAGATCGATGAACGCGCGCACGTGCGGTTCGCGCTCGGTCTGATAGCTGTCGAGCAGCGCCACACCGGCTTCGCCGCGCAGCACCGAGCCCAGTTTCCAGGCCAGATTGGCGGCGTCGCGCAGGCCGGCGCACAGGCCCTGTCCCGCGAACGGCGGCGTCTGGTGCGCCGCATCGCCGGCCAGCAACACGTTTCCAAGCCGCCAATCCCGTGCCACCAGCGCATGGAACCGGTAGACGGCCGAACGCTCAAAGCCGACCGCGCCATCGACGTTCCAAGGTTTCAGCAACGCGTCGATGAAGGCCGCTTCCGACACCTGCTCGGCGGTTTCCCCCGGCAGCATCATGAATTCCCAGCGATGACGGCCCGCGCCCATCAGCACGCAGGTCGTCGGCCGCGCCGGATCGCAGATCTGCAGATTGAGGTCCGGCAGCCGGGATGGATCGTGGACGATCGTGTCGATCACCAGCCAGGGCTCGTCGAATTGCAGGTCATCCAGGCCGATCCCGGCCAGTTCCCGCACCGTGCTGCGCGCTCCGTCGCAGCCGACCAGATACCGCGCGTGGACCGCGCGGGCTCCCTCCGGGGTTGCAAATTCCGCCATCACGCCGTCGTCCGAACTCACCAGCCCGGTCAGCGTCCAGCCGTTCCTGAGCTCGGCGGCAGCAACCTCCTCCAGCCGTTCACGCAAGGCCGCTTCCAGGGAAGGCTGGTGGATCATGTTCGACGGCGGCCAGCCGCTGGAGGTCTTCGCGCCGGTCGAGTCGAAGCTCAGCAGCACCTCGCCCGTCGCGGTCAGGAAGTCATAGCGTGACGCGATGCGTGAGGTGGCCATCACCGCTTCCGCCGCGCCGACTGCCTGCAGCACCCGCACGATCTCGTGGTCGATGTGCGCCGCGCGGGGCAGGGGATAGATGCCCTTCGACCGGTCCGCGGCGATGACATCGAGGCCTTCCCGCGCGAGCATCAGCGCCAGCGTGACCCCCACCGGTCCGGCGCCGATCACCAGGACATCGCAATCGAAGTCCATGGCTCAGGCTTCCGCCGCCAGGGTATTCTCGATGTAGCCCAGGCCCTCGACGTTGCAGCGCACGACATCGCCGGCCTTGAGGAACTGTCGCGGATCCATCGCCGCGCCGACCCCGGCAGGCGTGCCGGTGAAGATTACGTCTCCTGGCTCCAGCGTCATCGCCGCCGACAGATGTTCGATCTGCGCGAAGACGTCGAACACCAGATGGCTGGTGTTCGACGATTGCCGCAGCTCTCCGTTCACCCGGCATTCGATGGCCAGCGCGTGCGGGTCGGCGACATCGTCGGCAGTGGTGATCCACGGCCCGAAGGGCGCGTGGGTGTCGAACGATTTGCCCAGCGACCATTGTGTCGTGCGGTGCTGCCACATCCTCTCGGTGACGTCGTTGCCGACGCAATAGCCGAAGATATATGCCGCCGCGTCGGCTCTCGCGACGTGCTTGGCCCGCTTGCCGATCACCACGACCATCTCCGCCTCATAGTCGACGAACGGCGCGGCGCGCGCGATCAGCACCGGATCGTACGGACCGTTGACGCTGGTCACCGCCTTGGTGAACCACACCTGATGCGCCGGTGTCTCCATGGCGCTTTCGGCGATGTGGTCGGCATAGTTGAGGCCGATGGCGAAGATCTTTCCCGGCCGCGCGATGGGCGCGAGCAGGCGCACGTCCGTCGATGGGATGGCTCTTGCCCCGGCCAGATTGGCCTCGATCAATGGCCGCGCCCGGTCCCAGTCGGCGATCAGTTCGATGACCGGCGCAGAAACCCCCGCGTCGAGCACATCGTCGCCGACAATCACTCCGGCGCGGGGTCCGGCCCCGGCGTCATACATGGCGAGTTTCATCAGCCTGCTTCCTGTGCGGTCATCATCGGGTGCGGCGGTCCCCACTGCACGCCCAGTAATTCCTGGAATGTCGACTTGCCGGAGCCGTCGGCCGCAGTGAACAGATCGCCGTCGGTCCAGTGCTCCAGCTCATGGCCCCACGGGTCCTTCCAGTAGTCGAACACCTGGCTGCCCAGGATGTGGCGACCGACGCCCCAGGCCGCCTTGCGCCCGGCGTTCTTCAGGTGCGTGTGGCCGCGCATCAGGTCATCGACATTGGCCACCTCGAACGCCGCGTGATTGAAGCCGGGGCCGGTGGGCGCCTGCAGCAGGAACAGCGTGTGATGGTCGGTCGGCGTGTCGCCGCGATCGCAGCGCAGGAACGCGCCGATGGCAAAGCCCGGCGCGGCCTCGATCTCGTCGCTGGTGATCAGGCCGAAGCGCTCCTTGTACCAGGCCTCGACGACGCGGAAGTCCGAGACATTGAGTACAGCATGTCCCAGCCGCACCACCGTGGATGGTCCCGAACTCAGCCGCACGGCCGTCCGCTTTCGCTCATAGGACGACGCGGTATTGCGCACCGCATCCGGCTCCAGTGCCAGCGGCTCGACCGGCGCCTGCCCGGCGAGGGCCTCTACCAGCCGTCCGTCCGGGTCACGCAGGCGCACCACCTTGCCGCCGCCCGGCGCGGCGAAATCCTCGACCGCAACGCCCTCCGCGCCGGCCAGCCGCTCAAGGTCATCGACGCTGTCGGCCCGCAGGCCCAGGCCCGCGAACCCGGATGGTCCTTCGGAGGTTGCGTGCAGGAACGGCGCCGTCCCCGCTCCACGGGCATAAAGAACGCCGTCGTCTCCAACCTCCGACCGCAGGCCGAACTCCTCCAGGAAGTTTGCCATTTCCGCCAGATCGGGGGCCGTGAAGCGCACATGCGCGATATCGGCGATCTTGATGATGCTCATGACGATCTCCCTCCCAGGGCCACGTTTTAAACTTGACCGTACGGTCATTTTCCTCATTATCAGGCTCGCGTCAAGCCCAGTTTCGAGAAAACCCGTGAATCAGCCCGTCCTCAGCCGCCAGGAACCGCGCCGATTGCGCACCCGCGCCGCCCTGCTGCGGGCGGGCGCCGAACTGCTGGCCGACCGCTCGATCGACGCCATCGCCATCAGCGAAATCGTCGACCACGCCGGCGTCGCCAAGGGCAGTTTCTTCAACCATTTCGCCGACAAGGACGACTTCGCCGACGACATCGCCTTCGGCATCCGTCAGGCGGTCGAGCTACGCATCGACGCCGCCAACGAGGGCGTCACCGATCCGGCATTGCGCGTCGCGCGCGGCATCCGCGGCTTTGTCGAGTTCGCCCTGGCCGAACCGCGCGACGCCCGCGTCATGCTGCGCCGGGCCAGCCGCGCCGCCAACGCCGACCACCCGCTCAATCGCGGCCTGCGCACCGACCTCGCCGCCGGCGCGGCCACCGGCCAGTTCCGCATCCCGTCGATCGACGCATCCGTCCTCTACGTGATTGGTGTCTGTCAGGCGCTATTGGCGGCGATCGTGGAACGGGAACTCGACCGTGACGCGGCGGAGCGGCTGACGCGCGAAATGGTCGTAATGCTGCTCGGCGGTCTCGGCATGGACGAGGACACTGCGGAAAGGGTCGCGGGCCAATCTGCCGTAAGTATGGGCTCTTGACCAAATTCGCATGGGTGAGAAGCTGCGGAGGCTAAGGATTTGGATTCATCCTCCTCGACGTTTCGAATCTGGACCCGACCGACTAACCACTCGTACCCCTCTTTTCTCAAACGGTGGATGAATGGATTGCACCTCGCCACCGTGGCCGGTCCGTCGTATGTTTGTTCGCAACCGGGGGAGGAGCGGTCATTCGTAATTCATCGCTGGCAGTGATCGGCGTTTGCGCGATCGTATCGCTCGCCAGGGCTCAGAGCCCGCCGGCAGCGCTTCCCGCCACCTCCGACTTCACCCTGCTCTGCACTGCGACCGCGGATAAGCTGGCCAGTGACTGCCGTTTTGAAGTCGGGATCGGCGACCCCACCGAGCGCCTGAAGGCCGGCGCCGTCCTGGCCTGGCTCGACGCCCACCCCTTCCCCCTCGCCGGAACGGACGCGGGCGCGACCGTACGGGCGACCGTGGCGCTGCAGGTCGTCCCCGCGACGGGCCGGGCCGGCTTCGCGGTGTCGGCGCCGCTGGGCGTCTTCCTGATTTCGGCCAGCCCGCCGATCAAAGACCCGGTCTGGACGCTGCCGCCCTATGGCCCCTGGGCCGACGATGAGATCCCCGAACGCTCGCAGCGAATGAACATCCTAGGCGAAGCGACCGCGGCGTGCGTGGTGACCGCGGACGGCCGCCTTTCTCAATGTCGCCTGCTGCATGAATCGCCACCGGACGGCGGCTTCAGCAGGAGCATCACGCTAATGGTTTCGCATTGCCGCATGAAGCCCCTTGCCGCCGATGGCACACCGGTCGCCAGCCGCCCCTACATTCTAACGTTACGCTATCCGGGGGCGAAGCCGGGCCGTAACGGTCTGGTCCAGGGCCACTGGGCGCATTTAGCCGAATGGCGCGTGTTGTTCCGGGATATTTGGTCAGAGTCATTTGCCTCGGCGCTCCAAATCGGGGCCCGACCGATTAACCACTCGGACCGCATTTCTTCATTTCTTGCATGCCAATCGGTCGCGGCGGCGCCCCCTTGACCAAATTCGCACAGGCGCCAAGCTCCCCCTTCATGGAGCGCCTCGCAGAGTCCTTTGTCCTGCCCGCCGGCCCCGGAGATTCTCTGGGGCTTGCCCAGGTGCATGTCCAGTCATGGCGCGAGACCTACCCCGGCCTGCTGCCCGCCGGCTATCTGGAGCGGATGAGCGTACCGCTCTACGCCCGCCGCTGGCGCCATCAGTTGACCCGCGCGCGCCCGACCGAGCTGGTTCTGGCCGCCGAGGGACCGGACGGCCTGATCGGCTATTGCGCCGGCGCTTTCGATGCGGAGGCCTCACCGCGCGCCGAGGTGTTCACCCTCTATCTGTTACGGGAGGCCCAGGGCTTCGGGCTTGGCCGCCGCCTGCTGCGGAACGCGGCCCGGGTGTTCCACGATCAGGGCGCGGCCTCGCTGGTGCTCTGGGTGTTGGCGGACAATGAACGCGCCAGGCGCTTTTACGCCCATCTTGGCGGCGAGCCGGTCGCCGAGCGCGCGGTGCGCGGCTGGGGCGGCGGCCTCACCGAGGTTCGCTATGACTGGTGCGACATCGGCGGATTGGCGGTCCATTAGGCGCCGGTCGCCTAAATCGTCGCCGCGTCGCCGGGAACTCTGGCGTTTCGGCCGCCGCCGCCCTTAAGTGTTCGCATCCAATGCCGCGCAAAAGCGCCGGGAGACGTGTTTGTCGATTATCGCCGCCCTGCATCACCTGACCCACTACCGATATGACCGTCCCGTCGAGTTGGGTCCTCAGGTCGTGCGCCTGCGCCCCGCCCCACATACCCGCACGCGCATTCCCAGCTACGCCCTGAAGATCGAGCCGGCCGGCCACTTCATCAACTGGCAGCAGGATCCGTTCGGCAACTGGCTGGCGCGGATCGTGTTTCCTGAAAAAGTCCGCGAGTTCCGGGTCGAGGTCGACCTCTCCGCCGAGATGGCGGTGATCAATCCCTTCGACTTCTTCGTCGAGCCCTATGCCGAAACACTGCCGTTCAGCTATGAGGCCGACCTCGCCGGTGAGCTCGCGCCCTATCTGGTGCTGGATGACGAGGGCCCGGAACTTGCCGGCTGGGTCGCCGGCCTGGCCAAGTCCGCGCCCAACACCGTCAATTTCCTCGTCGACCTCAACGCCCGTATCCAGCAGGCCGTGCGCTATGTCGTGCGCATGGAGCCGGGCGTGCAGACGCCGGACGAGACCCTCAATCTCGCATCGGGCTCCTGCCGCGACAGCGCCTGGCTGCTGGTGCAGATCCTCCGCCGCATCGGCCTCGCCGCGCGCTTCGTGTCCGGCTACCTGATCCAGCTGAGGCCAGACATCGATCCGATCGAGGGCCCCGCCGGGACGCGGGTGGATTTCTGCGACCTGCATGCCTGGGCAGAGGTCTACCTGCCGGGCGCCGGGTGGATCGGCCTGGACGCCACCTCCGGCCTGCTCTGCGGCGAGGGTCATATTCCGTTGGTCGCCACGCCGCACTACCGCTCCGCCGCGCCGATCACCGGCGTGGCCAGCCCGGCCGAGGTCGACTTCAAGTTCGCGATGGAGGTCACCCGGTTGGTCGAACCGGTGCGGATCACCAAGCCGTTCGAGGATGATCGCTGGGCCGCGCTGGATGCCCTGGGCGACAAGGTCGACAAGGATCTCGTGCGCGGCGACGTGCGCCTGACCATGGGCGGCGAGCCGACTTTCTGCTCGATCGACGATTTCGAATCGGCCGAATGGAACACCGACGCCGTTGGCCCGACCAAGCGCGGCCTCGCCGATGAACTGCTGTACCGGCTGGGCGAGATCTTCGGCAAGGGCGGCCTGCCGCACCACGGCCAGGGCAAATGGTATCCGGGCGAAGTCCTGCCGCGCTGGGCCTTCTCGCTATACTGGCGTCCCGACGGCCAGCCGATCTGGACCGGCGCGGCGAAACTCGCCGACGAGTCCACCATCGCCGATCCCGAGGGGGCCGGGGCCCTGGAAACCGCCGCCGGTGAATTCGCGCGCGACCTGGCCAAGGCGCTGGGTCTCGATGCGGACGCCGCCCAGCCGGCCTTCGAGGATCCCCTCCACTGGGTCCGCGAGGAAGGCGCCCTGCCGGTCAATCTCGACGACATGGGCGAGGCGCTTGCCGATCCCGCCGAGAGGGCCCGCGTCACCCGGTTGCTCGGCGATGCCGTGGCCGCGCCCACCGCCTGGGTGCTGCCCATCCGTCGCTGGCGAACCGGCGATGACGCGGGCTGGATGACCGAGCCGTGGCGGTTCCGCCGGGGGCGCCTGTTCCTGCTGCCGGGTGACTCCCCGGCCGGTTTCCGCCTGCCGCTGGCCAGCCTGCCGTTGCTGTCCGACGCCGACTATCCACACGTCATCGCCCGCGATCCGTTCGAGCCTCGCGGTCCGCTGCCGCCGCACACGGCGCTGGTGTCCGCGCCGATCCCGAAGACCCGCGCCGGCCACGTGCGAACGGCGATGACCTTCCAGCCGCGCGACGGCGCCCTCTTCATCTTCATGCCGCCGATGGAGCGCCTGGAAGACTATCTGGAGATGGTCGCCCGCATCGAAGCGCTGGGCGCGGGCCGCGATATCGCCCTGCGTTTCGAGGGCTATACCCCGCCCGACGATCCACGCCTGCGGGTTCTCAAGGTCACGCCTGATCCCGGCGTCATCGAGGTCAATATCCAGCCGGCCTCCCGCTGGCGCGAGTCGGTCGAGATCACCACCACCCTCTATGACGAGGCCCGCGCCTGTCGCCTGGGCGCCGACAAGTTCATGATCGACGGGCGCCACACGGGCACCGGCGGCGGCAACCATGTGGTGATCGGCGGGGCCAGCGCGGTGGATTCGCCATTCCTGCGCAGGCCCGACCTGCTCAAGAGCCTGCTGATCTACTGGCAGCAGCACCCTTCGCTCTCCTACCTGTTCTCCGGCCTGTTCGTGGGGCCGACCAGCCAGGCGCCCCGCGTCGACGAGGCCCGCCACGATGGTCTCTACGAGCTGGAAATCGCGCTGGCCGCCGTGCCGGCGCCGGGGGAGGGGGAGCCGCCCGCCCCATGGCTGATCGACCGGCTGTTCCGCAACTTGCTGGCCGACGTCGGCGGCAACACCCACCGAACCGAGATCTGCATCGACAAGCTCTATTCCCCCGACGGTCCGACCGGACGTCTGGGCCTGGTCGAGTTCCGTGGCTTCGAAATGCCGCCGGACGCCCGCATGAGCCTGGCGCAGCAGCTGCTGATCCGGGCGCTGATTGCCTGGTTCTGGCGAGAGCCGCGCACGGGTCCGTTGGTCCGCTGGGGCACGGCGCTGCACGACCGCTTCATGCTGCCGCACTACGTCTGGGCCGATTTCCTCGGCGTGTTGGATGACCTCAACGCGGCCGGGTATGCCTTCGATCCGGTATGGTTCGAGGCGCAGCGCGAGTTCCGTTTTCCTCTGCACGGCCGGGTCAGCCATGGCGGAGTGGCGTTGGAAATCCGCCATGCGCTGGAGCCCTGGCACGTCATGGCCGAGCAGAACGCGGGCAGCGGCACGGTGCGCTTTGTCGACGCCTCTGTCGAGCGGCTGCAGGTTCTGGCGCATGGCTTCACACCCGAACGCCACGTCATCGCCTGCAATGGCCGCGCGTTGCCGATGACCCAGACCGGCGTCCCGGGCGAGGCGATCGCGGGCGTGCGGTTCAAGGCCTGGAAACCGCCCAGCGGCCTACACCCGAATCTGCCGGTCAACGCGCCGCTGACCTTCGATGTGATCGACCGCTGGAACCACCGCTCGCTCGGCGGCTTCGTCTATCATGTGGCGCACCCCGGCGGACGCAGCTACGATACCTTCCCGGTGAACTCCTACGAAGCCGAAGCGCGACGGCGGGCGCGGTTCCAGGATCACGGCCACACTCCCGGCGCGATCGACGTGCCGCCCATCGAGCCGCCCAGGGAGTTCCCCATGACCCTAGACCTGCGGACACCCGTTGTCGGCTAACTCCCATCAGCTGGCGTTGCTCACGCGCCCCCTCCACCGCTTCGCGGTCCCCCTCCCCCGTAAAGAGACGTGGGAGGATTCACGTGGCTGGCGATCCTCCTCCGCGAAGCGGGGGAGGGGGACCCCGAAGGGGTGGAGGGGGCAAGTGCAGTGCTCCGTCTCTCAGATTTCACCCCATGTCGGTTGACTCACCCACGATAGCGCCGATGGGCGCGGGCGGGGCGCAAGGGCGGCTGCGAGGCTGGCTGGGCGCCTATCGTCCGCTGGAGGGAATCCCCGACGAGTTGATCGGCCCCGACGGCCACACGCCTGACCACTGGCTGCGGTTCCTGACGACGCTCGGCGGCTTCGGCGCGCAGGACTTCGCCGACCGGGTCAATCTCGCCACCCGCCGCATCCGCGACGCCGGCGTCTCGCACCGCATCTATGGCGAGGACAACGAGCGTATCTGGCCGCTCAGCCCGCTGCCGCTGATCCTCGGCGAAGCGGAATGGTCGCGGATTGCGGAGGGCGTCGCGCAACGCGCCGACCTGATGGAAGCGGTGCTGCGCGATCTCTATGGCGAGGCGCGCCTGATCGTCGATGGACATCTGCCGGCAGCCGCGGTGACGGGCAGCGCCGATTTCGTGCGGGCCCTGCGCGGATCACCGCCGCCCGGCGGGCGTTACATGCACATCTACGCCGTCGACCTCGGCCGCGGTCCGGACGGCGAGTGGTGGGTGCTCGACGATCGCACCCAGGCCCCCTCCGGCGCGGGCTATGCGCTGGAGAACCGCATGGTGCTCTCGGGCGCCTTTCCCGAGCTCTACGGCGCGATGAACGTCCAGCGCCTCGCGCCCTTCTTCAGCGATTTCCGCGGCGCCCTGGCCGACGCCGCCCATCGCAGCGATCCGCGCATCTGCCTGCTGACGCCGGGCCCGTTCAGTGAGACCTACTTCGAGCAGGCCCGGCTCGCCCGCTATCTCGGTTTCCTGCTGGTCGAGGGCGACGATCTGGTCGTGCGCGAGGGGCAGGCCTATGTCCGCACCATCGCCGGACTGAAGCGCGCCGACGTCATCTGGCGCCGGGTGGACGCCGACTTCATCGACCCGCTCGAGCTCAATTCCGCCTCGCAGCTGGGCGTGCCAGGGCTCCTCGAGGCGATCCGCGCCGGCGGCGTGGTCGTCTCCAACATGCCGGGTTCCGGGCTGGTGGAGTCCCGCGCGCTGCTGAGCTTCCTCCCCGCACTCTGCCGCCATCTGCTGGGCGAGCCGCTGAAGCTGCCGAACATCGCGACCTGGTGGTGCGGTCAGCCGGCCGAGCGCGCCCTGGTGGAAGACCGCATCGAATCGTTGGCCCTCGCGCGCGCCTTCGCCACCCAGGGGCACCCCGCGCTCGTCCATGGCCCCCGACTGCTCAGCGACCTGACCCCATCCGAGCGTGATTCGGTGCGCGCATCGCTGCGCGATCGCCCAATGGATTTCGTCGGCCAGGAGGTCGTGCGACTCTCGACCACCCCTACCTGGCGCGATGGCGGGCCGCAGCCCAGTCCGTTCGTTCTGCGCGTCTACGCCGCGGCGACCCCGAACGGCTGGCGCGTGATGCCGGGTGGATTCTGCCGGGTCTCCGACCAGCTGGACGCGCGAGCGATCTCGATGGGCGAGGGCGCGCGCGCCATTGATGTGTGGGTGCTGTCCGACCGCCCCGTGGAGCCGGTCACGCTGTTGCCGCGGATCGACGACGTCAAGGTCCGCCGCTTTCCGGGAAACCTGCCCAGCCGCGCCGCCGACAACCTGTTCTGGCTCGGACGCTATCTGGAGCGCGCCGAGGCCACCCTGCGCCTGGTCCGCAGCCTGTGCACCAGCCTGATGGATGCCGACACCGCCGTGCACGGAACCGGCGAGACTCTCGAGAAGCTGCTCGGTCTGCTGATCGGCTGGGGCGCGGTCGATGAGGACGCCACCCACGCCACCGTCGCTGGCGAGGCGTTCGCCGCGCTCTACGACGCGAAGGCCTATGGCTCGGCCCGGCGACTGATCAACGGGGCGCGCCGCACCGCCGCGGGCATGCGCGAGCGGCTTTCCGAGGATTTCTGGAAACAGTTGCGGACACTGGATTCCAGTTTCGTCGCCGCGCCGCCGGGACCGATCACTGTCAGCGACTGCCTGACCCGCGCCGAGGCCGCCCTGCAGGCGTTGGCCACGCTCGCCGGCCTGACGTCGGAGAACATGATCCGGGTCGCCGGCTGGCGGTTCCTCGACATGGGCCGGCGCATCGAGCGCGGCATCAACATTGCCCGCTTCATGCGCCAGTTCGCCGCCGAGGACGCCACCCTCGACGATCTCGATCTGCTGCTGGACCTGGCCGACAGCCAGATCACCTATCGCGCCCGCTATCTGGAGGGCATCGCCCCCACGCCCGTGCGCGACCTGGTCATGCTCGACCCCTTCAACCCCCGCTCGCTGGCCTTCCAGGTCGCCACCGTGAGGGATCATGTGGCCGACCTGCCCAAGCTCGTCGCCGACGGCATGCTCGAAGAGCCCGAGCGTATCATCCTCACGCTTTCGGCGACGATCCAGACCGCCGATGCGCGCAATCTCGACGCCGGCGCCGCTAGTGACTTCGAGCAGATCCTGCTGAAGCTGTCGGACGCCATCGGCGAGCGCTATTTCCTGCAGGGGGCCAAGGCGACGCCGACCAAGAAGTATGGCGGTCTGGCGTGATCTACCGCCTGCGCCACCTGACCAGCTATCGCTATGAACGACCGGTCGGCTTTGCCCGTTGCGCCCTGCGGATGACGCCGCGGGAGGGGTCCGACCAGACCCTCCTGGCGCACGACATCGTCATCACCCCCACGCCCAGTCATGTCGTTTCGCGAGTCGGTCCTTTCGGCGAACAGGTGCTCACCGCCATCATCGAGACTCCGCACCGCGAGCTGACCATCGAGGCGAAGTCGCGCGTCAACGTCATGCGTCCGCGGCTGGCGCCGTTGCTGTTCGAGACCCCGTGGGAGCTTGCCCGCGACCAGGCGGCCGCGGCGGAATCGCTCGAGACCGGCTCGCCCGCGCACTTCCTCTATCCGTCGGTGATGACCCCAATCGTCGAGGCGATCACCGACTATGCGCGCGTGCGTTTCACCCCGGGACGGCCGATCATCGATGCCGCCTTCGATCTCGCCAGCGCCATCAAAGCCGGTTTCGCCTATGATCCGGACTCCACGGAGGTCTCGACCCCGGCCGCAAAAGCCTTCGAGGACCGTCGCGGCGTCTGCCAGGACTTCGCCCACATCATGATCGCCGGCCTGCGCGGCATGGGGCTCGCCGCCGCCTATGTCAGCGGCTACATCCGCACCTACTCCGCGCCCGGCCGGCCGCGCCTCGAGGGCGCCGACGCCACCCATGCCTGGGTCGACCTGTGGTGTGGCGCCGACCACGGCTGGATCGGCTTTGATCCGACCAACGCCCTGATCGTCGCCGAAGACCATGTCGCCGTCGCCGTCGGCCGAGACTACCTCGACGTCGCCCCCATCTCCGGCATCATCCTCGGCCCCGGCGACCAGACCCTGGATGTTGCGGTCGATCTGGTTCCCGAGTGACGTCAATCAGGCGGCGTCACTGCACGTGTGAGTGCAGAAGCCGCGCGGCCGTCGCCGCTTCGTTCCTAGGATATTCGACGAACGCCTCGTGGAGGCCCATTCCCGGTTTCGCGCCCTTGCCCTGGCCCAGGTAGATCAGCTGCAGGCAGAACCAGCCCTGCTTGCCGAGCATCTCGATCAGCTGACGTCGCTGCGCGTCGACCTCGGGGCCGACCTCGCCGGGGGCTAGTTTCAGCAGCGATTCCCAGGCGGGCGTCCGGTCGATCTCGCCCGACAGCAGCCGGCGCGGCAGGTCGGTCTCGACGCACATCGGCCGGCCCAGACCGATCACGTCGGCGGCGCCGCTGTTCAGTGCTTCGGCCATGCCCGCCGTGGTGCGGAACCCGCCGGTGACCATCAAAGGCATCCGCGCGACCGGTCTGATCGCCGCGGCGTACTCGAGGAAATAGGCCTCGCGACGCAGCGTGCTCTCGCGGACCGGCGCTCTCGCCGCTTCGTCGCCACCCAGGCCGATCATTGCCGGCTGCTCATAGTTCCCTCCCGAGAGTTCCAGCAGATCGATCCCCGCGTCATTCAGCATCCCTACCGCCGCGATCGCCTCATCAAGGGTGAATCCGCCCAGCTGGAAATCCGACGAGTTGAGTTTCAGACCTACCGGGAAGTCGGCGCCCACCGCAGCGCGGATCGCGCGGGCGATTTCCAGCACGAACCGCGCGCGGTTTTCCAGGCTGCCGCCCCAGGCGTCCGTCCGCCGGTTGGCGATCGGCGAGAGGAACTGCGAGATCAGATAGCCGTGTGCGCCGTGGATCTGCACGCCGGTAAATCCAGTCTCCCGCGCCACCGTTGCGACATGCGCGAAGCGACGGATCAGGTCGAGGATCTCATCCTCGGTGGCCTCTCGGGGGGCTCCGTAGCCCCCCGTCAGATTCAGGGCCACCGCCGAAGGGGCCAGAGGATGTGGGTTCAGCTCGATCGGCGTCTGCCGCCCCGGATGGTTGATCTGCATCCACAGATGATTGCCCGCCACGGCGCCGGCCTTCGCATAGGCCCTCAGCGCCTCGATGCCTCCATTGCCATCGATCACCACATTGCCGGGGCGTTCGAGGTGCGTGCGATCGACCTGGACATTGCCGGTGATCACCAGGCCGGCGCCGCCCTCGCTCCACAGCCGGTAGAGCCGTTCCAGTTCGGGCGTCGCGCGGTTCATCGGGTCGGCCAGCCCCTCGGTCAGCGCCGCCTTGCAAATCCGGTTCGAAAGCCGCGCCCCGCACGGCAGCTCAAGCGGACTGGAGAGGTCGATCGTCATGCAAACCGCCGGTTGCCAGGAAAAAGGTGAGGGTGACTTACTGCCCCGGTTCTTCCACAGTTGTCGATGCAGTCATTCGTTTCAGTCGACCAGGGATGCCCCATGAGCACGCCGCGTTTCGAAACCCTGACCGAACAGACCATGACGGCGGAGCAGCGCAAGGTGGCCGACGCCATCCAGTCCGGCCCGCGTGGCAAGGGTTTGCCGGGGCCCTTCAACGCCCTGCTGCGTAACCCCAAACTATGTGATTTGCTGCAGCAGGTCGGCGCGCATGTCCGCTTCGCCAGCTCGATCCCGACGGCGCTGAACGAGATGGCCATCTGCCTCGCCGGCCGCAAATGGTCCGCGCAGTTCGAGTTCTACGCCCACGGCCGGATGGCGCTGGCGGCCGGCCTCAGCCCGGACATCCTCGACGCCATCGCCGCCGGCCGGCGGCCCGCGACGCTGTCCGACGACGAGACGACCGTCTACGATTTCGTCCATACGCTCCTGCACACCGGCAAGGTTTCCGACGAGCAGTTCGCGCGCACCAAGGCGCGCTTTGGCGAGGTCGGCGTGATCGACCTGATCGCCGCCGCCGGCTACTACAGCCTGGTCTCGATGGTGCTGAACGTCGCTGAAGTTCCCGTCCCCGAAGGCGTCGACCCACCGCTGCCGCCGCTGGATTAGCCGCGGGATATCCGCACATTAGCCTTGCCGGCGCGGTCTCGGGACGAAAAAATCATAGCGCCTCCTCCCCCCAACCGACATAGCGTTACAGTGCCTTTCGGTGACCGCGCACCTATCTCTCCGCGGCTTTTGCCAACGAGCAAGCCCCCAGCCAGCCAAGTGCACTGTCACCCGGACCCAAGTCACCAGGAGGCTGAGAGGCCGCGTTCGACGCGCTCAACAGCCAATCCTGGACCGCCGGCATCCTGCCGGCCCTTGCTTTGCTGTTCTTCAAGAACCGGCCGGAAGCCGGCGGTCGGCGATACGTTCGCGGTCTACTCGAACGAAGATATCCGCCTTGCCGACGGCGCGGTGATCCCCGCGGGCTATAGCGGCAAGGGCGAGGTCACGGTGGCGGAGCACAACGGCATGCTCGGCAAGAGCGGCGTCACCAACACGGTGGTGATGACCGTGCTGTTCGGCCCCCTCGGCCTGCTCGTGCATGGCCACAGCA
>JANXTX010000404.1 GCA_025352165.1 Caulobacteraceae bacterium | reverse complement strand
GCGCCTCGCCGTTTTGGAGTCCGAGAAATTGATCGCAAACCGCGAAGCTCAACCACGCAATCCCCGCCTTGCCCAAAGCCAGTTTCTGCAAGGGGTGCAATTGCTAAAATCCGGGCAGACAGCGGCGGCGGCGCCGATCCTGGTGACGGCGATCCAGGCGGACGATAAGCATTTCGAAGCCCACCATGCCCTTGGTTCGGCGCTGGCGCAGAGCGGGCGGTTCGCCGAGGCATCCGTAATCCTGGCCAGGGCGGTGGCGCTGCGGCCTGATTCCGCGGCGGCCTACGCGGCGCTTGGCGGCGCGTATGACCGTCAGAACCTGCACCAACAGGCGATCGAAGCCTTTCGAAAAGCCGTCGAACTGAAACCCGATCTGGGACCCGTACACCATCGCCTGGCCGAATTGTACTCAATGTACAGCAGAGCGGAGGACGCGGCCCATCACCTCGACCGCGCGGCCGAACTCAATTCAAACCCCACGAATTCGCGCCTGTTCCGCTCGGACGCCCAGTTGTTGCGCGGCGACCTGGTGGGAGCCGAACGGTGGGCCCGCGAGGCGGTCGCGCAGGAAGCGACGAGCAACGCCGCACAGGGGACTCTCGGCGGCCTGCTCTATGGGCGGGGGCGCTTTGACGAGGCGGCGGAATGCTTTGAAGCCTCGCTGCGGCTCAATCCGAGAAACCCCAAATGCTGGGACGGACTTGTGCATTGCCGAAAGTTCTCCGCGGCGGACAATTCCATTCTCGATCGCTTGCAGACCGTTTTGCGGCGCTCTGATCTGAGCGACTTGGAGCGCACGACGATCCACTTTGCCATGGGCAAGGTTTACGACGACTGTGGTGACTATGGCCGCGCCATGGAACAGTTCGACGCGGCAAACAGGCTGCGGGCAAAGGACCGGACATTCGATCGAGCCGGGTTTTCAGCCCTCGTCGACCGGAACATCAAGGTCTTTACGCAAGACTTCATTGCCCGCAACGCCGCGTCCGGGACAGCGGACCAGACCCCGCTGTTCGTAGTCGGCATGTACCGCTCGGGAACCACGCTGACGGAGCAGATTGTCTCCAGCCATCCGGACATCGCAGCCGGCGGCGAACTGACGGTGTGGGGACCAACCGATATGGAAGTCGACGCGGCCACCGGCGTATTTGATGTGGACAATGCGCGCGGCGCGGTGGCGAATTACCTGTCGCATCTGCGGAAAGTTGGGCCCACCGCGGCGCGCGTCACCGACAAGCTGCCCTTCAATTTCCTGCGCTTGGGCGCGATCCACTCGATGATGCCGCAGGCCCGGATCATCCATTGCCAACGCGATCCGATCGACACCTGCCTGTCGATCTACTCCACCTTTTTCAACAGCCGTATGGCCTTTGCCGCCAGAAAGGCTGATCTCGTATTCTGCTATCAGCAATACCTGCGCATGATGGACCATTGGCGCAGGGTGCTGCCGGCGGACAGCTTGCTGGAAGTCCAATACGAGCGTCTGATCGAGGATCGTGACGCGGAAACCCGACACCTGATCGCGTTTACCGGTCTCGACTGGAACGACCTCTGCCTGCTGCCGGAGCAGAACAAACGCGCGATCAGCACCTCAAGCGCCTGGCAGGCGCGCCAGCCGGTGTACGCAACGTCGTTGCAACGCTGGAAGCGGTACGAGCCCTGGCTTGGAGAGCTGCGGCAGTTGCTTTCAACTTAGCCGCGGCGGCCTGATGCACGGCCATTCGGCGCCAGAGGGTTCCCGGATTCTATCCGGCGACAAAATCGCTCGGGTGAAAAAACCGTGGTCAAGGCGCGCACGGAAGGTTCACAAGGAAAGGACGACCCGATGACCGGGGTTGAAGTGTTTGACGGTTAACGCGCACCGATCACGGCGTAGAGGCTCCTGCCCCAACCGAATTAGTGACGTCCGATGGCGCAAGGGGCCTTGAGGGTTTGAGGCCCCCCGATTGTTGCAAGAACTGCCACTGCTGAGTGGGTGAGAGAGTGGGCTGGTAAAGAAGAAAACCAGTGTCGAGGTCGAAGCGAACATAATATGTTTCATCCGCCTCGACCACCAGTTGCATATCTGAGTGCCGCTCGGCGCGCATGGTATAGGTGTGAAGCCCAGGCTCGGCAACGACCGTGAAATAGGTCCCGGCGCCGAGTACGCCCAGTTCAACCTTGCCCTCACGCACGGTAAAGCTGACGGCGGCGCCAGGGTAATACCATTTCCGGTAGAAAACGATCAGCGCCTTACCTGCCGGTGGGTCGGGAATATCGATCGGCGGTCTTGGCGCAGCATACAACGTGGACGCAAGGGCCGCCGTGAGGACGGTCGCCACAACGGCCGATAACAGAAACCGCCGGCCAGGCGTCACGATGCCGGCTTGGCGTCTTGCGACGTTGCGGCAGGGTGCGGCTTGAGTTTGGCCGACAGAGCATCGAACTCCGTCTTCTGGGCAGGTGTAATGGTCGGATGATTAACTATCAGCCCCTTCGACATCTCCGTCGTTCGAATCACGCCATGAAATCAAACCGGCGGCGTCTTGGAAAGGCGCGCAAGTTAGTCTTATCGAGGGCTGGTATTACTAAATCCACCGCTGGTGGGATTACTTAGGCACGATGCGGTATCGATGAAAGGAAATCTTGCGTGCTCTGAATTGCCACGAATTCCCCTTCTATGGCGTCGAAAATCTTAATGGCTCACCACGCTTCAGGAATTTCCGTTGCGCTTTGGCAAGTGATAGAAAATTCACTCCATCCGGGCAGTTGTACGTCGCTTCCCAGTCCGCGCTCATGCGACTCAAGGGCCGCACGACCAATATCCCGCAGCCGACCGGCGTTACGAACGCGTCGGCCACGGTTCGCCAGACTGGATCGGCATACTTGCGACCGCTCAACATTGTCGCCCATGAGGGCTCCATCAGGAAGGTTGGCCGTTTCCTGTGAAGCCAAATGTTGAACGTCAAATTCCCAACTGTGACTCGGGCGTCCGCCATACCGACTTGGTAGTCCAATTGACTACCGGCGATCGCCGAAGGCGCGATTGCCACCATCGCCAGGGCCACCGCCGTTACCAGTTTCATCGGCGAGTGCTTTTCCTTCATGCAATGCCTGCGAAACTTACCGGGCCGCCGGTCGAACGGCAGCCACGAAAGATGTCGACCTCAATGCCTCAGGTAGGGACCATCAGGCAGCCCCTGTCCCGGCGTGGCGGCGGCCGCAAAATTTGCCTGCCGCGCCAATGGCATAAAGTTCGGCGATCCCTTTTCTATGGCCGCCGTTATTGCGTCCACCACAAGCGCCGCTATGATATTCCCCGAACTTGCACCCTGAGGTCTATACTGGAAACTCTGCTCGTTTTTCCAGAGACTTGCATTAGTCTTGCAGCTCCGCAATTCGTATTCGAATTTTACCTCGGTAGTCGTGGAAATGACCATGTATTTCGAATCCCACTTACCGATGGCAACTAGAAGCACCGCATCGCAATGGAACAAATTTCCTAGCCTTCGAGCGTCCGAGGAATGAATGAGGCCGGCATCGGACAGGCCATTTTCATTCAGGACACTTCTGACCATGTTGGCGGGGAACACATAGTAGCCCCGCTCAGCGAACGGCGCCGAGACAGTCGAAAGCATCCAGTCTGGCGCAGTTACAGCCGCGGTGTTGTTCAGGGCCGGCACCACGAGAATACTCCGTGGGGCCTCACTCTTGATTGCGCTGTAATCAGCCGTCGGCGGCGCGGTGGCACATCCAGCAACCAATATTGAAGCAATTGCGGTGACGGCCGCAAGCGCGTGCTTAAAGGACAATTCAACCACCGTTCTGTGCTACAATAGAGGTGAGAAAAGGGATGGATTCTGGAAACAATGCCATCTCAGCCTTGAATTGAGCTAGCGCTTCAGCACGTTTTCCGTCGTGGAGATAGCAATAGCCAAGTTCGGCCTGAAGACCCGGCGCCACGCGACCGGATTCACGGCCCTTTTCTATAGCCTTGGTGAGCGCCTCCTCAAACACCGGCAACTTCTCGGGGTGTTTGGAATAAACGTAAAGGCCGGTGTCATAGTTGCCGAATTCGAACGGCGGCGCCGTCGCGGTGGCGCATCCCGACAATGCAAACGCTACGACCAGAGAAAGACGAGTAATTGAGCGAGAGGCTTTCACTTTGGCGTCCTAACTTCCACTGTCGATCCAGCATCGATCATGTATTCGGCGTTCAACAGGACACGGCCGCCGATCGTCTCCTCAAGGCGATGGCGGCCCGCATCGACAGAAATCAGGTCAAACTTTGCGGCAGTCCTCACGCCTGCATCGCGACCGTCAATCATGATCGACGTCCCTAGCGGCGCATCTGAAATGCGAAAATGCCCCTGGTTCGCGCCTTGATCGATCGATTTCGTTGGGTAGGCGCATCCTGCAAGCCCGATCAGGTTAATCGCGATGAATAAACGTTTCATGATGTTGGGCTCGTTACAGTGAGTTCCTCGATGTTTCCTTCGATCTTGCCAGCAATAACGATAGCCCTTGCGCCCTCTGCATCTTCCGACCCGAAAAAACCCTGGACCTGGATTGTCGCCAGCGGCTGCGCCGGCAGTTCTATGGGCAGACCCGTCTGACGGCTTACGATGAGCTTGCCACGCCGCGCCACGCTAAGACGATCCCCTATCTGCAGGCCCTCGCGCGTCCCACCGCTGATCATCACGTCGCCGTTCTGGACACTGAGAATGTCCGTGGACCACTGCCGCTGAGCGAGCTTTTGCATGACGTTTGTCATTAAGTCGGAGATTGCAGCCGAAATTGCTTTGTCATTGAGCGTCGAGTCATACGCGGCCTGAGATCCGAAGCCTGCGACCTCAGAGGTCGCAGTGGTCGCACTCCCGCTCCCCGTCGTGCTGAAAAAAGCCTGACCAGTATGAGATTCCACAAGGCGAATTTCGACGGTTGCGGAGGCGACCTGTCGCGCCTGTGAATTGAGGAAACCGACTTTTCCCTCATGTTGTCGGCCAAATTGGGTGATCGATCCAACAAGGATGGTGTCCGCTCCGACGGTGATGCCGCCCCCTACCAGGGCCTGCTCGTTCTTGATGGCGTCGAGGTCTCTACGTTCGAGTACAATGAACTTGCCGGTTTCGACCAAGCGAGCCGCCAGCATATCCGCCGCCTGATCGGCCAAGGGGTCCTGTTCGCCAGGCAAAAGGAGGGCCCGGCCATACGTCGTGGCATTGGAAAAGCGCCCGATAACTATTGTCTATTCCGATAAATTAGAGATGGTATTTTTGATTTGGCTGCCGCGCACCTCGCGCTTGCGCCAGATGAAGGGGTGGGCGGTTTCATGCCATGCCTCACAGAATTCGTCGATGGCCTTGGCGAGCTCGTCGG
>JANXTX010000403.1 GCA_025352165.1 Caulobacteraceae bacterium | reverse complement strand
GCTCCAGCCCTCGGCGATGGGATCGCCCCCATCACGCATCGCGATCGCGGCCTTGAAACCCTCGCGCTCGGCCTCTTCCTTGAACCAGACGCCCTCGGGCGAGTTGCGGGTCACGCCGTCGAAAAAGGTCGCCATCATCTGCGTGGAGGCCATTCCCATGTTCTCATAGGCCTGGTTGATCATCATCTTCTGCATCATCAGCTGGTTGCGCGGCACGCCCTCGATGCGCGCCGCTAGCTGTTCCACCCGCGCGTCCAGCTCGGCCAGCGGCACGCTGTCCAGCACCAGGCCCAGCTTCAACGCCTCCTGGCCATAGACGAGGTCGCCGGTGAACAGCATCCGCTTGGCCTTCTCCGCGCCCAGCCGATAGACCCACATCGCCGTCGTCGGACAGCCCCAGACCCGAGCGGGCGGATAGCCGATGCGCGCCTCGTCGGCCATCACGATCATGTCGCAGCACAGCGCGATGTCGCTGCCGCCGGCGACGGCCGGTCCATGCACCCGTGCGATGGTCGGCTTGAACGAGCGCCACAGCGACATGAAGTCCCGGGTGTTCTGCGACATCATGTAGAAGTCGGCCATCGGATCCCACGGCAGCGGCTCGCCATTGGCCCGTTCCGGCCGGGGCGGAGCGCCATCCGGCCGCGGCCCCGGCCGACGCTCGGCAAACTCGACCAGATCATACCCCCCGCAGAACCCCGCGCCGGCCCCCGTGAGCACAATCACGTGCACATCATTGTCCTCATTGGCCAACGCCACCGCCCGGGCGATCTCGCCGGGCATATGCCGGTCGATGGCGTTCATCCGCTCCGGCCGATTGAGCGTGATCAGCCCGCGCCGGCCTTCGACAGCGTAGGCGACCGAGTGGAACTCCATGAGTTTATGTCCTCTGTTCGACTGGCAGCGAGCCTGACAGAAGTGGTCGGCAGGCGCCATGTGGGTGATCAGGGGCTGAAACGATCTTCCTCAGGCTGCGGCAGGCGTCACCTTGCGACCACCTAGAAAGCGCTTGTAGGCAAACGCCTTGCCTGAGCCCGATTTGAAGTACCGCTCCAGCGCCCTTGCCACCAACTCGGTATCGACAGCGATGTAGGATTTCAACGCGAGCGGCAGATGTGCTCGGGTCGACTTCACAAGGCCAGCTCTGTGGGAGGCCACTCGCCGCTTCAGATCATTGGTGGACCCGACGTAGACGTCACAATCCGCCAATTCGAGAAAGTAGACATACCACATCACCGACAGTCCCCCTACGCTCCTCCGGAGCTTCGGGCGACACCCTACGCCTTTTCGAACGATTGGTGGCCTGCCGCCCGAAGCCCACTTGGGCGTAGGGTGGCGGAGAGAGTGTCCGTCGAACCCTACTGTCTCGCGTCGTCTCCCTTCGTTTCTGCTCGTCCCTAATAGACCGAAATATCGTTTATTAAACAATGATATGGAGTGGGCCCGCTCCGGCTATCGTCCGCGCCGGTCCCACATCAATCCTGGACAAGCCTGTAAATCCGGCTCAAGAAGTGGGACCAGACAGTGGGGCCGGAGGGGACTGACATGGCCAAACAGACTTTGGAAAAGCTTGATCCGCTCACCGCCAAGAAGGTGAAAACGCCGGGACGTCACTCGGATGGCGGGGGGCTTTATCTCGCGATCGACGCGGCCGGTCGGCGGCGCTGGGTGTTCATGTACGTTCGCGGAGGCAAGCGCACCGAACTGGGCCTGGGCGGCGGTCGCGATCTGGGCCTCAAGGACGCTCGCCGGGAGGCGACGCGGCTTCGGACGGTGCTCCGGGATGGCGGCGACCCACGCACAGCGCGAGCGGCTGTCGGATCGACCGACGAGGAGCCTGCGGTCAAGGCTCCGCCGGTGATCACGTTCAAGGAGGCGGCCGAGGGATACATCACCGCCAACGAAGCCGGCTGGCGCAACGCCAAGCACCGCGCGCAGTGGCGCTCCACCTTGCAGACCTACGCCTACCCGCAGTTCGGTGATGAACGGGTCTCAGACGTGAGCACAGCGGACGTGATGGCGGTTCTCGATCCGATCTGGCGCGTGAAGCCGGAAACGGCGTCGCGTTTGCGCGGCCGGATCGAGGCGGTGATCGACAATGCCAGGGCGCGCGGATGGCTCACTGGCGAGAACCCTGCCCGGTGGCGCGGCCACGTTGCCAACATGCTGCCCAAGCGATCCAAGGTAGCCAAGGTCAAGCACCATGCCGCGCTGCCCTGGGAGAAGGCTCCAGCCTTCATGGTTGACCTGGCTGGTCGTGAGGCCATGGCCGCGCGCGCTCTGGAGTTCGTGATCCTGACCGCTGGCAGGACGGGCGAGATACAGGGAGCCAGATGGTGCGAGGTCGACCTCACCACGAACGTCTGGACGGTCCCTGGCGACCGGATGAAGGCCGGGCGCGAACACCGCGTGCCGCTCTCACCAGCGGCGGTAGCGATCCTCAACAAGGTCGCGGCGTTGAGGCCGACGACCGATATCAATGGCGAGGCTTTGATATTCCCCGGCGCCCGAGACAGTCGCCCGCTTTCCCAGATGTCGATGCTGATGCTTCTGCGGCGTATGGATCAATCCGGCATTACCGCCCATGGCTTCCGATCCACGTTCCGGGATTGGTGCGCGGAGGCAACCGAGTACCCCCACGAAATGGCGGAGATCGCTCTCGCACACACGGTCTCGGACAAAGTCGAAGCGGCCTATCGGCGTGGCGACATGATCGAAAAGCGCCGGCAGATGATGACGGCGTGGGCGGAGTATCTCGGTAAAACGTAACCTGCGTCCGTAATTGACGCAGCGAGGAGCGATAGTCCGGCCGGTGACGAGCTGGGAGCCGTTGTTTTGCGATGCTGCGGAATGCCTTTGAAGGGGGGGACATAGCGGTCAACGCCAGTCGCGAATTGCGAAATTCGGTTTCCGCGTGCTCTGATCATGAATGCCGACTAGGAATAGGTGGCGAGCGCCGTCGGGCGACTCGGTCCTCCGGCTGGTGTGATACTATCAACGGAAGAGGAAGGAGCTTGGGCGGAGGCGCGGTGGCAGAGGGGGCTTGGTTCAGGCAGGGAGTCGACCCCGCGACGCTGAAACCAGTCGGGTTCAGATCGGGCGGCGGTGGCGCGCACCAATCTAAGACCATGATGTTGCGTGAATTGACGATGGTCCTGGCGGCGGGAAACGCCGACGTGCCAAGATTGCAGGAGCTGGTTCTCGACGAGAACATCCTCGGCAAGGCAACAGCGGCGGCAAGAGCGGGAACCTTCCGCCAGCTCCGGAACCTTTATGGTCTGGGAATCGTTTCGCCAGTGACCATTGCATTGGCGTCGCTTTGGGACCTCGATTCCGATAGCCGGCCTTTGCTCGCCTTGCTGTGTGCTCTAGCGCGCGACCCACTCTTGAGAGATAGCGCCGGCGCTATCCTCGCAACGCCCATTGGTTCGGCCACCGGTGTTCGCCAGATCACCGAGGCATTGGCCGCCTTGCACCCCGACCGGTTCACTCCGGCCATGCTCAAAAGTCTCGCCCAGAACTGCGCATCCTCCTGGACCCAGAGCGGCCACGTCACGGGCCGGGTGAAGAAAACTCGCAGTCACCCCCGCACCACTCCGGTCGCCGCCGCATACGCCGCGCTTCTGGCGTCGCTTGCGGGCTTCGGCGGCCCCGCGTTGCTCGCCTCGCCGTGGATGGACGTGCTCGACGTCTCGACCCAGGAGCGCCTCTCCCTGCTCCGCCGCGCCGAGTCCATGGGCCTGGTCAAAGTCCGCGCCGCTGGCGATGTCATCGAAGTGTTGGTCGATCCCCTGATGGCGCGGATCGGCGAGCGGGCTGGCCGCGCCCATGTATAGCTTCGACGAAATTCTCACCGCCTTTCGCCGTCAGGTGTGGATTCCCTGGCGACCGGACGCGCCGCCGTCCGCGCGGATCTGGATCCTTTGGCACACCCCCTCGATGCACCTGAGGATCACCGGCCGCATCGGCGAGTTCGAGGACGCGACCCGTCAGGCCGGCCACGGCTGGACCAGCCTCGACCTCTCGCCGTTCTTTGGGCAGTGGATCGCCAGCCACGAAATGTTCGAGCCGCTCATCGAGATGCCGCAGGAAGTCAAAGGCCTGTTGCCGCAGTTCGAAACCGCCGTCTGCGACAAGGTCATGGAAGCGATCTCGGCGACCGGTCCCAACGATGTTCTGGCATTGCAGGGGTGCGGCTCACTGTTCGGCCTGGCCAAACTCTCGCCGATCCTCGACCGCGTCTCGCACGCCATCCCCGGCCGGCTGCTGGTGCTGTTTCCCGGCAAGCACGCCAGCGGCATCTACCGCCTTCTCGATGCGCGCGATGGCTGGAACTACCACGCCGTGCCCATTCCCCCCGATCCCCTGCCGTGAGTGTGAGCCTGTGCTGAACAAAGACACCTTCGCCACCGATCCGGCAAACTTCCATATCGCCAATCAGGGCGTCGCCAAGGTTCGCCTGCCCATCGACGCCGCCGACCTCGTTGTCCTGCGTGGCGAACTGGAGACCTTCATCTGCGACGGCCACTATGAGGAAGGCCTCGCTCGCATCCTTGAGGCCTTCTTAGGCACGGGCTCGGGCGACGCGCCCGCCGCCTGGATTTCCGGTTTCTACGGCTCGGGCAAGTCGCACATGGCCAAGGTGCTGGGCGCGCTGTGGACCAATGTGACCTTCCCCGATGGCGCCACAGCCGAAGGCATCATTCCGAACATTCCGCCCTCCGTGAAGGCGGCGCTGAAGGAACTCCGCGTCGCGGCCAAGCGCGCCGGCGGCGTCGTGGTCGGCGGCGATACGCTCGGAAATGGCCCCAGCGATCCCACCGAGGCGACCCTGCAGATCATCCTCCGCGCGGTCGGCCTGCCAAACCAGGTGCGCGCGGCTCAGGTCGCTCTCTGGCTGCACGACGAAGGTCTTCTGGAGCCGATGAAGGGCGCGCTAGGCGCGTCCTTCGACAGCGACATCACCAATTTTATCCTCTCGCAAAGGTTCGCGCCGGCCCTGCACGAGCTTCGGCCAGACCTTGCGACCGACGCCAAGACTCTGCGTGGCTTCCTTCGCGAGCAGTTTCCCGAGCCGCCGCCGGTCACGGTGGATCTCCTCGAAACCATGGCCAAACGCGCCTTGCTGGTTGGCCGCAAATCCTTGCCTCTGACGCTGATCGTCCTTGATGAAGTGCAGCAGTTCATCCGCCAGGACCCGTCGTTGACGCTCACCGTGCAAGGCATCGCCGAGCAACTCTCCTCCCGGTTCGACGGCAAGCTGTTGCTGGTGGCGACGGGCCAGCAGGCCCTGAGCGACCAGCCGAACCTGCAAAAGCTGATGGGTCGCTTCAAGGTTCAGGTTTCGCTCAGCGCCGCGGATATCGACTCGGTTATTCGCAAGACCATCCTGCTGAAGAAGCCTACCGCCATGGCGCCGCTGAACGCCATGCTGTCCGCCAACGCCGGCGAGATCAGCCGCCAGCTCAGCGGTGCCAAGATCGCCCACAAGGTGGAAGATGACGCCGATGCGGCGCTCGATTGGCCGCTGCTGCCCTCCAGGCGCCGCCTGTGGGCGGAGATCATGCGCGCTCTCGATCCGACGCGTCTCGGCAGCACGCTGCGCAACCAGCTCAGTTCGACCCTCGACGCCGCGCGTGCCTATGCCGACCAGCCGCTGGGCTACGCCGTGCCCGCCGATTTCCTCTACGGCCAGGTGGCCAGCGAGGCGTCGAACGTCGGCTTGCTTCAGGCGGAGACCAAGGCGCGGATCGACACCCTGATGGCGGGCAGCGAGGACGACCGCCTGAAAGCCCGCGTGCTCAGCCTCGTCTACATGCTAAGCCAGATTTCATCGGATGCGGACATTCACGGCGTACGCGCCCAGGCCGACGCGATCGCCGATCTCATGGTGGTGAACCTCGCAGGAGAGCCCGATCTCCGCCCCCGCGTGCAAGCCGCGCTCCAGTCCCTGGCCGATGACGGCGCGATTTTGGAAGTCGCCGGCGCATGGCGCATCCAGACCAAGGAAAGCGCGGATTGGGAGAAGGCGTTCAAGGATGCGGAACGCCGGGAACTGGCCGACACCGCCGCGAACTCTCGCGATCGGCGGGACATGCTGAGCCGCGCCCTGGATGACGCCCTTTCCGGCGCGACATCCATCGTCCAGGGCGTGGCCAAGGAATCCCGTCGCATCCACCGCCTCTCGCCCGACGATCGCGAACCAGCCGACGGTGTTCCGCTGCGCATCCATAATGGCTGGGAGGAAGCGCTGGAGTCAGTCGAGCGGGCCATCGCCGCCGCCCCGCCAACCGATCCCTCCGTTCATGTTCTTATCTCCGCCCTCGACACCAATGAATTGACTCGCGCCCTTGCCGCGAAACGGGCGGCTGAATCTGTTCTGCAGGTACGCGGTGTGGTCTCCACCGACGCCGCGCGGGAGGCCAAACAATCCATGGAGGGACGCCGGGCCCGTGGCGAGGACGAGGCCCGCACCATCATCCGCGACGCGGTGCGCAAGGCGCGAGTCCTGCAGGCCGGCGGCGCCTTGGTCACCGGTACGCTGCCCGACGCGGTCAAGGCCGCGGCCGCAAAGTCTCTCGTGCGGCGCTATCCCGACTTCAGTGTCGCCGACCATGCCGCATGGGGCCGCGTCTACGAGCGCGCTCAGCGACGGGACCCCGAAGCGATGAAGGCGGTCGATCATTCCGGTCCGCCCGAGACCCACCCCGTCGCCCGCGCTTTGCTGGCGGAACTAGTGTCTATTCCGATAAATTAGAGATGGTATTTTTGATTTGGCTGCCGCGCACCTCGCGCTTGCGCCAGATGAAGGGGTGGGCGGTTTCATGCCATGCCTCACAGAATTCGTCGATGGCCTTGGCGAGCTCGTCGG
>JANXTX010000402.1 GCA_025352165.1 Caulobacteraceae bacterium | reverse complement strand
TCTGGCGCTTCGCGCGAAGCGCATTCCATATTCCTTGATCTTTCTCCTTCGCGTCCTTCGTGAACTTCGTGGTAAAATTTTCTTTCCCCGATTGCCCTGGCTTGGCGTTCGATCTGGTACGTCATACGGGTTCCGGGGAGGCCCGACATGACCACCGAAACCGACACGCCCAGCCAGGCTCCGCTCCCCCCCACACCCGTGCTGCAAACGGCGCGGCTGACGCTGCGCCCGCTCGAGGAGTCGGATACGCCGACCATCCAACGGCGGTTTCCGCGCTGGGAAATCGTCCGCCATCTCGCGCCCCGGGTCCTCTGGCCGTATCCGGACGACGGCGCGGCGACCTATATGGCGATCAGCGTGGAGGCCATGGCGCGCGGCGACGCCTGCCAGTGGGCGATCACCCTGCAGGGCGATACCGCTGAGATGATCGGCATCATTGAGCTTCGCCGCGACGACGGCGTCAGTCGCGATCATCGCGGCTTCTGGATCGATCCCGAGTTTCAGGGCCGGGGCCTGATGACCGAGGCCGCCGATCGCGTCACCGAGTTCGCGTTCCTCGATCTTCAGTGGCCGAGGCTGTGGCTGACCAACGCCGAGGACAACATCGGCTCGCACCGCATCAAGGAGAAGCAGGGCGCGACGCTTGTTGAACGAGTCCCCTGGACGTTTGTCGGCGGTCCGAATGTGAAGGAAATCTGGCTGCTCGAACGCGACGCCTGGATGCAACGCCGCGCGGGAAAAGCGGGCTGATCGCCGCTCAGGCCGGCCGTCTCGCCCTCATGGCCTGGGCGATGGTGCCGTCGTCCAGCCAGTCGAGATCACCGCCAACCGGTACGCCACGCGCCAGCATGGTGACCGCGACGTCGGCGCCGGCGAGGCGGTCGGCGAGATAGTGGGCGGTGGTCTGGCCATCGACGGTGGCCGGAAGCGCCAGCACGACTTCCCGGACACCCTCGTTCGACGCGCGCACCACAAGGTCGCCGACCCGCAACGCCTCGGGCCCGACGCCATCCAGCGCCGACAGCAACCCGCCCAGCACGTGGTAGCGGCCGCGGAAGGCGTTGGCCCGTTCCATTGCCCACAAGGCGCCGACTTCCTCGACCACGCACAGCAGCGCCTGGTCACGGGTCCGGTCGGAACAGATCGCGCAGGGGTCGCTGGTGTCGAGCGCGCCGCACGTCGAACAGACGCGGACCTTGGCGGCGGCGTCGGCCAGCGCAGCGCTCAACGGCGCGAGCAGCTGTTCGCGTTTCTTCAGCAGGGTCAGCGTCGCGCGCCGCGCCGAGCGCTGGCCGAGGCCGGGAAGCTTCGCCAGCAGCGCAATCAGCCGCTCGATCTCAGGACCGGCCGAACTAGCCATGCGGCGTTGACCGCCCCATCAAAATCCGGGCATCCCCGGAAGGCCGGCCAGCGGGCCGGCGATATCCCGCATGATCTCGGCCTGCCTGGCGTCGAGCTTGCGCTTGGCGTCCGCGTGCGCGGCGATCAGCAGGTCGCCGATCAGCTCGCCCTCGCCCGGCGCGAGCAGGCTGTCCTCGATGCCGACCCGCACCAGTTCACCAGTGCCCTTGAGCGTGACCCGCACCATGCCGCCGCCGGACGCGCCGTCGACCTCGCTTTCAGCCAGCCGCGCCTGGGCGTCCTGCAGTTTCGCCTGCATCGCCTGGGCCTGCTTCATCAGCGCGCCGAGATCCTTCACGTCAGCCTAGTCCTCTTCTTCAGTATCTTCGTCGCTGGGCGCCGCCGGCTCGGGCGTCGCCATCTGGCGCACCTCGACGAGTTCGGTTCCTGGAAACGCCGCCATCACCGCCTGCACGAACGGCTCCGCGAGCGCCTGCTCGTAGGCCTCGATGCGCGCCCGCTTCTGGCGCTCAAGCATGGTCTCGGCGCCGCCGCCGCCCTCGGCCGCGACCAGCCACTGCTGGCCGGTCCATTCCTTGAGCCGCATCACCAGTCGTTGGGCCAGGTTGGCCGGCGCGCCAGGCACGGGCTCGAAAGTGATGGCGCCTGGCCGAAAACTGATCGGGCGGACGTATTTCTCGATATCCAGCCGCAGGGCGATATCGCGGCGCTCGTCCACCATACGCACCACATCCTCAAAGGACTGCGGGTTCGCCAGCACGTCGGCCTTGGCCGCGGGCTGCGCCATCGGCGCGCGGGCGGTCGCGCCGCCGCCTCCCCCGCCCCCACCGGGGCTCGGCCTTCCTCCGCTTCCCGGAGACTCACCGGACCGTAGCGCCTTCAAGGCTTCCTCCGGCCCTGGCAGATCGGCGGCGTAGGCGAGCCGAATCAGCACCATGTCCACTGCCGCCGCCGGATCGGGCGCGCGGCGCACTTCGTCATGGGCCTTCAACAACATCTGCCACAGCCGTGACAGCGTCCCGGCCGAAAGCGCGGCGCCCAGGGCCGCCAGCCTCGCCGCCTGATCCTTCGGCATCGCCAGCGCCTCGGGCCCCAGCGCCTTGGCGACCGAAGCGCCGTGACAGTGCTCAAGCAGGTCGAGCATCACCGTCATCGGGTCGGCGCCGTAGCCATACAGGGTCCGGAAGGTCTCGATCGCCGGTCCGGCCTCGCCGCGCACTGTCCGCTCGAACAGTTCGATGGTCTGGGCGCGGTCGGCCAGTCCCAGCATGTCGCGAACGATCGCGGCGCTGACCGCCTGGCCCTCGTCGGCCTGAACGATGGCCTGGTCGAGCAGTGACTGGCCGTCTCGAACCGAGCCTTCCGCCGCGCGAGCAATCAGCATCAGGGCATCGGCGTCGATGCGCGCACCTTCGGCCTCGGCGATCGCCGAGAGATTGTTCACCAGCACCGCAGGCTCGACCCGACGCAGGTCGAAACGCTGGCAGCGCGACAGGATGGTCACCGGCACCTTGCGGATCTCGGTAGTGGCGAAGATGAACTTCGCGTGCGGCGGCGGTTCTTCGAGAGTCTTCAAAAGTGCGTTGAACGCCGCTGTCGACAGCATGTGCACTTCGTCGATGATGTAGACCTTGTAGCGCGCCTCGGCCGGGGCATAGCGCACGCCATCGAGCAACTCGCGCATCTCGTCGACCTTCGAGCGGCTCGCGGCGTCCAGCTCGAGCACATCCAGGTGCCGCCCCTCGACGATGGAGCGGCAATGACGGCCTTCCACCGTCAGATCCTCGACACTGGGCCGGTGGACCGCCTCGCTCTCATAGTTCAGCGCCCGCGCCAGCAGGCGGGCGGTCGTGGTCTTGCCGACGCCACGTACGCCGGTGAGCATGAAGGCGTGGGCGATGCGGTCGAGCGCGAAGGCGTTCTTCAGCGTCCGCACCATCGCTTCCTGCCCGATCAGGTCATCGAAGCTCTGCGGACGGTACTTGCGCGCAAGGACGGTATAGGGCGCCTTCTGCACGGCGCCAGCGGCGGGCGCGGCGTCCGGAGGGGGAGCGCCGAACATGTCGGCGGTGGCGTCATCGCGCTCCGGCGCCTCGACCTCGGTCCATTCCGTCTCGGGCGTGAGGTCCAGGTCGGTCATTGATGTCCGGGGCCGAAGAGGCCGGGATGGCGGGGCGCGGTGGAGACCGGCGGACGACCCGAAGTAAATCTCGTTACGGCTGCTTCCTTCCGGACCTGACCGGGTTGGCGAGGCCTCCGCCCATCGCCGATCTCCACCCCCTATATCGCGTGGCGCGAGGGCGGGCGCAAGCCGGCGTCGTGCTGGAATGCAGCGAAGCGGATCGCTTGAGGGTGACGACGCCGCCGCGACCGCTTAAGACTGGCGACATGACACTGAAAGCCTTTACCAACGTCTTCGCCGGCAACCCGCTCAACCGCGCCAGCGAAAAGCGCGGCGATCAGGTCTGGCTCGATGAGCAACTGGGATCGGCCGAGGCCCTCGGGATGGCGATGTGGAACGGCAAGCCGCTGGTGGAGAATGCCAAGGATGGCGGTGTCCAGCTGGCCTACCTGCCCGCCAAGATGGCGCGCGATCTTTCGGGCGGACCCGAAAAACTGCTGTTCATGGGCCTGTGGCAGGATACCGCGGTGTTCGCGATAGACATCGATACCAGCGCTGATCCGGCCGACGGTCCTCTCGAAGGTCTGGGACGGTTCGAGGACCTGCGGATGATAGCCACGACCATGCCGGTCGGCGACGCCGGGATTGCCGCAACGGCCAGGGCAATGTTCGAGTGGCGCCGCCGCCACCGCTTTTGCGCCGCCTGTGGCGAACCCAGCGAGGTGGCGGAGGCGGGCTGGAAACGCATCTGCCCGTCCTGCCAGGCACAGCATTTCCCGCGAACCGACCCGGTGGTGATCATGCTGGCCGTGCGCGGCGACAGCTGCCTGATGGGTCGTGGCAATCATTTCCCCCCGAAGATGTATTCCGCCCTGGCCGGTTTCCTCGAGCCCGGTGAAACTATTGAGGAAGCCTGCGCGCGCGAACTGTTCGAGGAAGCCGGTCTGCGGGCGACCAGCGTGCGCTATCATTCCACCCAGCCGTGGCCCTATCCGTCGTCGCTGATGATCGGCCTGATCGCCGAGGTCGCCGAGGGTGACGCCATTCCCGACAACGTCGAGATTCAAGAGGTCCGCTGGTTCACCCGCGAGGAAACGCGTCGTTTGCTCGCCGGCGGCGTCCCGGACGTCTTCGCGCCCGGTCCCCTCGCCATTGCCCACCAGCTGATCAAGGCCTGGGTCGAGGAAGGCTGACACAATGCCACGCACCAGGTCCGCTCCGGAACGGGTTCTGGAGATTTTCATTTTCGCTTCGCGATGGATTCTCGCGCCGTTCTATGTCGGCCTGGTTTTGGCGCTATGCGGATTGCTGATCGTCTTTACCCGCGAAACGTTCGAGGAAATGCGTCACATCCTCGAAATGAGGGCGGAAGACGCGATCCTGATGGCGCTTTCGCTGATCGATCTTTCACTGGCCGGCAATCTCGTCCTTCTGGTGACCTTCTCGGGCTACGAGAATTTTGTTTCCAAGATGGAATCCGCCCGACGTTCCGATCGGCCCGACTGGATGGGGACTGTCGATTTTTCCGGACTGAAGCTGAAGGTGATTGCTTCCATCGTCGCAATTTCGGCGATCGCGCTACTCCGGACGTTCATGCAGCTGGCGGAACCTGGCTCCATTCTCGACCCAAACAAGATTGGCTGGATGATCGGCCTTCATCTGACTTTCGTGATTTCGGGCGTTCTGCTCGCGAGCATGGACTGGATCGCCTCCCGGGTTTTGCCCCACCACACGAGTGGCGAGGACTGAAACCCTGGTCAGCCGACCGGAGGTGCATCGCGGAAAGGATCAGCGGGGAACACTCCAAGAATCTCGAAGTGGTCGCTGAAGAACGAGAGTTCCTCGAATGCCAGCGTCAGGCCTGGGTCATCGGGCCGGCCATCAACCTCGGCGTAGAAGAAGGTCGCTGAGAACACGCCGTTCTCCATGTAGCTTTCGAGTTTGCTCATGTTGACGCCGTTGGTCGCGAAGCCGCCCAGCGCCTTGTAGAGCGCGGCCGGAATGTTCCGCACACGGAAGACGAAGCTGGTCACGCAGGCCACGCCCTCGGCCGGCGGCGGCGGACTGGGATCCGCGCACATCACCAGAAAGCGGGTGGTGTTGTGGGCCTCGTCCTCGATATCGGCGAGCAGGATATCCAGGTCGTAAAGCTTTGCCGCCAGGGCCGGGGCGATTGCGGCCCGGGTCGGATCCGGATTCGCCGCCAACGCCTTGGCCGCGCCCGCCGTATCGCCCGCGGGCTCGGTCCGCACGCCCAGCAAACGCAGCACCTTGCGGCACTGACCAAGCGCGATCGGCATGCTGCAGACCGTCCGCACGTCCTCTAGTTTCACGCCGCGGTTGGCCATCAGCTGGAATCGGATCGGCTTGAACCGCTCGCCGATGATCCTGAGGCCGGAAGAAGGCAGCAGATGGTGCACGTCGGCCACGCGTCCGGCGATAGAGTTCTCCACCGGGATCATCGCCAGCTCGCAATCGCCGCGTTTGACCGCCTCGAACGCGTCCTCGAACGAGGCGTTGGGAACCGGTTCATAGTCCGGAAAATAGCTGCGGCAGGCCTCGTCGCTGTTGGCTCCCGGCTCTCCCTGGAAAGCGATTCGGCTCATTGGCGGTTCCCTTTCGATGCATGGGCGCGCGCGATTTCCAGATCGGCCGGAGTATCGACCGAGATCGGCGGTTCGGCGACCACGCTCGCCCAGATCGTCAGCCCCAACTCCAGCGCGCGCAGCTGTTCGAGCTTTTCCCGCCGCTCCAGCGGCGAAGGCGGCGCCGCGCAGAACCGCGCCAAGGCCTGGCGACGATAGGCATAGACCCCATAATGGCCCCACACCGGTCCATCGCCATACAAGGTCGAGCGGGTGAAATAGAGCGCCCGGCCCGAGCGCCCGTCAGCCGCCATCGCCAGTACCGCCTTGGGTAGGTTGGGATTGCTGAGGTCCTCGGCGCGGGTGACGGGCGAAACGATCGTGGCGATATCGCAATGCGGCTGTTCGTCCAGCAGAGCCGCGCAATTGGTGAGCAGGCTCCTGGCCACGAATGGCATATCGCCCTGCAGGTTGATGACCACATCGTGCCTTCCGCCGGGGTCGATCTGATTGATGACCGCGAGCACTCGGTCCGAACCAGACGGCAGATCGGGGTCGGTCAGCACCGCGCGTCCGCCGGCCATCATTACGGCCTCGACGATTTCCGTATCGCCCGCCGCCACCACCACGGGGCCCACAGCCGCGGCCTCGGCGCACCTCAGCACCCGGACGATCATCGGAACACCGCCTATTTCGGCGAGCGGTTTGCCGGGCAACCGCGTGGCTGCCAAACGTGCGGGAATGATTATGATCGGTGTCATTGGTTCAGTGGCCACGGGTCGAGGCCCAAAGGCCGTTTGCGCCCGCGCCGGTAGCGTGTAAGAGACGCCGACGCAACCAGGGGCGGGGTGGACGACTCGGTAGAGGTCCGACCGCACGCAGTTCCGAGGGACCCGAGCCAGAGCGATGAGCGACCTTACCACCAACAAGATTCTCGCGGCCATTTTAGCCATGGCGCTGGTCATTGTGGGTCTCAATTCGGTGATACCCGAATTCTTCCAGAAGACGCCGCCGGCCAAGCCCGGCTACGCCGTCGCCGTGGCCGCCGACACCAGCGGCGGCGGAGAAACGGCCGACGCGCCGCCCGACTGGGGCGCCGTGCTAAAGACCGCCGATGTCACGGCCGGCGAGGCCAAGACCACCGCCTGCCAGTCATGCCACAAGTTCGATTCGGCCGGGACCAACAACATCGGCCCGGGTCTCTATGGTGTCGTCGGCCGCAAGCCGGGCAGCCATCCTGGCTTCTCCTATTCGACCGGCATGACGGCATTCTCCGGCAAGCAGCCGATCTGGGACTTTGATCACCTGTACATGTTCCTGAAGTCACCTCAGGCCTACATCGACGGCACCAAAATGAGCTTCATGGGCCTCAAACAGCCGCAGGACCGGATCAACGTAATCGCCTATCTGCACACCCTGGGTTCGAGCCTGCCGGTCCCGGCGCCGAAGCCCGCGGCGGCAGCCCCGGCCGCGGCGCCCGCCAAGTCCTGATTAGCTACCGCTCTTGCGCCGGGAGGGCCTGATCGCTAGGTTCCGCGCCTTCACTCGCCGGGGCCCCTGATCGGCCCCGCCCCCTAGGCACTGGAGAGGTGGCTGAGTGGTCGAAAGCACCGCACTCGAAATGCGGCGTACTCGCGAGGGTACCGTGGGTTCGAATCCCACCCTCTCCGCCAAGGCCTGTTGATTTCATTGGGTAATTTTCCCGAAATCCAGGCCGGCCCCACTTCCGGCCCCATTTCCTGATGGTAGGTCCTGTGTTAGGCCAGCCAAGGCGGGAACTGGTTGCCATAGTCTCGCACCTACTGCTTAGCCGAACTAGTGTCTATTCCGATAAATTAGAGATGGTATTTTTGATTTGGCTGCCGCGCACCTCGCGCTTGCGCCAGATGAAGGGGTGGGCGGTTTCATGCCATGCCTCACAGAATTCGTCGATGGCCTTGGCGAGCTCGTCGG
>JANXTX010000312.1 GCA_025352165.1 Caulobacteraceae bacterium | reverse complement strand
ACACAATCGCTGTGTACGCTTCGCGATGGTCGTCACCTTCCACCCCGCAACACTCGCTACCAGGCGGGCGCTACCCCTTACCTGCGCTGGACTTCCTCCAGCTGGATCGCGCCAGCTTGCCCTGACGCACGGAAGCCAGCGGTACGAACGAAAAAGGGCACAAACAAAAAAAGCCTGGGCCCGGCTTTCGCCGGGGAGAGCGGGGGTGGGGGATCATGGCATACAAAATGCGCATAGCCGGTCAACAATCGGACGCCTTGAGATTCCGCTGAGGGTCGTTTTCCTCTCTTGGCTTCCTGTCCGACTCCGGACCTTCGACCAACGGGCTCGCCGACTATGCGCCGGGATTCAAGCGTCAGATTTTGACCTTGAGTTGCTGTCATTTCGGATCTCGGCGGGGACACTCGGGACGGAGACGGCGAGAACCTGAATAGCTCTCGACAGCCGAACCGACGTCCACCTGAGCGCGTCAAGGTTTCAGCCCGACCGTCACGCTGGCGGCGTTTCCGCTTCCTTTGGCGCGTCCAGCAGTGCGCGCTGTTTGCGGGTCAGCGTCGCGCGGACGAGGTCGTAGGACTGATCGACGAGGCGGATGATCTCGTCGGCGGGCACATCCGCGTCCAGTTCGACGCTGATCCAGTTGCGCCTGTCGAGGTGTGAGCGATGGCCGATACCGGAGTAGGTTTCCTTCAGCACCTCGATCAGGTGCGGATCGCATTTCAGGATCACGTATTCCGCCTTGCCCAGGCTGACGATGGCGAACAGCTTGCCCATCACCTTGTGCATCACCGCAAGCGACGCTCCGCCGCGCGGCGCCAGCACCGGTGTTGCAGTCGAGCCGGGCTTGCTCTCCAGCCGCAACGTCAGCGCTTCTCTTCGTGGTCCGACTTCCATCACACACGCCAATCCTGGTAACCGTGATTTCGCTGGCGCCGACGGTGACAATTCAGTTGATTGCGCCACCCTGTCCTATGCGCATGACAATTATCGCGTTTCAATCTCAACGCTTGCCGCTTGCCGGGTAGTCTTCTTGAGCGATCCTGTAAGCTTGTGGATGCTGACTCTCGTTGACGTGCCGATATTTATGTCGGCGTCCTTGACCGTACCGCCAAACCGCACCGCGCCTATGCCGTCTATTGTCCGTATGCGGAGCGCGGCCACGTCGCCGTCCTCAACGGTGACGCTCCCTGCATCATCGATCAAGACCTGCATTTTGCCGGAAACACTCCGCGCTTTGAAATCGCCAATCCCGCTCAGTTCGATATCGGCGTCCCGCACGACCTTGTTGACCGTCACATCCCCCGCCCCCCACTGGCTCGACCAGATTGATTGCGTGTCCCCCATTGTCACATTTCCTGTTCCAAGCAGGTCGATATTGGCCGATCCGGTGTTGGTCAGATAAAAATCTGTTGCGCCACCGCCCTCCACGAAGGCCTCCTGGCTGACGGCGTCGATACGCCACTCTCCGTCGCCACTATCTTCGATCCTGAGAGCCTGGCTTGGGCCGATGCGCCCAAAGACATAGGCGTTGGATTTCAGGCTCACTTTCATCGGCGTGTGAATGACGAGCGTGGGCAATCCCGCCGGATGGTCGCGAGGGACCCGCGACAAATGCTTCGATTTGTCGATATCCATGCGTTGGTCGAGGTTGAAGGACACACGGAACGTCTTTCGGCCCGTTTGCAGGTTGCCCGCCACGACCACGGTATTGCCGGAATAGGTGATCTCGGGCGCCTTGTCCGACGAGCCGCTCATATCGACATCGACCCTGATGTCGGTGCGATTTTCGGGTATGATCTCCACGTTGGCCCGCAGATTTTTCAGCTGGAGCCTGTCCGCGGCGTGTGCCGAGATCGCCTGCGCCAGGAGCAAGGCGCCAAACACTGTCGAAAGTCCGGGTCGCATCTTTTGCCTGTCAGGCTCGAATTGAAAGGGATTTCCCGGGACCCTGCTCTTCTTTACAGATCCGGTGAGATGCCGAGGGAACGCCGCGTTGCTCGTCACTGACGCCTAGCATTACAGTTGCAGCCGCAGTCGGGTTTGGACGTGCGCGCGTCGAGCGGTGGCTTGATGGGCTCTTCGCCATAGAGACCAGGCGATGACCTCGGCGGGCTCGATCTTCTGCTGAGCCAGTCGATTGGCGATGCGG
>JANXTX010000390.1 GCA_025352165.1 Caulobacteraceae bacterium | reverse complement strand
TGTTGTAGCGCGTGGTTCCGTCAGCCAGATTCCTCAGCGATCCAGAAAATTCGTCTGGCGTGTAAGCAAGGACGTAGCGCAGTTCGATTTCCTTGGAGGTCAGCACCAGTGGGTCGATGTAGTCGCGCTCCATGCAGACGCCCGCAACAACGAACCTTGTTCCAACCGGCGCGGCCATAGCTAGCGCCTGCACCACGCCCGGGGCACCGACGCATTCGAAGATCAGAGGACGCTTTGTGCTTTCACCCCGCGCCGTAGCCAGGAGTCCGTCTGTGGGTCTGCCTGGTACGCCAAATTCGGACCACGACGCATGAGGTGATGTGAGCGCCGGATCCACTATCCGGTCAGCGCCCATTAATTCCGCGGCTATCCGGCGCTCCGGGGAATAGTCGCTTGCTATAACGGGGCCGAGGCCTCTGGCCTTCAGCGCGGCGATCACGGCGAGGCCGACAGGGCCACAGCCTACCACCATGAATGCGTGGTCCTTTTGTGGGTCGGCTTTGACAACGGCATGCTCGCCGACAGCCAATGGCTCGGTCAGCGCGGCATGTTCCGACGAAAGACCATTGGGGACTTCGTGCAGAAATGCTTCGCTGAGCACCAATTGCTCCGCGAAACCACCGGGAATTCGGCTTGAATATCCTATCGTTTCCGCTCCCGCCGGCGTTACGAGGGTTGGCATCGAAACCACGCGGGTTCCTGCCTTGAAGCGGTGCTCTGTGTCTCGACCGAATTCCAGGACCTCGCAGCAGAACTCGTGACCGAATATGGTATCCTCATCCTTCTTCATGGCGCTCAGGCCGCCGATTGCCTCAGTCATGTCGATCATATGATCGTAGTGATCGAGAGCGTGCAGGTCAGAGCCGCAGATACCGCAAACCAGTGTCCTACAGAGCACCTGACCCGTTCCAGGGAAGGGCGCCGCCATTTCATCGACAACAAGCCGTCCGTTTCGCCTGATCGCCGCGCGCATCGTCTATTCCGCACTCGGCAATAACGACGTCTCGATGCCAGCGAGCGCCGCAACTTCGGGCAGGATGTTGGCTACGCCTTTTTCCCGCGCATGCTGAACGACGCGATCCAAGACGGCTGCCCGGCCTTGGGCCACGAAGTCCCCGTGGTTCTGGCGCACCCACTCCATTGAAGCCTCACGATTAACGTTCAATTGCTGGAAGCGAGGCGCGACATAGCGCGCGAAGAGCTCATATGAATGCTTGGTGGCGGTAAATGGGGCCCAGTTATGCGCGAGGAATAAGAAGGCGCCGAAACCGCCCGACTGTTCAACCAGCGCTTGAATTTTCTCGGCCGCGTCGTCCGGAGTGCCAACGACGGCAAGGCCGCTTGACAGGATTGCGTCGACCGGATCACCGTCGAAGTCGTCAGGAACGATGGGGAGGTTAGCGATCTTCTGGAAATAATTCAACCACTTATGCAGTCCGAAACGCACGTCGGCGATCGCCTGCTCGCGTGTTTCTGCAATATGCATCGGGCCGACCAGCCGCCACGAGGAACGGTCCATTACATGGCCGTTTTCTCTGGCGATCTCTTCGGCAATCGCCCAGTTGGAAGCGAGTGCATTGAAGCCGCCCGTTGTTGTCGCGCCCAGAGACAGCAGGCCCAGGCCATGTCGTCCAGCCGCTCTGGCTCCGGTTGGCGACACCTGATTCGCCACCGCGATTTCTACGCTAGGACGAGAAAATGGCGTCATCTGCAGTCTGGCGTTCTTGAGGGTAAACCAGTCGCTGATGTGGGTGACTTCCTCGCCTCGCAATAGCCGGACGATAACGTCCAAGGCCTCGTCCATCATGTCGCGTTGGCGGGCGACCGGAATACCCATCAGGAAGGCGTCCGAGGCCAGCGCGCCGGGACCGACACCGAACATCACCCGTCCACGGGTTATGTGATCCAGCTGATTGATCCTGTCCGCCAACATGAAGGGATGGTGGTAGGGCAGTGATGAAACTCCGGTGCCAAGTCGGATATGTCGTGTTCGTTCCGCGGCCGTTGCGATGAAAATCTCGGGACTGGCGATCATTTCGAAGCCGGCGGAATGGTGCTCGCCGACCCACGCTTCGTCATAGCCCAGCGTATCCATCCATTGCACAAGTTCGAGGTCGCGCTCGATGGCCAGGGTCGGATTTTCATCGATTGGGTGGAACGGTGCGATGAAGGCGCCAAAGCGCAATTTCGGGCTGAGCACAGGCAATCTTCCCTCGTGATTTTGAGTTTTATTGATCATAGACCGTGGTGATTGTGGTCCGCCAGGGTCACCCAAGGGCGCCTGAGTCTGAAATGAATTACCGACATCTGTTCCACGCCGGGAACTTCGCCGATCTGCTCAAGCACGCGATGCTGCTGGATTTATTGCGTGAGATGACAGGGGGCGATCTGGCGCTGACCGTGATCGATACGCATGCCGGGGCCGGACTGTACGATCTCGCTAGCGGTGCCGCACGTCGTACCGGAGAAGCCGTGGCTGGCGTTGGCCGGTTGATCTCGACCCCAGATGCGCCAATGGTGTTTGGCGCGCTGAAGGCCGCTGTGGCGCGCGCCAACCTTGGTGACCCGATCCGGTACTATCCGGGATCGCCAGTCTTGATCCAGCAAGGGTTGCGCCCGCGCGACCGGTACATCGCTTGCGAACTCCGTCCGGACGACTATGCAGCCCTGAAAGGTGTCATGCCGCGTCAGGCTGGCGTTCTTGTGCTGAATGAAGATGGTTGGGCTGCAGGCATCCAGCGAGTCACGCCCTGGCCTGAACCATTGCTGGTACTTATCGATCCACCATTTGAGCGACCTGATGATGGGGTGAAGGCCGTCGATTTGATCGAGGCAATGCTGCTCCGCAATCGCGGGGCTGTCGTGGCGCTGTGGGCGCCAATCAAGGACCTCACGACGTTTGATGCACTGGTCAGTGACATACAGGACGCTGCGCCGGCCGCTCCCATCCTGATCACGGAACTGCGCCTCCGAGGGCTTGGCGATCCCATGCGTATGAATGGCTGCGCCATGATCGTGGTGAATTCGCCGTCGAGCCTTGAGACACATGCCCATGAGGCTGCTGAGTGGATTGCTAGCCAAATGGGTGAAGCTGGCGGATTGGGCAGGACGGAGTGGAGAAATCGCTGAAGTCGAGGCGCTGAAAATATTGCACGTGCGAATGACGGGTTGTGATATGCTGCGATGCAATATTTTCCAAGGCTTCGGTCGAATTGGGCCGGGCGATGACCGGAGTAAATCTGATGGCTTGGTTGGACGTCGTTCATGACGAGATTGCGGTCCGGGCTCGGGCGGAGCGAGCGCTACAGGCCCAGATCGGGATGTTTTCTCCCCTTTGGGTGACCTTCGGCGCCGCGACAAGCGCGGGTGTTGCGTGGTGGTGGATGACCCGTTGGGCGACACCCGTGAACCTCGAAGCGGTTATGGCGAAGCGTCTGAAATTCTCGGTCGATGCCGAGAAGCCCCCGACCGTTATCGCAACGACGCCGGCCGAAGCGCTTGTTGCGCCTGTGAATGAAGCTGCTGAAACTCTGCCTGACCATTCAGAGCCGGAAATGGCGGCGGATGACCTTACACGATTATTTGGGGTCGGGCCCAAGATCGCGATGGCGCTGGAAGCGCGCGGCGTGAACAGGTTCGCTCAGCTTGCCGCATGGAGTGAAGCCGATCTTGCAGCTTTCGCATCTGAACTCAATCTCAAAGGGCGGGCGCTAAGAGGGGACTTGATCGAGCAGGCCGGTAAGCTCGCCGCCGGTGAAGACTGAACCAGCGATCTCTGGACCCGTTGCGGCGATCCACTATTGTGCCGTGGAAACAGCAGGGAACTATCAGGACAATGGCGCGCATACCCTATTTCGATCCGGCGACGGCAACAGGAAGAGCTGCGGAGGCCTACGAGAAGCTTCCGGCGCTCAACATATTCCGGATGATGGGACACGGCGGCGACCTGATAGAGTCATTCAGTAAAATGGGCGCCTTTCTGCTCAACTTCACCAGCCTAGACCCGATCTTGCGTGAGATCGCTATCATTCGTGTCGGCGTGCTCTCCAGCGCGGGTTACGAGATTTATCAGCACGAGCGGATCAGCCGGCGGATCGGGATGTCGGATGAGGTGATCGCCGGCATCCATGAAGGACCGTCGGCTGCGGTGTTCGATGATGCGCAACGTGAGGTGATGGCGTTCACTGACGATGTGGTCGCGAATGTCCGGGCCTCCGATGCAACGTTCGACGCGGTCAGAAAGAGGCTTGGCGACAGAGCCCTGCAGGAACTGACGATGACGGTCGGGTACTACATGATGGTGTCACGTTATCTCGAAACCTTCGATGTCGACATCGAGGAGGGCGAGGGGCCTGTCGTCAGCGTTCTTGGAGACCCCAAATAGGCTCAGGCGCTTGCCTGAGAATATCCAAGGTCACGGTTCAGCTCGTCGAGTATGGCTGCAGCCGCGTCGGCGATCACGGTGCCTGGTGGAAAGATCAGGCGCGCGCCGGCATTTCTTAGCGCCTGGAAGTCTCCTGGAGGGATCACGCCGCCGACCACGACCATGATGTCGCTGCGGCCCAGTTTTTGCAGTTCGGCCTTCAGTTCGGGGATTAGAGTGAGATGGCCGGCGGCCAGTGAGCTGGCGCCGACAACGTGAACGCCCTTTTCAACCGCCTCGCGAGCGGTCTCGGCGGGAGTTGCGAACAGCGGGCCAACCTCTACCGCAAAGCCGAGATCGTCGAAGCCAGTGGCGATTACCTTCTGGCCCCGATCGTGTCCGTCCTGGCCCATTTTGGCAACCAGGATGGTCGGAGCCCGGCCGTCGGCCTCCGCGAAGGCGGCGATCATCGAGCGCGCGCGGGCGACCTTTGGCGCGGGACCGACTTCGGCGGCGTAGACGCCGCGGATGACTTCGGGTCGGGCCTGATGGCGGCCAAACACCCGTTCCATTGCCAAGCTGATTTCGCCGACGGTCGCGTGGGCGCGGCCGGCTTCGACTGAAAGTTCGAGAAGGTTGCCGTTGCCCCTGGCGCCCGCCTCAAGGGCGGCAAGCGCGCGTCCGACCGCGGCGGGATCGCGCTCGGCCTTCAGTTTCCTAAGCTTTTCCAATTGGGTGACAAGAACCGCGCTATTGTCCACAGCGAGGATCGGGATATTGTCTTCCGCATCGGAGAGGTAGCGGTTGACGCCAACCAAGCTCTGCCGGCCGCTATCAATTCTGCCTTGGGTGCGCGCGGCAGCTTCCTCGATCCGCCGTTTCGGCAGGCCGGCGCTGATTGCCTTGGCCATGCCACCGAGCGCCTCAACTTCGGCGATGTGGGTTAGAGCGCGAGCAACCAGATCATGGGTGAGGCGCTCCATGTAGTATGATCCGCCCCAAATATCGATTGTCCGGGTAATCCCGCCTTCAAGCTGCAAGAACAACTGAGTGTTTCGGGCGATACGTGCCGAGAAGTCGGTCGGCAAAGCCAACGCCTCATCGAGGGAGTTGGTGTGTAAGCTCTGGGTTTGACCGGCAGTCGCCGCCATTGCCTCGATTGTGGTGCGAGGTACGTTGTTAAATACGTCCTGGGCCGCAAGGCTCCAGCCGCTTGTCTGGGTGTGGGCGCGCAGTGATAGCGAACGAGAATCCTTCGGATCGAAGTTCTCGCGCATCAACTTGGCCCACAACAGCCGCGCTGCACGCTGTTTCGCCACTTCCATGAAGTAGTTCATGCCCGCATTCCAGAAGAACGACAGCCGCGGCGCAAATGAATCGACATTCATGCCAGCAGCCACACCGGCACGGACATATTCGACGCCGTCAGCCAAGGTATAACCTAGCTCCAGGTCGAGCGAAGCGCCGGCCTCTTGCATATGATAGCCGGAGATGGAAATGCTGTTGAACTTTGGCATTTCCTTTGAAGTGTACGAAAAAATGTCCGAGATGATCCGCATAGACGGATCGGGAGGATAAATATAGGTATTCCGGACCATGAATTCTTTCAGAATATCATTCTGAATAGTTCCCGACAGAGCGGAATGGGCTACGCCTTGCTCTTCTGCCGAGACAATATAAAGGGCTAGAATGGGCAGGACAGCGCCATTCATAGTCATCGACACGCTCATCTTGTCGAGCGGAATACCCGAAAACAGCGTTCGCATATCGAGAATCGAATCGATGGCTACGCCGGCCATGCCGACATCCCCTTTTACTCGCGGATGATCGGAATCGTAGCCGCGGTGGGTCGCAAGGTCGAACGCAACGGAAAGTCCCATCTGACCGGCGGCGAGGTTGCGACGATAGAAGGCGTTGGAGTCTTCGGCCGTGGAGAAACCGGCATATTGGCGGATAGTCCACGGATTAGTCCGGTACATAGTCGGGTAAGGGCCACGTAAGAATGGCGCCAGACCCGGGTATCCGTTCGGAAAGTCGAGCTGGGCCGCGTCCCCGGGGCCATATGCGGTCTTGACCGCAATGCCCTCGGGGGTCAGCCACGGCTGGCCCTGGGCGGCGTCGACATGCCGCGGGGTGTCGACAGCGTCAAAGTCGAGGCTCGCATAGTCGGGAAACGAACTCATTCAGCGAGCTCCTCGATGCGAATGGGGTTCATTGCAGGGCAGTGGCTATCTGGGCCGGGTAGTCGCGGGTCGGGGCTGAAGGTGGAAGGCACTGGCGCAGAATCGATCTCCGGCGCGGTTGGGCTGGCGTTGGGGAAATCGGTAACGCCAAGAACCCGGATTGCCTTTTCCGCGATCGCGGTCTTGAGGTTGGTCCGCCCGGCCTCGGCGGCGGTGGCCAGCGTTCCGGCGCGTAGCGCCTCTACAAGGCCGCCGGCGGATTCTACGGCGGTGAAGTGACCCCAGGCGGCGCGCGCCAACGCGTCAGTCTGCGCTTCGATCGCCCATGCTCCGGCGGAAGGGTCGGCAACCGCCCCGACGTTTGCTTCCTCCATCAGGACCAGCTGCGTGTTTCGCGCCAGCCTCCGGGCGAGGGGGCTCGGCAGTCCCAACGCATCGGTGAAGTTGGCGAGCGCCATGGCGTCCGCACCGCCGACCGCGCCGGCGAACGCCGCGCTGGTCAGGCGAATGAGGTTGGTCCACGGGTCGGTGGAGGTCAGCATCCTGTCCGACGACCGCGCCTCGATTTTTGCCGGGATGTCGACGCCGCACGCCGCAGTGACCTTCGACCAGAGTACCCGCGCCGCGCGGAGTTTCACAGTCGAGGCGATGGCGTCCGCGTCGATGGTCAGACCAAGGACTATGCGAGCAAATGCGTCGTCTTGCGAAAGTCCGGCGCGCACCATGGATTTTGCATAGGCGACGGAAGCGGCCAAAGCGGTGGCCAGTTCCCAGGCTGGGGGGCCGCCGGCTTCATGGAGGAACTTTCCACTCGCCAGGAACATGCTGGCTTTGGGATAGGGCTGGGCGAGGCGGGCGGCGACATTTGCCGAAGCAATGAGATGTGCCTCGATTGGTCCCGGACTTACACCAGCAGCGGCAAAGGCCGTGAGCGGATCAAGATTAAACGCTAGCAGGGCATTAGGCCCCGCTTTGGCGACCGTAGCCATCCAGTCGGCGGCGATCGGCCCCATAAAGCCCGTATCAATGGCGACCGTCGCCAGTTCCAGCGCGACGCCATCCAGAACCCGGCCGAGGTCTCCCGCCGAAGCGATGGCTGTGCCGCCAGAGCCAACGCGCAGCAGAATTGAACTGGCGCCGCCGTTGAGGTGCTCGAGAACCTGTGAATTGGCCGAACCGCATTCAGGGTGGGCCACTACCGCGCGGATATCCCAGGCGCGATCGCGTCCTCGTGGCGCGGGGTTAAACCCTGCGGCGAAAGTGTGATCCGCCGCCGTGTATAGCGGTTCGATGGTCAGTCCGTCCGCCGTGAGACTGCGCAGAGTCTCAACGCCTGCGCCCTTGAGTGTCTTGCCGACTAGGCTCAGCCAGTCTTCTACGGTTGCCGGCGCGAAGTCGGCAGTCAAGGGTATGATGGTTTCGTCCAAGAGTGGCCGCTCCTATTTTGTCTCACCGGTCCGCAGACTCAAAAGCCCGCTCGCGATGCCCAGTCGGGCTCCCTATAGCAAGGGGGCCGCCGGGATTGCCAATAGCAGACCTGAACGTGCGGCCAATGGCCCGGTTGGCTAGATGTCGAGGGAGTATCCCGCCGATCGGACGGTGCGGATTGGATCACTCTCGCTGCCAAGCGCACGACGCAGCCGGCCGATGTGAACATCAACGGTGCGGGTCTCGACATAGACGTCGGATCCCCAGACGGCGTTGAGAAGTTGCTCACGGGAAAACACTCTGCCCGGATGCTGCATGAAGTAGTCGAGCAGCCGGAATTCGGTGGGCCCGAGGTGTATTTCCTCGCCGGCGCGCTTTACCTTGTGTGCCACACGGTCGATGATGATGTCGCCGGCCCTTACGCGATCCTCTGCAAGGCCGGGCCGTATGCGACGCAGGACCGCGCGCAGCCGGGCGCAGAGTTCGGTCATCGAAAATGGCTTGACGACATAGTCGTCGGCTCCGGTGTCCAGGCCGCGAATGCGGTCGGTTTCTTCGCCGCGGGCAGTCAACATGATGATCGGCAGGTTGCGTGTCGCACCACGCTGGCGGAGGCGGCGGCAGATTTCGATGCCCGACACCTTCGGAAGCATCCAGTCCAGAATCACCAGGTCGGGCTGTCGCTCCTCGATCATCATCAACGCTTCTTCGCCATCAGCGCATAGCTCGATGAGGTAACCCTCCTTCTCGAGATTGTATTGCAGAAGGGTCGCGAGCGATTCCTCGTCCTCGACCACCAGGATATAGGGCGTGAGGGAAGGGGGTGTTTCGATCGTCATGGGGCTCTCAGGGCATCGGCCTTGGGTCGTTCCTCGACTAGTTCGACCCCAGTGATTTCGTAGTAGAGAATTTCGGCGATGTTGGTGGCGTGGTCGCCGATGCGTTCGAGGTTCTTGGCTACGAACAGCAGATGAGCGCATGCCGTGATGGTTCTCGGATCAGCCATCATGTAAGTGAGCAGTTCGCGAAAGATGGCGTCGTAATGTTCGTCGACCTCGTGATCGCGACGCCAGACGGTCACCGCGCGGTCGATTTCCCGGGAGGCCAGTGCATCAAGCGCGTCCTTGAGGCGATGGGTAACCAGGATACCCATCCTCTCGATCGAACTGGTCAGCGGGGTCAGCGGGTCAGCCTCCGCGATCACCACCGCGCGCTTGGCGATATTCTTGGCCAGATCGCCGCAGCGTTCGAGATTGCTCGCGATCTTCATGGCGGCGACGGTGCGGCGCAGGTCGTCTGCCACTGGCTGACGAAGGGCGATCAATCGGATTGCCTTGCGCTCGACATCGAGTTCCAGCGCATCAAGGCGGGCGTCGCGATTGATTACAGCCTCGGCCAGGATCACGTCGCGCCGGGCGATAGCCCTGATAGCGTCGGCGACCTCGGCCTCGGCCAAGCCACCCATGCGCGCAAGCTCGCCTGTCATGGCGTCGAGTTCGTCGTCGTATGCTCTGACCGTATGTTCCATCTGGTTCGGGTACTCGGTTTGAATAATTTACGCTGGCATGAGTCTGTCAGAAGATTGTGACAGTGAGGTTTGTACTTTTGCTACGTTTCTGGGTGGGCCGGGGTGGCGGGGAGCGGCACATGTCTGCACTTGGTATCATCCAAAGCGTCCGGTGATGTAATCGGAAGCTCGCTTCGTTACCGGTTTGGTGAACATTCCCGCTGTTTCGCCAAATTCAACCAGCTCTCCAAGATACATGAAACCCGTGTAGTTGGATAACCGGGCTGCCTGCCCCAGATTGTGAGTGACGATGACGATCGTGTAGTCGGATTTGAGTTGTGTGACTGTTTCTTCCAGCTTGGCGCTTGAGATCGGGTCGAGGGCGGAGGTGGGTTCATCCAGGAGCAGGATTTCTGGTTTGACCGCTATGCAGCGCGCGACACAAAGTCGCTGCTGCTGGCCTCCTGACAATCCCAGGCCGGATGCATGGAGTTTATCTTTCACCTCGTCCCACAGGGCCGCGCGACGCAGGGATTCCTCTATGCGATCGGCGAGCTCGGATTTTGACAGGTTTTCGTAGAGCCTGACCCCGAAAGCGACGTTGTCGTAAATCGACATCGGGAAGGGTGTCGGCTTCTGGAAGACCATTCCGATCTTTGCGCGCAGCATGGCGAGATTGACGCCATTGCGCAGGATGTCCTCGCCGTCGAGCATGATTCGTCCGGTTGCTCGCTGCCCGGGATAGAGAGCGTACATTCGGTTGAGTGTTCGCAGCAATGTTGACTTGCCACACCCCGAGGGGCCGATCAGCGCGGTGACCGAATTGCGGGCGACGGACATCGACACGCTCTTGAGCGCTTGCCCCTTGCCGTAGAAAAAATCCAGACCTTGAATGTCCAGCTTGATGCGACTGGAGTCTATTGTTGCCACCGATACGTCATCGGCGTGAACGCGCGGGGCCTCTGGCGCGATGGTAGTCATGAGCGGTTGGGCTCCTTGGCAAATGCGCGGGCGATGATGGTTATGGCCAGGACGGTGGCGGCGATCAGCAGGGAGCCTACCCAGGCCAACCTGCGCCAGTTGTCGTCGGCCGAAAGGGCGAAATCGAAGATGACCTTTGGCAGGTTCGCCATCGGCTGCATCATGTCAGTGCTGAAGTTCAGATTGCCGAGGGCAGTGAACAACAGGGGGGCTGTCTCGCCGCTGATACGAGCGAAGGCTAGCAGGATGCCCGTCAGCATGCCGCTGCCCGCCGCGCGCCAGAGAATCGAGCGGGTGACGGTCCAGACCGGCGTTCCTAGCGCGATGCCGGATTCCCGTAGCGCCGTAGGCTGAAGGTTAAGGACATCTTCTGTCGTGCGGGTGATCACCGGGGCCGCAATCAGCGCAAGGGCTACCCCTCCTGCAATGCCGGAGAAATGGCCTATCGTACGCTCGACGAGCAACTGATAGACGAACAGGCCCACAAGAATGGATGGCGCGGACAGCAGCACGTCATTCAGGAAACGGATCAACGAACCATAGCGACTCTGGCCGGAATACTCGGCAAGCCAGGTGCCTGCGAGGACGCCGACGACGATCGCGATCGACATAGCTTCCACCCCCATAAGGATCGAGCCAACAATCGCATTTCGCAGGCCTCCCCCTGTCGAACCGGCCGCCGGCGTATCCTGGGTGAGGATGGCGAGATTGACGCCGCCGATGCCCTGACTTGCCAGAGACCAGAGGATCGCGGCCAGCGCCGCCAGGGCGAAAGCGGTGAACAGGATGCAAAAGCCGGCGAACACCAGGTTGGCGATCTGACGGGACGCGATACGGGACGCCGAGACAGCCATCGGTCAACCCCTTGTCTGGTTGCGCAACAGCAGCCGCGCCATGGCGAGCACTGCAAAGGTGATCAGGAACAGTATGAGGCCAAGGGCGATCAGCGAAGCGGTATGCATCGGGCTGGTAGCTTCGGTGAACTCGTTGGCTATTGTGGAGGCAATCGTCGATCCCGAGGCGAACAGGCTGGTCGGAAAGTCGTGCGAGTTGCCGATGATGAAGGTAACGGCCATGGTTTCGCCCAGAGCTCGGCCGAGCCCCAACATTACAGCCCCGATCGCGCCGCGGCGGACATAGGGCAGCGTCACCTTCATGACGACTTCCTGCATGGTTGCGCCCAGGCCGTAGGCGCTCTCGCGGACCTGCGGCGGCACGGTCATCAGCAGTTCGCGGAGCGTGGCGGCCATAAACGGCAGGATCATGATCGCGAGAATGATGGATGCCGCGAGAATGCCCGAGCCGTTGGGAATCCCTTGCACCAGCGCCTCCCAGAACGATCCGGGCGCAGCCGCCGCCATAAGGGGCATCTCCACGGTCTGGGCGAAGAACGGAGCGAAGACGAACAACCCCCACATTCCGTAGACGATCGACGGGATGCCGGCGAGAAGCTCGACCGCCGTGCCAATCGGTCTGCGCAGGATCGGCGGACATAACTCGACAAGAAAAAACGCCACAGCGCCGGCGACGGGAAGGGCGATCAACAAGGCAACCGCAGCCGTAACAAGGGTTCCGACGATGGGCCCGGCTGCGCCGTAGATCTGGCGGACCGGATCCCAGGTCGACGTTGTGAAGAAGCCCAGCCCGAATTGCGCGAAGGCCGGCCAGCCGCCGATCATCAGCGAGATCAGCACGCCGCCGAGGCTCGCGAGCAAAGCCGTGGCGGCCGCAAAGCAAAGGCCTTCGAAGACGGGCTCGAAGTATGCACCTCGCGGGGTCGTTCGACGTCCGGCGGTATCTTGGATTGTCGACATGTAGCCTCTTAAGATCCGTCAGACGCCGGGTACGGAAAACGGCTGCGGTCTGGCCAACACAATCTGGCCTGCCAACCCGTCGCCCTAGCCCCCACATCAGGCTCTCAAAGCGTGGAAATCCCCTTGTTCGGTGACGCGGGCGGAGGTCTCGGCACCACCGACAAGGGGGAATCTGCCTACTTGTAGACCGGCTTGCCGTCCGGTCCCGCTATCTTTGACCAGGACTTCCGGACCAGAGCCTTCACGTTTTCAGGCAGTGGCACAAAGTCGAGGGCCGCAGCTTGGGCGTCGCCGTTCTTGTAGGCCCAATCGAAGAATGACAGGACGTCATGGCCAGTCTGTGCGTTCGATTGTTTCGTATGCATCATGATGAATGTCGCGCCGGTGATCGGCCACGCCTTCGCGCCGGCCTGATCGAGCAGCAGCAGATAGAAGCCGGGGGCGGCCGACCATTTTGCTCCCGCGGCGGCGGCGGCGAATGTCTCGGCGTTGGGGGAGACCCAGGCGCCAGCCCGGTTTTGCATGACCGCGTAGGTCAGATGGTTCTGCATGGCAAAGGCGTATTCGACATAGCCGATAGAGCCGATTGTCTGCTTGACCATGGCGGCCACACCGTCATTTCCCTTGCCGCCAACGCCGACAGGCCAGTTGACCGCATCGTTGGCGCCGACGTCGGCCGCCCAGTGCGGAGCCTTCATCGACAGATAACTGGTGAACAGAAAGCTGGTGCCTGATCCGTCCGAGCGGTGTACGACCGTAATCTTGATGTGCGGAAGCTTAAGCCCCGGATTGAAGGCCTTGATCACCGGTGCGTCCCAATACACATCCACGCCGCGGTAGATGTCGGCGAGAACCTGTCCCGAGAGCCGCATTGCGCCAGGCGAGATACCTGGCAGGTTGACCACTGGAACCACGCCACCGACGACCGTGGGAAACTGCACTAGGCCATTTGTCGCCAAGACATCCGGCTTGAGTGGTTTGTCGGAAGCGCCGAAATCGACAGTGCCCGCTTCGATCTGCTTGATCCCGCCACCCGAACCGATTGCCTGGTAGTTCAAAGCCAAACCAGTCTGGGCCTTGTAAGTTTCTGCCCACTTTCCGTAGATTCGGTCAGGAAAGGTTGCTCCCGCGCCGGAAATGCTTGCGGCGATAGCCGCTGACGAGGCCGCAACGACCGCGACGCCTGCCACCAGCGCGATGATTCTTTTCAACATCAAATTCTCCAAGGATGAACGCCATTCCATTTCGGATTGCGGCCCAGCGTTCTTTGGGTACCGCGTCTATCCGGAGTCCTTATCGGTTTTGTGACAGTCTGTCGCTTGGCCTCGGCATGCAATTGGCTGTGAAATGAGGATTGGCGACGGCCCCTTGTCATGAACGAAGGATTCGGTATGGGTGAACGTTGTTTACATTGTAAGGAAATCCACTCGTCATGGCTCTGCCGCCCGTTCTGCGCGATCGCCTCCGCCTGCCCGTCATCGCCTCGCCGCTGTTTATTGTCTCGGGACCAGACCTGGTCATCGCGCAATGTAAGGCGGGGGTCGTCGGATCGTTCCCGTCGTTGAACGCGCGGCCGCTTTCGCAGCTCGATGAATGGATGGCCCGAATCACCGAGGAACTGGCCGACTGGGACCGCGCTCACCCGGACACGCCGAGTGCGCCGTTCGCGGTCAATCAGATCGTCCACAAGACCAACAATCGTCTCGAGGAAGATGTCGAGCTGTGCGCCAAGTACAAGGCGCCGGTGATCATCACCTCACTGGGCGCGCGCGAGGACATTAACCAGGCGATCCATGGCTGGGGCGGCGTGGTGTTGCATGATGTGATCAGCAACTTCTTCGCTCACAAGGCGATCGAGAAGGGCGCCGACGGCCTGATCCCTGTTGCCGCCGGCGCGGGCGGCCATGCCGGCAAGCTTTCGCCGTTCGCCATGATTCAGGAACTGCGGACCTGGTTCGACGGACCGATCGCCTTGTCGGGGGCCATCGCCAACGGCGGAGCGATCCTGGCGGCGCAGGCCATGGGCGCGGACCTCGCCTATATCGGCTCGGCCTTTATCGCCACCAAGGAAGCCAACGCCGTTCAGGGCTACAAGGACATGATCGTCGAGAGCGGCGGCGAGGACATCGTCTACACCAACCTCTTCACCGGCGTGCACGGCAACTATCTGCGGCCGAGCATCGAGCGCGCGGGGCTGGACCCCGACAACCTGCCGCAATCCGATCCCTCGAAAATGAACTTCGGCTCTGGCGGCAATACGGATGCCAAGGCATGGCGCGATATCTGGGGCTGCGGTCAGGGCATCGGCGCGGTGACGTCGATTCCTAGCGCAGGCGAACTCGTTGCGCGCCTGGCGGCGGAATACGAGGCGGCTAAGAAGTCGCTGGCCGCCAAGACCGCGTTCACGGCCGGGCAGCCGCTGGCGTTCGCGGAGGCTTAGAAAGCACTACAGGGACCGCGCGTGTTTCTCGGAGCCCTGTCTGATATAGATCGCGTCAGGGGCGCTCCATTCTGAGCGCACCTGACGCGCGCCAATTTGCCAAGTTCGCCGAGAGCGGTTCCAGGTTTCAGCGTCGCTGCGTGAAGCCAGGGAGAGGGAGAATGTTGCCGTGACCTATCGTGTGATCCAGTGGGCGAGTGGCAATGTCGGGGCCAAGTCGGTGCAGGCGGTGCTCGACAACCCCGAACTCGAACTTGTCGGAATGTATGTCCACTCGGCCGGCAAGGACGGGATGGATGTCGGCGATATCTGCGGACTGGGCCGGCAGATCGGCGTCAAGGCGACAAGCAGTGTCGAGGCGATATTGGCGATGGATGCCGATTGCGTGCTGCACATGCCGCTGCCGTCACTGATCTGGGGCGACGATTCACAGGCAGATACCGACAACATTGCCCGGTTGCTGGAAAGCGGCAAAAACGTCATCACCACCGTCGGTTATCTCTATCCAAAGGCCTATGGGGCAGAAATTGAAGCGCGCCTGCAGGCGGTGGCAATCAAGGGTGGGGCCTCTTTGCATGGAACGGGGCTGAACCCCGGATTTATCGGCGATCTCATGCCGCTGGTGCTGTCATCGATGAGCCGGCGAATCGACCGTGTCTACGTAACCGAGATCTCGAATTTCGCCTACTACCCGGCGCCGGATATCATGATGGGCATGATGCGGTTCGGCCAGACGACAGAGCAGTTCGAGGCGAGCGCGGGGCGTCTGAAGCATTGGCTGGGCGGCCTGTTCCGTGAGAGCGTGATGATGGTCGCCGACGGCCTGGGCGCCGAGCTGGACGAAATTGTTGAGACCTATGAGCTGGCGCTGGCGGACACCTCGTTCACCGTTGCCGCTGGAACGATCGAGGCGGGACGGGTTGCCGGCCAGCACTGGAAGTGGTCGGGCATGAAGGACGGGCGCGAGCGGGTGGTGCACGAGACGGTCTGGCGGATGCATCATAGCGTCGCCCCGGAGTGGGCGCAGGGCGCCAACAGCGTGGTCGTCGAGGGCCAGCCAATGATGCGACTTGAGCTGGGTGAAACCTGGCTTGACGATCCCCTTGGCGCGACGGCATGGCACGCGGTGAACGCCATCGGCGCGGTCTGCGAAGCAAAGCCGGGCATCCGAAGCTTTCTCGATCTGCCGCTGATCCTGGGTCAGGGGACCATGGGGTAGGCCGCCAGGCCTGGATTTCATTCACATAGACCAGGCTTGATGAGGTCTTGGGGCCACCGGGCTACTGGCTCTCGCAGGCCCAGTTTTGTTCACAGCTCCAGTGGTCGGGGACTAATCGTCCCGCGGACAGTGGGCGGCAGGCGGCGCGGCCTTCCCGGATACGATGACAGGTGCGCTATGCGCCATCGCGCTTGTGTGACTGGAACGCATGGGAATTCGCAACTGACGGAAGCGCGTCGCAGGGCTCAGGCGACGATAAATTTGCAAAATGAAAAATGTCCTATTGGATCGGCAATATCTGTGTTACGTTTCTGCAATGGTGATGTTTCGCCATAAGCGACGGACGGCTCGTAGTCGCCGGTCCGGATTTGCCGAATTGTACGGACGCCCGATGCCATCGACCTTTTGTAGCGGAGCCGCAATATGCTGATTTCCACGACCCACGAGATCATTGGCCATCGGGTGCTTCGGCATATTGGTATGATCCACGCGATCACATTGCGAGATTGCATTGGCGACGAGGGGCGAGGGGTGAGAAGTGCGCTGCAGTCGGACCGCAAGCCTGACAACGACCCGTTCCGGTATTTTGAACTCGCCGACAATGCCCGCAAGGCAGCGATAATCCGGCTTGAAGCCGAGGCGTCCCTTCTTGGAGCCAATGCAGTCATCGGCATGCGTTTTGGCTCCAGTGCAATCACAGACGAATTCACGGAAGTTTACGCCTACGGCACCGCCGTGATTGTCGATGGGACCTATCGCGAACGCGCCTCCGCCAGTGTGCCGGCGCCCAAGTTGGACCAGTATGAATTGCAGCGGCCACTTGGTCCGCCAATCGCCGAGAAAATCAGGGCTTGATCTGCAATGGACCGGTCGCCAGGCGGTCGGTCAAATGCGGATCATTTTTCTCTTCAGAGTTACTATCCGGCACATTTGTGCTGCATTTCCCGACTTTTCCGACCGGGGTTGACACTTTGGGGATTTCTCCTTCCTCGTGTGCGAACCAGAAACCCGCCCAGGAGTTGCACAATGCGTTTCCGTCCCGCGGTCATCCTTACAACGATGGCCGTCTCACTCGGTTTGTCCCTGCCGGCCATGGCCGCGCCGGATGGCACGGCCTATCACCTCTATCGTCCTAATTTTCACCCGACGCCTTCATCAACGCCACCGCCCGCAGCCACCATGCTCTACTATGGCGGCCCGGTGATCGCGAACGTGAAGATCGTCGCGGTGATGTGGGGCCCGACCGTTCGCAAGACGACCAGCCGCGGCCTTTCGGCCTACTTCAAGGCGATGGTCAATAGCACTTACATCGACCAGCTTTCCCAATATTCGACAGTTGGAATTACCGGGGTAAACGGTAAGCCGGGCACCAATCAGACCATCACGCGTGGCACCTACACCGGAAAATTCGTTATCACTCCGGCAAATACAGCCAAGACACTTACCGATGCCCAGGTTCAGACTGAACTGAAGGCGCAGATCACCGGAGGGCACCTTCCAGCGGCGGACCTTAATACGCTTTACATGATCTATTTCCCGTCAGGGATCACGATCACGTTGGGTGGATCGAGATCGTGCTTGTCCTTTGGCGCCTACCATGAAGCCGTCTCGTCAACTGTCACGCCGAACAACATCTTCTATGGCGTGATGCCTGATTGCGGTGGCGGGTTCGCCTCGGTGACGGACGTTTCTTCACACGAATTCGCGGAAGCGATATCTGACGCAATCCCGACCCCAGGCAGCCATCCAGCCTTTCCGCAGGCGTGGAATGACGCCAACGGTAATGAGATCGGCGACCTTTGCGAAGGGCACAACGCCACGCTCACCGCAGCCGGACAGAGCTACACGGTCCAGGAAATCTTCACCAACAGCACAAACGCCTGCGCGACCGGGAATTTTACCAGCCCCTAGCGGTTTTTGGTCTGCCGGGATCCAATCGTTCCGCGGGGGGTAGCTCCCGCGGGACTTTCTGCACTTGCGGAATGAGGCGTTGCGACTTTGCTTCCGCCTATAGGAACGACTACATTTTGGTAGCGGCGGCCAGATCGGCCTGTCCGGCGGCTGGCATTCCTGTTCGCATTCCTGCCATTTCACTCCCGTAGTGGGGCGCTGCCACGCCCGGCTGCAATTAGGTTGTCCCCTTAGGCTAGTCCGATTGCGATGTCGCCAGAGCTCTCTTCAGAATTGCCACTATCACCTCTGTCTTGGCGTCGGCGTAGTCTTGGATGAATTCCCAATCGCGGCTTGCGAGTGCGTGCTTGGTCGATTCATAGTGTGCGCGGTCGCCATCGTCGTTCCGGAGGTGGTCCCGGAACGCGAGCATGCGGTGAATCTCGTCGCAGCCAAGAGTGAAAGCGTGAAGATTCAGTTGTGGATCGAGGCCCCGCAGCATCCGGTGCTCGAACCAGTCCGGCTCGCGTATGCGGAGGCCAAAACCTGCTGCCTCAAGCGCGGGCACGTAGGTGGCTTCGTCAGCGCTATCGGCAACAGCAAGCAGCATATCGATCACTGGCTTCGCGGATAGTCCGGGTACGGACGTTGATCCGACGTGCTGCACGTCCAGCGCCAACCCGCCCAATGCCGCGCAAACCCTGGCGGCCCGAGTGGCGAACTGTTCTGGCCAGCGCCGATCGTAGGGCGCCAAATGAATCTTCCCGTTTAACGGCGCGGGCGCGCCGATTGTTATGGCTGAGAGATTACGGCTCATGCAATTTCATAGGTTGAAGGGCGGCCGTCCGATCGTCGGCTCAGACGTGAATGAATCTAACATGGGCGCGGCACGCTACAATCGCAGGCGGGTGAATGCTTGCCGCGTGCCAGCTTTTTTGGCGTCTTGAAGGGGTAGATCGAATGAAGGGCTCAACGGAAATGGCTAACAATTTTCAAGGTGATTCAAATTTTCCGGATTCTGAAAACTCGGCAGTGGGCTGAGAGGCGCTAGTGGCGCCGCCGCCCGCGCAGGACGCTTACCCGGAAGCGGCGGCAAAGGCGTTTTCCTCGCTTGTCCCGGCGATTGTCGGGGGCGCGTTGATGATGCAGACCCTGAATGCAACGGTTCTGGCCAATGCGCTGCCGACGATAGCGCGTTCGCTGCAGGAAGATCCGATCCGCCTGAATGCCGCGATAACCGTCTATCTTCTGGCCTCGGCCGTATGCCTACCAGTCAGCGCCTGGGCGGCGGACCGTTTCGGCGCCAAACGCATATTCCTGATTGCCATCGTCGCCTATGCAACCGCCTGCGCGGCAAGTGGTTTTGCCCAGAACCTGACACAACTGTTGCTCGCGAGAGCCTGCCAGGGAGCGTCGGGTGCGTTGATGGGGCCGGTGGGTCGACTTGTGCTGCTGCGATCTACGCCCCGTCATGATCTGGTCCGTGCGATGTCGGTGCTGACCATGCCTGCCTTGCTAGGTCCGGTGATCGGACCGCCGATTGGTGGTCTGATTGTCACCTACGGGTCATGGCGGTGGATATTCTTTCTCAATCTGCCGATCGCCCTGGTCGGCGTGGTTCTGGTGTCACGCTTCATCAAGGATGTTGGTGAAGAGCAGCGGCAACCGCTCGACTGGACCGGCCTGGTTCTGACCGGCCTTGGCATGGCCGGTGTGGTCTATGGCCTGGACAATCTGGGGCGTGGACCGGCGCCTGGTTGGGCGGTGGCGATCATGATGGTCGTCGGCGCCGCGTGTCTGGCGCTCTATGTCCTGCATGCCCGACGTACGGAACATGCGATCCTTGATCTCAATCTATTGAAGATACCGACCTTTACCGCCTCGGTGGTTGGCGGCGCATTCTTGCGAATGGGCATCGGCGCCACGCCATTCCTGCTGGCGCTGTTGTTGCAAGTGGCCTTTGGAATGTCCGCGCTGCAGGCGGGCCTGATGACGTTCGCCAGCGCCGCTGCCGCGCTGGTGATGAAGGCTGTGGCGCCTCCGATCCTGGCTCGCTTCGGGTTTCGTCGTACCCTTATGTTCAATGCCCTGATCGTTGCGGTCAGCTTTATCGCCTATGGATTGTTCCGCCCTGACACGCCGCGCTGGCTGATGTACGCGGTCTTGCTGGCAGGAGGCTTTTTCCGCTCACTGCAGTTCACCAGTCTGAACGGAATGGCTTTTGCCGATGTCAGTCAGGCGCAGATGAGCCGGGCATCGACGCTTTCGACAATGGGGCAGCAGATCTCGCAAAGCATCGGCATCGGGATGGCGGCCCTCCTGTTGCATTTCTTCCTGGTAAGCGCCCATCCCGCGCGCCTGTCCGCCGCGACGATCGCGCCCGCGTTCGTCGTGATTGGTATGGTGTCGCTGGTCTCGCTGGCGTTCTTTGTGCGGTTGCCCTCTAACGCTGGTGACGGGCTGCACGGAGCGCCGCGACGTTGAACGTGGCGGGGCGCTCAATGAGAACTTGAGCGATCCGCCGCTTCCGGATCGGTCCAACCAGCGGCGCGTCGCCAGATGATGGCCTCGGCGATTGCCCCGTCGAGCGACCGCGCCCGGGCATTGAGCTGATCATCTGTCCTGCCCAGGGAAATTTCCGCAGCCGCACGCTGCTGATAGATTTTGCTCATTGCCTGTGCGGAGGTGAGGGCCAAAGCGCCATGGTTGGCGACTATCGCGCCCCCGATATGTCTGAACGGTTGGTCCTTCATGCCGAGACGCGGAAGGTAAAAGCGGCCGAGAGGACTCTGCAGGCAGGCGCGTCGAGGATTTCGTCGAAGGCGCTCTCGATTATCAGGGCGCCCGCTCGTTCACAGTCGAAGGCCGGTTCATAAGCCAGTTCGAGGCGTGAAACGATTTCACTCCAGGTTCGCAGGCTCTCCGAGAGCGATCCGGCCAATTCCCACAGCAGGCCGAGGTTGAGCTGCCTGGAATCAGGATAGACGTTCAGATCTTTGGCGTGCTGATCGAACGTCCGGAGCTGCTCACCGCGTTGATTGTTTGTCGACATTCGCAGCTTACCTGTGCAAAGAAGGCTTTGAATATTTCATATTGCAATAATTATGTCAAGAGGGATATGACATATTGCAATATGTGTCGAATCGCGTACTTGCGAGTTTCGCACGAGTCGACATAGTTTTCGATATGAACAGCGCCGCTTCGATACCCCGCGCGGATCCTTCGGTCAGGCCGCGCGAGCTATTCTTCGCCTTCCTGGTAATCGGGCTCTCCGGGTTCGGCGGGGTTTTGCCCTGGGCGCGCAGGGTACTGGTTGAGCGCAGGGGCTGGCTGGCCGCGGAGGCCTTCAACGACATCCTGGCATTGTGTCAGTCACTGCCGGGCCCGAACATTGTCAATCTATCGGTCGTGGTGGGCCGTCGTTTCGCGGGGGCCGCCGGTGCGCTCGCCGCGGTCAGCGGACTGGTTGGCGCGCCTGTGGGGATCGTGATCTGTCTTGCGGCCTTCTATGAACGATTTGGCGCGCTGCAGCGGGTATCGGCCGCAATCGCCGCGCTGGGAGCAGCCGCGTCCGGGTTGGTTGTCGCGATGGCGATCAAGATCGCCGCGCCACTTCTCGCACGCAACCCGATCACCGCGACTGCTTTTATCGCCGCGACGTTCTGCTGCGTAGCAATCCTGCGGGCGCCCTTGCCGTTGGTGTTTCTTGGCCTTGTCCCCGTCGGGGCGGCCATTGCATGGTTCACCCGCAGGCCGGGCGGAAAAACATGAAGGCTGCCTGGGGCACGCTATCGTCACTTGGCTCGCAGTTCGCGCTTCTGTCTCTTCTTGCGTTCGGCGGAGCAAATTCGGTCTTGCCGGAAATGCACCGGCAGTCGGTCGATGTGCAGCATTGGTTGAGTGACAAGGACTTCGCCGCCCTCTTTGCGATTGCGCAGGCGGCGCCGGGACCAAATTTCATGATCTCGACGCTGGTCGGCTGGAAGGTGGCGGGCCTGGCCGGCGCGCTGGTGGCGACGTTTGCGATGGCGGCCCCGTCGAGCCTCCTGGCCTATTGGGTTTCTGGATTATGGGAGCGACACCGCTCCGCTCAATGGAGAATCGCGTTAGCCGCGGGACTCACGCCGGTAGCCGTTGGCCTGGTAGCGTCAAGCGGGTGGCTGCTGTCGCGAGGGGCGGATACCAGCATCAGGCTCGTAGCGGTGACAGTCGCGACCGCGTTCGTTGCGGGGGCGACCAGAATTAACCCTCTATGGTGCCTCGGCGTCGCCGCCGC
>JANXTX010000389.1 GCA_025352165.1 Caulobacteraceae bacterium | reverse complement strand
CGGGCGCTACCCCTTACCTGCGCTGGACTTCCTCCAGCTGGATCGCGCCAGCTTGCCCTGACGCACGGAAGCCGGCGGTACAATATTAAGACGAGTCCCATCTTCAGTGCTTTCTATCCAGCGTTGGATGGACTGTCGCCATATCGCGTGAGCGTGAGCCCAAAAAGCTTCGTCAGTCGTTCACCGACCTCGCATATTTCGCCGCGTTTTCGCCGGCCAGCTTGCCGAACACCAGGCAGGGGCCGTAGGAGCCGCCGCCGCCGATGTAGACGTCACCGTGCAGGTTGCCCACGGTTTCACCGGCGGCGTACAGGCCGCGGATGGGTTTGTCGGCCTTGTTGATCACGCAGGTGTCCGCGTTGATGCGCAACCCGGTCCCCGTCCAGCAGAGTATCGCCGGCCTGATCTCGGCGGCGTAGAACGGCGGAGTCCTGATCGGCGCCATTGTCGCCTTCTTGAAGAACGCGGTGTCGTGGCCTTCTTCGGCATCGATGTTGTAGCGTTCGACCGTGCCTTCGAGCCCTTCCGGGTCGATGCCAGCATTGGTCGCGAGCGCGGCCAGTGTGTCCTCGCGGAAAATGACGCCTTCGTCGGCCTTCTGTTCCAGAATCTCGTTGACCCAATAGGCCTGGAACTGTGGGCTCCGCTTTGCGTCGGCGCGCGCCCCTTCGTCGAATACGGCGTAGGCATGCCCGCCCTGCTTGTTCAGCAGGCCGGCGATCACCGTGTAGGAGGCCGTTTCGTCGCAGAAGCGCCGGCCCTGCCTGTTGACCATGACCAGCCAGCCGGGCAGTGCGACCTCGAGGTCGCGGCTGAAGCCCGGCGTGGCCAGCAACAGTGCGCGGTCATGGCCGTCGACAACGCCGCCCACGGCTTCGCCCAGGGTGATGCCGTCGCCCCGCGCGCCTTCGGCGCCGATGTACCAGCGCCAGTCTCCGGTGGCCGCCGCCTGCGGCAGGTATTTCTCAATCATCTCAGGGTTCGCGCCGAACCCGCCGGTCGCCATGATCACCGCGCCGCAGGTCGCCTCGTCGTCGCCAATCTTTACCCCGGTCACCCGGCCTTCATCGTCGGTGACCAGCGCGGTGACCCGCGAATCCAGAACGACGTCGACGCTCCTGTTGGTGCGATGGCGATCCAGCACGTTGATTACCTCCGCGCCCTCCCCTTCGGGTGGATGCCCGCGGGGTATCGAGCCGACGCCTGACGCGTAAAGGGCTTCCTTGGGGTACTTCACGCCCAGGCCCATCGCCCATTCGAGGGTCGGCGCCGAGAGATCGCAGTACCGCCGCACAACGGCGGGATCGACCAGCCACTGCGCCAGCGTCATGTAGTGCTCGAACATGGCGTCCGCCGTGTCGCCGACGACGCCTGCTTCCCTCTGGACAGAGGTGCCGGCGGCATAGAAGTGCCCGCCCGACAACCGCGACGATCCGCCGACCCGCTTCTCGCTCTCCACCACCAGAACAGAGGCGCCCGCGTCCGCCGCCGCCACCGCAGCCGCCAGCCCCGCGGCGCCCGAACCGACAACGATAACGTCATAGTCTCTTGCCATATCCCAGCGTCTCCGACCGTTGCCCTGGCGCCGTTCACTGGACCGGTCGATGCTTGCCGCCGATCTTGCCGTCACGTCGCTGCTCGTTGAAATCTCTCCGCGAAGCCTCGCATTTTGATCGACCCGCGTCGAGCGACATGAATACCAAAACGTGCGTCAGATTTGAATCAACGTAGTTGGTTGCCTCGGCCCCAGTGTACGAGACGCCTGGGTGTGCCATTGACCGGGGTTTTGGCAATTATTTCACTTTATGACATTTCGGTCGACTTATGGCATGTCAGATTGCTGGTAGTCTCGCGAGCCCGCACGCATCCTTCGAGGCGACAATGACGATTCAGGTCAACATCACGGCCAATGGCAGGATGAGTCTGCCGGCTGACATCCGCAAACGCCTGGGCCTTTCCGCCGGTGGCGCGCTGTTGGTGGAGGAAACACCTGACGGCCTCGTTCTGCGAACGCTCGCGCAGTCGATCGCGCACGCTCAGGCGCTGGCCCGCAAGTACACCGCCGACAAGCCGGAGGCGTCCGTCGACGCCTTCTTGGCGAACCGGCGCGCGGAAAGCGGCGAATGAGCGGGATCGTCCTCGACGCGTCCGCGCTTCTGGCCCTTCTGAAGGATGAGCCTGGCGGTTCCAAAGTAGCCGAAGAACTCGCGGTCTCTCGTATTAGCGCCGTCAACTACGCCGAGGTCGTGAGCCACTTCATCCATGCCGGCATGCCGCCGTCGGCGGTAGACGCGATGTTGCGGCCGCTCCCTCTGGATATCGTCTCCGCGGACACAGAGCTGGCCGGCATGGCCGGCCACTTGCGCGCCACGACGGCTGAAGCGGGACTGTCGCTCGGCGACCGCTTCTGCCTCGCCCTTGCGTTGCTGGACGGGTTGCCCGCCTGGACCGCTGACCGACAATGGCGGACGGTTGCCGATGCGATTGGCGTGACGGTCATCGTTATCCGATAGAAGATTGCTTATACCAACTCACGATGAAACTGACTGATTGTGTCTGGACCCGAAGGCGGGGGCGAGACGCCCCCGGTCCAAGGGTGTCGACGGCTCGATCGGACCGAGGCCGCCTGAGTCTGTGCATAAAGCAACGCGGTCGGCAAAAAACTCCTTCTCCCCTTGCGGGAGAAGGTGGCCCGCATCGCGGGTCGGATGAGGGGTCGCACTCTCTTTCCGAATAAGCCGTTGGCGATAAACTGCAATTTCTGCGCGACCCCTCATCCGTCACCTTTGGTGACACATTCTCCCGCAAGGGGAGAAGGGCCGAAAACATCGAACAACTTCGATCAGATTGATTTATTCACAGGCTCTCTCGGCTCCGCGTTTTCGCCGCACGCGTGAGTCATCTCCATCGTGACCTGGTATAAGGCGGTAGATGCCATGCTGGCGCCGCGCAAATTAGGTCGCCGCGTATCATCTTGAAAGCTGTTGGGGTCGATGATTGGGTGCAGGGCGCGGCTCGTTACGCCATCGCGGAAACGCGCTATGCTGGCGTCATTATGACCATTCTCGCATTCGACACCTTCGCCGAATCCGCCCGTTCCACCATGGCGGGGATCGCGACAATAACCGCCATGGTTTCGCGATCGATCCGCTAGAAGCAGACTTCAGACCGACAATCCGTGCCGGACCAGGCTGAACACATTCACCCCATCGCGCTGATCGGCGTTCCGGTCGACGCGCACTCGTCTTTTTTGCGTGGCTGCGCTCTGGGACCAGCGGCCATCAGGTCGGCGATCCGGGCGGAATCTTCGAACAGTTATGCCGAAAATGGTGTCGACACCGCGCGGGACGGTCTGGTCCTCGATCTTGGAGATCTCCCTGTCGGCAACCGGGGCCATGATCATCCTCTGATTCAGGACGCGGCGGCCGAACAGTACCGGCATGGCCGAAAGGTGATCGCGCTGGGCGGCGATCACGCGGTGACCTTTCCCCTCGTTGCGGCGATGGCCGGCTTTCATCCCGGCGCCAACCTGCTGCACTTCGACGCCCACGGAGACCTCTACGACAGCTATGATGGCGATCCGCTGTCGCACGCCAGCCCGTTCGCGAGGATCATGGAAAGCGGCCTCGTGGCCAATCTGGTGCAGGTTGGCATCCGGACGCTGAATCCGCACCAGAAGGCGCAGGCCGAGCGCTTCGGTGTCCATCAGTTCAGCGCCCGCAACTTCGCTGGCGCGATCAAGCGCCTTGGCGCCGGTCCGACCTACATCTCGATCGATCTCGACGGCCTCGACCCGGCCTATGCGCCGGGCGTTTCCCACCACGAACCGGGTGGCCTCACGGTGCGTGAGGTGATCGATCTGATCGACGCGGTTCCCGGTCCGATCATCGGCGCCGATGTCGTCGAGCTCAATCCCACGCGTGACATCAACGGCATGACCGCCATGGTCGCCGCCAAGCTGGTCAAGGAGTTGATCGGCCGGATGGCGACGGCCTGACGGTCTGCTAAAGCCAGAACATGCCCCTGGTCGTCATTCTCTCCAGCCATGTCGCCGCCTCCGATGTCGGTGGCGCGGCGCAGGTTGTGGCGCTGACGCGACTTGGCCTGGAGACAGCCCTGGCGCCCACGGTGCTGTTCGGCCGGCATCCCGGACACGGTCCGCCCGGCGGAGGGCCGGTAACACAGGAGATATTCGAAGGGATGCTGGCGGGGCTCGAGGCTGATGGAGTTCTCGACCGCACCGACGCTATCGTCACCGGCTATTTCGCCGGAGCCGGCCAGATCGCGTCAGCAGCGCGGTTCATCGATGCCGCGCGCGCGGCCAACCCCGCCATCAAAATCATTGTCGACCCGATCATGGGTGATGCTCCCAAGGGTCTTTATGTCGCCGAGGAAGTCGCCGCCGCGATCGCCGCCGATCTCGTTCCCCGCGCGGACCTCCTCGCGCCGAATGCATGGGAACTGGCGTGCCTGACCGGACTGAGCCTTGACGATCCGCTCGCCGCCGCGCGCGCGGTTGGCCGGCCGGTTCTGGTCTCGTCGATCGACCTAGGCGAGCGAATCGGCGTCCTCTACGCCAACGCCGATCAGGCTTGGCTGGCCTCCCACCATCGCCTCGAGCATGCGCCCAACGGAACCGGTGATCGACTGACCGCGCACTTCACGGCCGCGCTGCTGCTCCGCGCCTCACCACGCGACGCCCTGGCTGAAGCGGTCGGAGCGGTTGCTATCAGCCTCGGCATTGACGGCGGTATTCACCTGGAAGGTTTGACGTGAACGACCCCCGGATACGCGGACTCTGCCCGCCCCAATTTGGCGAAGCACGCGAAGCCTTCGCGGCGAATTTCGCCGAGGGCAAGGAGCTGGGCGCGCGGTTCACCCTGGCCCTGCACGGCGAGATCGTCGTCGACCTGATTGGCGGCTGGGCCGACCGCGCGGAGACCGTGCTGTTCGCGGAGGACACCCTGACGCCGATCTTCTCGACAACCAAGGCGCTCGCCAGCTTCATGATCGCCCGGCTGGTCGGCCAGGGCCGGCTCGACTACGGGCAGCGGGTCGCCGACCTGTGGCCGGAGTTTGCCCAGGCCGGGAAGGGCGCCGTGACGGTGGAGCAGGCGCTCTCGCACCAGGCGGGGCTGTCGGGGTTGTCTGGTCCGCTAAAGCCGGCGGACTGGTTCGACTGGGACCTGATCTGCGCCCGTCTCGCCGCCATGGCGCCGCTGTGGCCGCCGGGCAGCGCCAGCGGCTATCACCCGGTCACCTTTGGCTATCTGGCGGGCGAGATCTTCCGGCGGGTTGACGGGCGTACGATCGGCCAGGCTCTGCGCGAGGACGTGGGCGGACCGCTGGGGCTTGATGTCTGGATCGGCCTCCCCGATTCCGAGCACCATCGCTGCGCGGCGATGCGTCGGCCGCCCGCTATGCCGAACCTCGGTCCGATCAACGAGATCAGGCGACTGGCGTTCCTGACCAAGGGCGCTGCGCCCGGTGGTCGTGGCGAGGCCGCCGCCCGTCGCGCTGAAATTCCCTCGACCAGCGGTTACGCCACCGCGCCGGCGTTGGCGATGCTGATGGCGGCACTGGCCAACGATGGCCTGATCGGCGGCAACCGCGTGCTGGCTCCCGGCGTCGCGGCGGAGGCGTCGCGGCAGCGGATCGTCGGCGAGGATCTGGTGTTGCCCTATGTGATCAGTTGGGGCGCCGGCTTCATGCGCAATCAGGGGCTGGGAATATATGGCCCGGGCGTACAGTCGTTCGGCCACTCGGGGTGGGGCGGCAGTTGCGCGTTCGCTGATCCCGAGCGCGGGCTCTCCGGCGCCTATGTGATGAACCGTCAGTCAGCCGACCTGATCGCCGATCCGCGGGCCAGGCGCATCATCGAAGCCGCCTATTCCGCTCTCTGAATCCGGCGTGACGCCCGCCACGCGCCAAAGGCGAACACCACCGCGCCGGCCCAGATGAACACGAACGACAGCATGCCCAGCGGCGACAGCCGCTCGCCCACCGCCACTCCGATAATGAAGCTCACGGTGGGGCTGAGGAATTGGATGAAGCCGATGGTGGAGAACGGCAGCCGCCGCGCGGTCCATGAGAACAACGCCAGGGGAGCAACCGTCGCCGGGCCGGTCAGGCTGATCAGCAGGGACGGGCTCAACCCGCTGCCGAAAATGCCCTGGCCATGGAACTGCAGCCAGAGCACCAGCGCCAGACCAGGCCCGGCCAGCAGCAGGCATTCGACGCAGAGACCGGCCAGCGCATCGGCGTCGACCTGCCGCCGTATCAGCCCGTAAATCCAGAACGTAGTCGCCAGGAACAGCGCCACCACCGGCGGGTGTCCAAGCGCGACGGTCTGCACGACCACGCCCACTGTCGCCAGGGCGATCGCCACCATGCCGATCCGGTCGATGCGTTCGCGGAATAGCACCGCGCCGGCGGCCATGTTCATCAGCGGATTGATGTAATAGCCGAGGCTCGATTCCAGATTGCGGCCGTGGTTGACCGCCCAGACGAACACCACCCAGCCGGACGAAACCGAGGCGGCGGACAGCGCCAGCAGCCCGACCGTGCGCGGCTGACGCAGGATGCGCGACAGCTCGGGTCCCTGGCCCATGATGAAGACCAGCAGCAGCGCCCAGGGGGCCGACCACATCGCCCGCTGACCGACGATTTCCCACTCGTTGGCGCCGGCGCGGCCGAGCGCCATGAACAGGAGCGGGGTCGCGCCCCACAGCAGATAGCAGACCACGCCGACGATGATCGCCTGGCGGGCCTGCGCGCCTTCAACCAGCGTTGCCCGCGACCGTTTTCCGGCCGCCGGGTCCGTCAAGCCAGGACCTTGCGCCCGATCATGCCACGCTCGGCCAGCAGTTCGGCGATCTGCACCGCGTTGAGCGCGGCGCCCTTGCGCAGATTGTCCGACACCACCCACATCGACAGGCCGTACGCGACGGTCGGGTCATTGCGGATGCGCGAGACATAGACCGCGAACTCGCCCTGCGATTCCTTGGGCGTCATGTAGCCGGTCGGCTCGCGCTTATCGATCACCAGGACGCCCGGCGCATCGCGCAGGATTTCGCGGGCGTCATCTTCGTCGAGCGGCTCGTGGAACTCGATGTTCACTGCCTCGGAGTGGCCGACCATCACCGGAACGCGAACGCAGGTCACCGTCAGGGCGATGTCGGGGTCGATCATCTTGTGGGTTTCGTTCCACATCTTGGCTTCTTCGTCGGTGTAGCCGTCCTCGCGGAACTCACCGATGTAGGGGATCACGTTGAAAGCGATCTGCTTGGGGAACACTTTGGGAGGGGGCGCGCCGAGAACGAAGACGCCCTTGGTCTGATCCCAGAGTTCGTCCATGCCTTCCTTGCCGGCGCCAGAAACCGACTGATAGGTGGCTACGACCACGCGTTTGATCTTCGCGGCGTCGTGTAGCGGCTTGAGCGCCACGACCAGCTGCGCGGTCGAGCAGTTCGGGTTGGCGATGATGTTCTTGCGGCGCGCATAGCTGACGTCGTCCGGGTTCACCTCCGGCACGATCAGTGGCACGTCGGGGTCCATCCGCCATGCGGAGGAATTGTCGATGACGATCGGGCCCGCGGCGCCGATCTTCGGCGCCCACTCGCGCGAAAATGCTCCACTCACCGACATCAGCACGACGTCGACGGTGGAGAAATCAAACTGCGCCACATCCTCGCATTTGACGACGCCGGCTTTCCAGCCGACCTCGACCCCGATCGAATTGCGCGAGGCGATCGCGTGCATTTTGTCCACGGGGAAGTTCACTTCCTCAAGGATGTTCAGCATTTCACGGCCCACCGCGCCGGTGGCGCCGACGACGGCGACCCGATATCCCATTACTGGGCTCCTATGTTGGCGAGCGGCTCCCCTACGCTTCCCGCGACACGGAGGCAAGCGGCGCCTGTTCCCCCGATGCGGTAAACCGCAGCCAGGCAACGCCCGCCATGCCGGCCAGGATCAGCCCGGCGCCGAGCCACAGCACGCCGCGCACGTCGCTGTCGCTGACGATCCGGGATGCCAGGAGTGGCCCGAGCGCTCCGCCGAACAGTTGCGCCGCGCCGCTTTGCATGGCCGCGCGTCGGCTGGGGTCGGCGCCAATGGTCATTGGCACAAAGAACGGACTGACGAACAGGGCGACCATGCCGCCTGCGGCGTTGGCGGCAATGAACAACCATGCCGGCGAGGCGCGGGCGAACACCCACCAAACCGCCAGGCTCGCCATCGTGGTGATCAGGAACACCGTGAAATATCGCACGCGTCCGGCCAGGGCGGTCGCCGCGCCGGCTCCGATCATCTGCGCCACCAGCGACAATGAATTGGCCATCCGGGCGACATCCGATCCCAGCCCCGCCTGATGCGCCAGGGGCTGCAGATAAACCGACACCGCGCCATTGGATGAGACGAACACCAGAGTGACCGCGAGCGCGAGTAATCCACGGACCGGCGGCATGCCGCCCTGGCCTGGCGCGAGTTGCAGGGGTGGATATCGGCTTGCCGTCAGCGGCGCGAATACCGCCCCAAAGAGGCTGACGACGGCCAGGGCCACGAAGCCGCCATTGGCGCCGTACCGCGCCAGCACAAACCCGCCCAGGCTAAGGGACAACGCCAACTGCGCGGCCACCTGCGATGTGAAGAAAATGCCTGCCCAGCGCTCGGGCGTCACCGTGCGGCCAATCATGCCGATGGTGATCCACAGCAGCATGCCTTCGGCGGCGCCTGCCGCGGCGCGCAAAGCGAGGATGCCAACACCACTCGTCCTCACCGTGCCCAGGTCGAACGCCGCGAGCGCCAGAGAAGCCAGAACCCCGATCAGGCGCAGTCGATCGGCCTTCAGCACCATCCCGGCCAGACCGGTTGTCACGCCCATCGTCAGCAGCTCGAGCATCGCCGCCTGGCCAATGCCCGATGCGCTCAGGCGATGTTCGTCGACGAGCGCGCCGAGCAGGATCGGAATGACGCCCAGCGCCAGCAACGAGTTGACGCCCACGGCGATCGCCGCCCCGGCCTGCAGCCCGGTGAACGACGGCCCGACGGCGTCGTGCACCACATGCTCGTCCGGTCCGGTGTCGGTCATCGCCACTCCCTTCCGCCGCCCGACGCTTTCCAGACCGTAAGCGCAAGGATCGGATTTTTCCTCTATCCCCATAAAGCGGCTACCAGATTCACATATCTCGAAGACATCCCAAGAACCACTTCTCCCGTCTGGGAGAAGAAGGGGCCCGCGCCTCTTGGCGTGGGAAGATGAGGGTCTTTCTGTCAACGCTACAGACCCTCACCCTCCCAGCTTCGCTGGGCCCCTCCCTCTCCCAAACGGGCGAGGTGTGCCGTTGCAGTGGTTTCCATAGATGTAAGCGCGGCAAACCACTCGCAAAATCATCGGGAATGGGCGATGGACCGCCGGATGCTTCAGGAAAGGATGCTCAACCGATGCCGCGCAAGCCCAACTACCAGTTCGAGCGCCTCGACCG
>JANXTX010000014.1 GCA_025352165.1 Caulobacteraceae bacterium | reverse complement strand
AAAGCGGCGTGCTTGGCATCGGGGCAACCCTTTTGGATGGTTGCCCGGCATAGATTCAGACAAGATTCGTCGAGGGAATCCCCTTTCTCGACCTCCCGGGCCCACGCTCGATCACAATGTCGTTAGCGTTGCACAGCCCTGTCGCGAACCTGAAGTCCCAAGCGAGGCCCACCACCACTCAACTACAGTTGGCGGATAGATTCAGGTGAGTCGGCGGGCATTGCGGTGTAATGCGGCGGTCGAACCGGGCCAGGAAAGCTGGTACATGCAGCAAGTCATTATGGCGTTCATCATGCCATTACTTTTTCAATGACCCCGTCGCTCGGTCCCTGGTCAGGTCGAGTCCGGCCCGCCTATTGCGGCAAGGGCAAAAGCGGCAGCAGACGGGCCAGCAGGGCGGCATACTGCATCTGTCCAGCAGGAGTCGCGATCAGGTCCTGGCGGATTTCGAGTTCAAGGAAATCCCGTCCGCGGGCGACCGCGTGTCTGGGCGCCGTATAGTCCGAGCCATCCATGGCGTAGGGCTGGTTGTCGCCGACGACGAGGTCCGGTTCTCGCGACAACAAATCCAGCATCGCCCGACTTAGCCGCGAGACACCCATGTGCAGCACGCCGACGTGCCACGGCCGGTCGAAGCCGGCCATGGACGGGGTAAAGCTGTGCAGGCAGACGAGGCGCGTCGGGAGGCCCCGCGCGTCCCGGCGGTCGAGTTCGGCGGCGATGGCATCGTGATACGGCGCGTGGATCGCCAGACGCCGACGTTCGGCGTCATCCCCGCTGATGCCCTGATTACCCGGAATCTCGATTCCATCCGACGCCGCCAGAATCGAATGCGGATGATCGGGGGCGCGATTGCAGTCGATCACCAGCCGTGAATAGGCCTGCTCGAAGACCGGAGCGCCGAGCATCTCACCAAGCCGCAGCGCAAGCGGGGCAATGCCGATATCCCAGGCGATGTGGCTCTCAAACGCGTCGTCAGGCAGGCCCAGGCGCCCGAGCGCCAGGGGAACGGCGCGGCCGGCATGATCACAGACGAGCAGAAGCGGCGAGCGAGTCCCCTCCCCTGTGACGATCAGGGGATCGGGGTCGCCGGAAAGCAAAAGATCGTTGGGCGGCGGAGCTGGAATGGTCGTTGTCCTATTTTAACGACGTATTGCGGAGGCCGCCGGGCGAACATGGACTTTCGGCCAGCCACCGACAAAGCTAAGACACCCCGAAACTCTTGCCGTTCATAACTTAAGGATCAGGAACACGCCATGAGACGCGCCGCCATCGTCAGCCCCATCCGCACCGCCGTGGGCAAATTCCTGGGCGCGCTGGCGCCGATGACCGCGGGCGACCTCGGCGCGACGATCCTGACGGCGCTGATGGAACGCACGAAGATCGATCCCGGGCGCATCGACGACGTGATCTTCGCCCAGGGCTATGGCAACGGTGAGGCGCCGTGTATCGCCCGTTGGTCCCTGCTGGCGGCGGGACTGCCGATCTCCATTCCCGGCTATCAGCTCGACCGGCGCTGCGGCAGCGGACTGCAGGCGGTGATCGATGCGGCGATGATGGTGCAGACCGGCGCGGCGGATGTGGTGGTGGCCGGCGGCGTCGAGAGCATGAGCAATGCCGAATACTACACCACCGACATGCGCGGCGGGGCGAGGGCCGGCTCGGTGACGCTGCACGACCGCCTGGCGCGCGGGCGGGTGATGAGCCAGCCGATCTCGCGCTTCGGGGTGATCAGCGGCATGATCGAGACCGCCGACAACCTGGCGCGCGACTATCAGATCAGCCGCGAGGAGTGCGACGAGTACGCCGCCGCCAGCCACCAGCGCGCCGCGGCGGCGTGGGCGGCAGGCAAATTCGACGACGAGCTGGTCCCGGTGTCGATCCCGCAGAAACGCGGTGACCCGGTTGTGTTCGCCAAAGACGAAGGCGTGCGCGCCGACGCGACGGCGGAAAGCCTCGGCGCGCTCAAGGCGCTCGAGAAGGGCGGCGTCGTCACGGCCGGCAACGCCAGCCAGCAGAATGACGCGGCGGCGGCCTGCCTGGTGGTGGCCGAGGACAAGCTGGCCGAACTGAACCTCGACCCGATGGGCTGGTTCGTCGGCTGGGCGGCGGCGGGGTGCGAGCCCTCACGCATGGGCATCGGCCCGGTGCCGGCGGTGGAACGGCTGTTCGCCCGCACGGGAATGAGCTGGGACGACATCGATCTGGTCGAGCTTAACGAGGCCTTCGCCCCGCAGGTGTTGGCCGTGCTGAAAGGCTGGGGCTGGGACGAGCGCGACCGCCTGAACGTCAACGGCTCGGGCATTTCGCTGGGCCACCCGATCGGAGCGACCGGCGGACGCATCCTGGCCAACCTGCTGCGCGAACTGAAGCGCCGCGATGGGAAGTACGGTCTGGAAACAATGTGCATCGGCGGCGGCCAGGGTATCGCGGCGGTGTTCGAGGCGGCGTGAGGGGGATAGAGGGGCGAACAAGGTCTCTCAAGCCGCGAGCCAGTCGGAGTTATCGCTCCGCGGGGCATTGCTGCGCGCCGTGCATAAGACGCAGGATCACCACTGCCTGAACTTCGACCCGATAAACGAGGATAAAGGGTGTTCCCACGAGTACGAGTTCACGAGTTCCGGTGACGCGCCCCGGTCGACCCATGTGAGGAAATTCGCCCAGGGCCGCAGCCGAGGCGACGACTATATCGCCCATTTCGATTGCCGCCTTCGGATTTCGGTTCGCTATGTAGTCAACCTGGCTCTCGCGGTCATGCTCAGCGACCGGTAGCCACTGGACGATCACTCGCGACCGACTTCCGCCTTTGTCGCCAGTTCCGCACGCCGGTGTCGCCATTTCGATTTGACGTCATCATGGCTGAGCCGTGTCACGGCCGGATCGTCGGCGTCCCGCATTCCCCGCTCCACAGCCGCCAGAAACGAAGCCTCGTGCACGCGAGCCGCACGCTGACGGGCGACGAAGTCCCGCATGAGCTCCCGGACGATCTGTGAGGCCGGCCGGTGGGTCAATTCGGCCGCCGCCATGAATTCATCGCGGAGTTCTGGTTCGAGCTTCAGCGTAAAGACGGCTTCCTTGGCCATGAACGACTCCATCGTATAGCAAACATCTATACGAAGTCATGTCCTGTCAATAGGGCCGGCCTCCTTACAATGGGACCGACCTTACCTGGCTTTGAGTCGACAGGGCATCCTGTCGACCTATTCGGCGCAGCGGCTGGGTTTCGGTCTGCAGCCTCAGCCCACCGACCACGCCCACGGGATAGTAGC
>JANXTX010000275.1 GCA_025352165.1 Caulobacteraceae bacterium | reverse complement strand
GTGGTCACCGCCCTGCATGCGCGCGAGTACCCGGACGTGGGTCTGGAGCATATGCTCGCCGACAACGCCGCCATGCAGCTGGTCAAGAATCCCCGCCAGTTCGACGTCATCCTGACCGATAACCTGTTCGGTGACATCCTCTCGGACGAGGCCGCGCAGCTGACTGGATCGGTCGGCATGCTGCCCTCCGCCGCCATCGGCGTGGCCGGCGCGCCCGGCCTCTATGAGCCGGTGCATGGCTCCGCGCCCGATATAGCCGGCAAGGGCGTCGCCAATCCGCTCGCCGCGATCCTCTCGTTCGAGATGGCCTTGCGCTGGTCCCTGGCCCGCGCCGACCTCGCCGAACGCCTCAACGCCGCCGTCGTCCGCGCGCTCGAATCCGGCGCCCGCACTCCCGACCTCGGCGGATCCATGGGCACCGTGCAAATGGCCGACGCGGTGCTTGCGAGTCTCTAGGTGAGAAGCAAGGGGACATGATCCAATCGTTCTTTGGCGATTGGTTCGTGTACCCGACAACGGGCCTTTCCGGCGGGGACACGAACCAAATGCGAAGGGGCATTTGGATCAGGTCCCCAACTGCCGGGGCTGTAAATTCCACTCCCATGGCTTAAAGTGTATGTGCGCCGCCATAGTGCCTGGGGGAACCGGAAATGGCTTTAGTCTCGCAATACCGTAGTCACCCGATCAATCGATGCTTGTGGCCAATCTCTGCGGCGATGTTGGCGTCGCTTTTCGCATGCGCCGGCCTGTCCTCAACGGACTCAACGGAAACTTATCGCCCGATTGATCTGGCCCTCAGTGAACCGGTCGAGCAGCTTCATTTTGATGCCGGCTTCGGCCAGGCGAACGCCCAATATGCCCTGTCGATCATCGCGCGCTATGGCTTGCGCGGGACGGCGCCGGACCAAAAAGCGGCTGATACCTGGCTCGCTCGCGCCTGGAAAGCGCGACGCCTCGCGGTGGTCACGACAATGGAGCCGTCCAAGTCGGCCATCTATGTCGGTGGGGTAGAGGGAGCCAAGCCCGAAGTCGTCGAGCAGTACGATCTATCACCATCGGATGACAGGCTGATGCGCGAATGCCTGGGATTGCTGACCTCGACCGCGTCTATCGCTCGTCTTGCAAAGGCGTTCGACGACGGCGCATGCGGCGGCGCCGCCAACTATCAGCGGCTGAAGACGGCTTGGCTTAGGGCGTCGACCCAACGGCAACCTTGATGGATTGAGTTCAGCCGGCCTTGATGGCCGCGGCGACTTCCGCGGATACCGTGTCCCAGTCCCGTGGCGTCGGCGGCCTGAACAGGCGGACGCTCGGGTACCAGGGCGTGTCGCTGCGATTTTCCAGCCAGCGCCAGTCGGGCGCGTAGGGCAACATGATGAACGCCTTCTTGCCCATCGCGCCGGCGAGGTGGCCGATCGCCGTGTCGACGGTGACGACGAGGTCGAGGTTCTCGATCACCGCCATCGAATCCACGAAATCGTCGATCTCGGGGCCCAGATTGATCAGCGGCGCATTGCCGAAATAGCCGCCGACCTGGCTCTCCGCAGGCCCCTTCTGCAGCGAGACATAGGTGACCCCGTCCAGATCGGTCAGCGCCGACAGCCGGTTCAGAGCCACCGAGCGATTGCGGTCGTTCTTGTGGGTCGGACGGCCGGCCCACACCAGGCCGATGCGGCGGTGATGCGGCGCGGCCAGCTCGTCGAGCCGGGCCTTCCACTTGATCGTCCGCTCGGCATCCGGCTTCAGGTAGGGGATCAGGCTGGTGGGAACGTTACTGGCCCGCGTGCCGTGCAGACGCGGCAGCCCGCTCAGCGGCAGATAGGCCGCGCTCGCCGGCGCGATCTCCCAGCGGTCGAACATCTGTGAGACACCGGGCAGCTGGCCAAGCAGAGGCTGCAGCTCACGGCTGCAGGCCAGCACGACTTCGGCACAGCGCTCCGCCGCCCAGGGAATGTAGCGGGAGAACTGGATGCCATCGCCGAAGCCCTGGTCGGCGATCAGCATCAGGCGGCCGCTTTCCAGCGGCTTGCCGTCCCACTGCGGCACGCCCTCAATTGGCATCAGCGTCGGCACGCCGGGCATGCGGAAACGCCACTCGTACTCCTCCCAACCGCGCTCGAAGTCGCCGCGCAGCAGCAGGGCCTCGGCGAGGCCGAAGTGCGCGCCGGGCAGGTTGGGGTTCAGGGCCAGAGCCCGCTCGCCGCTTGCGATCGCCTCCAGCGGTTCGCCGCGCTCGTAGTAGAGCACCGAGAGGTTGGCGTGGCAGATCGGATCGGCGGGATCGTCCGCCGCGGCCTTCTTCCCCGCCCGCAGCGCGTCGTCGTAGCGACCGAGCGTGCGGTACACCTCGCAGAGATTGCGCCGATAGTACGGCCGCGCCGGTCCGATCACGATGGACCGTTCCATCAGCTCCGCGCCTTCGGCCGTCCGGCCGCCGCGCACCGCCAACACGCCCTTAAGATGGACCGCTTCAGCGTCCTTCGGGTTCTTTTCGAGAATCCGGTCCAGCACCGCCTCGGCCTCGCCCAGACGACCGGCGGCCTCGTGTTCAGCGGCCAGCTTGACGGAATCTTCTATCACCATGGGTTCGGCTGTCAGGCTCATGCCGCCGCCTCCAGACCTTCGAATGTATAGCCGAGCCGATCCATCGCCGGCTGCAGGATCGGCACGATGGGCGCCAGTTCCTTGAGATAATGCCGGTAGCGAAACCGCGACCGGTCGTAGAGCTTTTCGGTCACCTGGGCGTAGCTCGCGGTTCGTGCATAGCGCTTGTTCTCATGGAACTTAAGGCAGTTCTCGTCGAAGTCCTCACCAATGAAATCGAGCATCCGGCGAATGTGGAACTCCTGGTTGGCGACCATGTCCTCATAGCGCACCGGCAGATACCGCAGCGCCATTTCCGAGCGGTAGTGGGCGATCAGGTCGGCGATCAGCGCATAGTGGCGGGCCGCGCTCTCCAGTTCATAGGCGCAATAGAAGCCGTGGGTCAGCTGGTTGGAGAACACCGACAGCACCACGTCGAGCGGATGGCGGACGACATGGATGATCGGCGAGGCCGGGAACAGCAACGCCATCAGGCCAAGGTGGGTCTCGTTCAGCGGCATCTTGTCGGTGAACCAGCGCTTGCCCGGTTCCATGATGCCGATCTGCCGCGCGCGCTGCAGATAGTAGTCGCGCAGGTTGTCCAGTCCCTCGCGCTGGTCGCCCATCCACAGCTCCGACATCGCGTCGGGATAGGTGAGTGGGCTGCCCAGCATGCGCTGCATCAGCCCGGTGATGTCGGCGATGAATGGCAACTCGTCACCGGCGGCGATCGACTTGTGCGCCGACAGGGTCTGCTCGGTCAGCGTCGTTCCCGAGCGCGGAAAGCCGACGATGAACAGCGGCTGCGGCGTATCCGTCCGCACCGTCGCGCGCGGCGTGATCTTCATGCGGTTGGCGGTGAAGAAGCCTTTCAGCCGCGCCGTCAGTCCTGCGGCGTGATCGGCCATATAACGTGTGCCGCTGACCTCCCGCACCAGCCGCTTGCCCTCGATAAACGCCTTGAAGGCATCCTCATAGCGGCCGCTCTGGTCCAGCAACCGGCCCTTTTCCAGCAGTTCGTTGGGACCCAGTCCGCCGTCCTGGCGTTGAGCGGCGATCTCGTCCAGCACGCCAAGCGCCGATTCATAGGCGCGACGCCGACCGTGCAACACGGCGCGGGACAGCATGACGCTTTGGTTTCCTGGCGCGAGCGCGTCGGCCTTGTCGAGCAGTTCGGCAGCCCTGTCGAAATTGCGGTCGGCCTCTTCGAGGCGCGCCCAGCCCAGCACGGTCTGCAGGATGCTCGGATCGGCGGTCAGCGCTTCCTCGTAGAAAGCGCGCGCCTCAGCCATCTTGCCCTGGTTCTTCAGGTTCCACGCCAGGTTGGCCAGCAGCACCGCGCCGCGCTGGTCGGCCAGTTCGAGCGCTCTGCGATAGTGGTATTCGCCGATCTGCGGCCGATTGATCTCGGTCATGATCATGCCCATCAGGTGATGGGCCTGGGCATTCTGCGGTGCGATGCGCACGGCGTTGCGGGCATGAACCTCGGCTTCCGCCAGCGCGCCCTTGCCGAGCAGCAGCAGCGTCAGTTCATTGGTCGCCCAGAAATCGTTGGGATACAGCGCCACCACTCGCCGGATCAATGCTTCGGCCGCCGCCGGCGCATGGCCGCGGCGGATCTGATAGAGCACCTTCAGCGCCTGGGCGTGGCCGGGCGCCAGCTCCAACACATCCAGGCAGAGTGCGACGGCTTCCTCGATGCGCCCCTCATTCAGGGCCATAACCGCCTGATCCGCCAGCGGCGCCACATGACGGGCGGCCATGGGGGTTGCCTTCAGGCTTATGTCCTGGCCGCAACAACGAATAGACCGCAAACCGCTGCCGCACGCACACAGGCGCGGGTCAACTTGTGCGGTTTCCTCCATACTCATCGAGCAACATTCCCCACGGTTTCCAAACCTCCTTAATGGGGAGATTGCGGCGAGGCTACCACTGATGCGGGCGTCGGCCGCTCTCCCGGCGCGGCGGCCTGCCCCCCCAAAGTTTGCAATGCAGCATTATACTGCCTATAAGGGCGGCGTTCGACCACCGTGTGCCGGTCGGACCCGTCGCCGAGTTGTCCATGGGAGCAGTCCCCGGCGCTCATCGACGCGGAAAAAAAGAGGGCGCGTTGGTCCCTCGTCGAACAGGACACGAAATCCTTGTTGTCAGTAAATTGGACGCGTGCGCAGGCGCGCGCGTCGCTTGGCGTCGTATTGCCCATTCTTGGTCTGTTTGCGGTTTCCCATGCATCGGCCGCCGTCCAGCAACCGCTTACCCGCGACGTCGATTGCCTTGCCGCGGCCGTCTACTATGAGGCTCGCGGTGAATCAGCCGCCGGTCAGGCCGCGGTCGCCCAGGTCGTCCTGAACCGCGCGCGAAAAGCCGGTTTTCCCAAGAGCGTCTGCGGCGTCATCTATCAGAGTGCGCATGGCCATGGCTGCCAGTTCAGCTTTGTCTGCAGCGGCGTGATGGACCACCCACGGGACGCCACAGCCTGGAACAGCTCCCGGAGGGTCGCCGCGCGGGCGCTGGGCGGCTACGTGATGAAGGAGGTCGGCGCCGCCATCTCGTTCCATGCGGCTCGCCTGGGAACACGTCCCGATGCCCACATGTCCAGGATCGCCCGTGTCGGCGCTCACGTCTTCCTGGTCGATGCGCCTCGGGAAGAACGACCGAGTTCCGCGCCCGATGCCGCGGAAACGCGTAGTTCGGCGACTCTAGCCGCCTCCTGATCGCGCCGAGCGCCGCAGGGATTGCGGCGGATGGCCGTAGGCGCGGACGAACGCGCGTCGCATACGCTCGGGATCACCGAACCCGGTATCCCGCGCGATTAAGTCGATCCCGGCGCCGGTGTACTCCACCGCGGTTCTCGCCGCCTCGAGCCGCAGCCGCTCAATGGCCTTGGCCGGGGTGACGCCGGTTTCGGCCGCGAAGGCCCGCGCGAAGTTGCGAGGACTCATCGCTGCCTCTCCGGCCAGCGACTCGACGGTCAGTGATCCACACAGATTGCCGCGCGCCCAGTCCAGCAGCCCAGAGAATCGTCCTCCGCCGGGATCGAGCTCGGCTAGCGCGGAAAACTGCGACTGTCCCCCTGGCCGCCGGTGATAGACGACCAGCTGACGCGCCGTCTTGCGGGCGATCTCCTGGCCGAGGTCCTCGGCAATCAGCGCCAGCGCCAGATCGATGCCCGCGGTGATCCCCGCGGACGTCCAGATCTCGCCGTCCCGCGTCCAGATCCGGTCGGCCTGCAGATTCACATTCGGGGAGCGCCTGGCAAAATCCGCGGTGAGCGACCAGTGCGTCGTCGCCGGGCGTCCGTCGAGCACGCCCGCGGCCGCCAGCACATATGATCCCGAACAAACGCTCGTCGTGCGCCGGCCAAGCGCCGCCACGGCGCGCACATGATCGAGCAGCACCTCGTCACGGGCCGCCTCGCGAGACCCTTCGCCACCCGCGACCATCAGCGTGTGAATGTTTGCGGGATCGGCCAGAGGCTCGGCGATCAGGCGCGCGCCAGCTGTGGATGCGACTGCCCCGGGCGTCGTCGACACCAGCCGTAGTTCGTAGGTCCCCGGCCGGTAGCGCTCTGCAATCTCGAACGCCGCCAGCGGACCGGTGGCGTCGAGGATCTGCAGTCGCGGGAAGATCACGAACGCGACAATGCGGGGCATGGCGGAAAACGTGGGAAACCAGTCATTTCAGCCAGACGATAGTTCGGCGATGATCGCCTCGTCAACTCAATGAGGCCCAACATGACCGCCGACAGCCTGACCATCGTCTTCGCCCTCTATCCGAACGTGACCCACCTGGACTTCACCGGCCCCCACCAGGTGCTCTGCCGCCTGCCGGGCGCCTCTACCCATCTGGCATGCGTCGACGGTGGATCGCTGAACTTCGATGGGGTGACCTTCGGCAATCTTGAGCGGTTGGCCGATATCGAGGCCTGTGATGTACTTTGTGTCCCGGGAGGTTTCGGGACCATGGCGGCGATGGGCGATGCCGCCTTCATGAACGAGATCCGGCGCCTGGCCTCTGACGCGCGGTATGTCACCTCGGTCTGCACCGGCTCGTTGATCCTGGGCGCCGCCGGCCTGCTCAAGGGCAGGCGCGCCGCCTGCCACTGGGCGTGGCGCGACCTGCTGCCGCTGTTCGGCGCAATCCCTGATCCCGGCCGCGTGGTCCGTGACGGCAATGTCTTCACCGGTGGCGGCGTCACCGCCGGCATCGATTTCGCCCTGACCCTGGCCGCCGAGATCGCCGGCGACGCCTTCGCCCAGAGTGTGCAACTGGGCCTGGAATACGCCCCCGCGCCCCCCTTCAACGCCGGCCGCCCGGAAACCGCGCCGCCGGAGGTTCTTGCTGCCGTGACGGCCATGATGGAAGCCGCCGGGCCTGGCCGCCGTGCCGCGGCCGAAGCGGCGGCGCTAGACATGTAACGCCCTTATGGCACTGCTTCGCGCAAATGGGGCTGAGCGATAGCAGACAAGGACGTTGGTATCGAGCGCGATCACCCGTTTGAGCGCGTAAACCGGTCGACGGCGGCGGCTGAGATCGCCTCGTCCATTTCCTCAATGGAGACCGGGGCGCCCTCGCATCTGACGATGCCGCGCCGTCGCCGAATGTCGCCGGACATTGGTCGCAAGACGATCTCGCCCGCCGCGTTTTCAATGAAGCCGATCTTGCTTCCCGGTCCCAGGCGCAACTTGGCGCGCGTTGCGGCGGGATTGGTGACCTGACCTTTGCTCGTCATCGTGGCGATTGGCATTGGCTAAAATCCCTTTATCCTTACAGGGCGTAAGGAGCGAGATTTCCAAAGCTTGAGTGTGAGAGCGGCCACAGATTTAGCTGCTGGAACAGCCTGCAAGTTGGCTCGAAGCTCGTCTTGATGTACGTCGCTATCCTGTTCGCACCCTTCATCGAACCGAAAGACGCATTCTTACATATGGGCTCAAGACCCAGGCGGGCCTCGCGCGGGATCAAAGGATGCCGCGCGAACTCATCCCGCCAGATAACCCATGCCCCAGAACACCGCCATTAGCCCACACACCGCGATCCAATAGCGCCCGTATGTCTCCGACTTGCGGGCGCGGAAGGCGTAAACCGTTGTTGCGACGATCGCCAACAGGGTTTCCGCCCAGCCTGACACAGGGCCAAACAGACTGAAGTAGCCAAGCTTCGTCGCCGAATTCGGCCACAACTCCATATCAGGCCGATGAACCAGCACATCCAACACCCAGTGTGAGAGGACGGCGGCAAACAGGACCAGCATCACGCCCCAACCCCGGCGGCGGAACAAGACGGCGAATAGTGCGCCGAACAGGATGGTCATCAACAAGGAGTGCGACCAGGGGATATTAAGCAAATGAGCTGACTTCCAGTTTGGCAACAGTCCTTCGATGCCAAGAGCCACTAGCAAGCCGAACAGAATGTCCAGCAGCCCGGCTCCGGCAATGAGCGCCCAGGTCGGCGTCTCGGGCTTTGCTGTTTTCAGCAATAGTGCGCTCGCGAAGTGTCCTGCATAAATATCAGCTTTCCTCTGAATCAGACTTTGTTCGCCTTCGGGCGATCGAGCCAAGCGATCAAAGGGATTGGAACCGCAAATATAGCAAAGTTTATGAATCCGTTTATGATTGCGGATAAATTCATGTCGGTTCTCCCGATCTGTAAATCACCCAGACAATTTGCAAAATTTGAGCTCCGATGAGGGGCGAACCAGGGTTAAGTTGACTCCGAGCAAGCGAACGCCATTGTATCCCCGCATTTTGACCGTCGATCCGTCCGCGGAATCAATATCGAGGTCATAGGTCGCGCCGCCATTGAAGTCGTAGATTCGCCCGGCTTTCCAGGCGCCGGCCTTGGTCGGCTTCAGGCCGGTGATATAGTCGATCCCGCAGACGCGCCGGCCCCTCTGGGCAGTATCCGGGTTTTTGATATCCAATACCGGTCGCGCTTGTGGAACCGCCTCTGACTTCAACCACACGATCCGGCCACACAAAGCCTCGCCACACGGGTGGAATTCGACGGCGGCCCGCCCATCGTCCCAGATCCACACGCCGGTTGGCTCGGGCGTAGCGGCGGACGCCGCGCCCACATCCGCCAGGAAAGACGCGGCGGCAATCATCGCTGAGACCAGCAGCCCACGCTTCAGGGCGCTGCGTTGCTGTCTATCCATCATCAATCTCCGTAGTGCTTGGTTGTTGGTCGGATAATCGCGGTGAGAGACCTTCGCTGAGCAGGACGGTCAGTCGATCGGCGAGCGCCGCCGCGTCTATGTCGCTTTCATTGAAATGCACCGATCGTGCGACCTGGCCGAGTGTCCCGAACAGAACGGTCGCCACCAGTGCCGGGGGAATGTCGGCGCGCATTCGACCGGCCATCGCCTCGCGCGCGATCATTTCATTGGCGAGTTTCGGCAGGTTCCGGTTCTTGAGGTCGTCGGGAAGCGTGTGCCAATAGCGCTTCAGATTATCCAGCACGAAGAGCACACCCTCCGGCCGGCGGACGATCTCCGTCAGCACCGCCTCCAACCAGGCGCGCAAACCGTTGCGCTCGCTAGCTGGCTCCAGCGTCTCGACCATCTGCCGGTAGCACTGCTCGAACAGGGCCCCGGCCAACGCCTCCTTGCCGGCGAAGTGGCGAAACAGCGCCGGATTGGTGAACCCCGTCGCCGCGGCGATGTCGCGCACGCTGACCGCATCCACGCCGCGCGAGGCAAACAGGCGAAGCGATTGGGTCAGGACAGCGTCTCTGGCCGTTCCACGGATGTTTTGCGTAATCATCAGGCTATGTTAGCGATCGCAAACATCAATGCAAGCTTTTTGTTAGCAATCGCTCACATAGTGCGCCAAAGTGGAGCAGCCTGCGGGCCGGTTTGACGGCGCATTGAGCCTGCGGAATCGATAAGCGGCGGTGGGGGCAAGCGCGATGACTGGCGTGCGGCGGATTGCGTTGGCGGCGATTTTGATAATGGTCGGATGGGCGCGGGCTGCCGAACCGCCGTCCACAAGTCCGCCGCTACCCGCGACCCCTATCGCCTGGTCGAAGACCGCTGTGGCCAAGATCGACTTTGGATTTCAGTGACATCATGTCACCGAAATGGAAGCGGGGGGCGTTCGAGTGCTTTCTGGCAGAGTGAATGTCAAAGAACATCAACCGCCCTGAACCGCCCTTGGGAATGTCCGTTGAACGGCACGGTACTCGCGACCGTTCTGTTGGTTTTGGCAGGTCGACCTGAAACGCAAAGACGTCAACACGCAGGCAGGGGAGTTCCGCGGCGCATGCTGCAATCTTCTTTGCGTCTTTGCGCCTTTGCGTTTCAAAACAGCTTTGCGGCCGCCGGCGCCGCTTCCTCAGGCCAAATCCTTCGCCAGCTCCGCCCGTGTCTCCGAGTTCAGCACCGCGATGTGGCCATAGCGTGGGTGGTCGCAGCCGATGGTGGCGGTGATCGCGGGGTCGCGGAAGGCGGTGGCCTGGGCGTCGGTCATCGGGAAGTGGAGGAAGTGGACCGAGGAGGTCTTGCCGTCCTCGCGGTTGCGCTCGATGTCGCCTTCGGGAACCGCGGCGACCCGCTCCTGGCCCAGGCCCAGATAGAAGTGATCGTCGACACCGCCGAGTTCGCCCAGGACTGCGTCGCGCCGCACCGGATCCTCGATCTCGAACAACACCGTCGCCACCAACTCGCGGCCTTGCGGGATCAGCGGATTATAGGCGGCCAGTTCGTCAGGGACCTGCGCGGGGCCGCCCTTCTCGGTCAGCAGCATCTCCTGCACCTGGAACAGCATGGTGTCGTAGGACTCGAACAACATCGTGCAGTAGGGCCCGAGCGAAACGCGGCGCAGGCGTTTGATCGGCAACAGGGCGGCGCGGCGATCGCGGCGCGCCTTGGCGTATTCGGTGTCGGCGAGGAGGTCCTCGGCCGTGATCCGGCGTTCGGCTATTGGCATGGAACTCAACTTTCAGGTGAGGCCGTAGGCCTCGGCGAGGATTTCAATCGGGTGGGCCTGGCGTGGCGGCTTGGCGCCCTGGGCGAGGTCGGCGCTGACAAGTTGGCCGAGGTGCTCGCAGGCAAGCGGACAGTCGGAACACAGGGTGTCGTTGCCCTTCTGGGCCACCTGCCGGGCGGCCGGTTTGCCGACTTTGACCGCCATGGGCCGGGTTTCCTTCATCACCCCGAAGGTGCCCCCGTGGCCGGAGCAGCGCTCGACCAGGT
>JANXTX010000263.1 GCA_025352165.1 Caulobacteraceae bacterium | reverse complement strand
TGCCCGACCGCGGATCTTCGACCCCACCAAAGCAGTCCCGAAATCGCTCCATCCCGTCCCTCGCGTGCGCCTGTCTGCGCGTCGCGAAGAATCTTGTTCGTCATCCAGCACAACCCCAATTCCGTCTGCGATTCCCCTGGGGTCCACAAGTCCTTGACTTGACGTAATTACCGCAAGCATGCAGGCTTCACGGACAAAATTCCCCGAGGATCGCCATGAACGACCGGACATTAACGCGTGCCGATCTGACTGAAGCGCTTCATGACGAGGTCGGCCTGACGCGTCACGATTGCGCGGGCCTGATCGAGCGTACGCTCGACCTGGTGGCCGAGGCCATGGAACGTGGTGAAAGCGTAAAGCTTTCCGGCTTTGGCGTGTTCGAGGTCAGATCAAAACGTGAGCGGATGGGTCGTAATCCCAAAACCGGCGCGCCGGCCACCATTGATCCACGACGGGTGATCGGGTTCAGGGCGTCACAGGTCATCAAGGCGCGGATCGACAGCGCCCTGGAAAAGTAGGCCATCAATGGCCAAGAGCCAGGACGCGTTCAGGACCATTTCCGAAGCGTCTGACGAGGTGGGCGTAGCGCAGCATGTGCTACGTTTCTGGGAAACCAGGTTCACTTTCCTTCGGCCGATGAAGCGTACCGGCGGCCGCAGATTTTATCGTCCACGCGACATTGCCCTGCTGATGACTGTCAAGCGCCTGCTTCACGACGAGGGGCTTTCGATCAAGGATGTCCAGGCGCTTCATCGCCGAACAGGTTTCAGGTCATTGACTTCCGACGTTCAGGCCGAGGCAGAAGATTTGTCTGCTGATGAATCGATGGTTCGCCTCCAGGACGCGCTGGCTGCGCTCGAAACGGCGAGGAGCCGGATGAAACGCCTGTTGGCGAACTGTTGAGCCGGCGCTGTTTTACGATTGCCGCCTTGAGGCCACATCCCTATAAGGGCGGTCCTTCCTGCATCGGAGCGTGGCGCAGCCTGGTAGCGCACTTGACTGGGGGTCAAGGGGTCGCAGGTTCAAATCCTGTCGCTCCGACCAAATCCGCCTGATGGTGCAGGCGTGAGCAAGGAAAGATGATCGGCCGGCCCACGCCAACTTTTGGAGCCATAGACGAGCAGACGCCCTTCGAGGCCGCCCTGGCCGGGGCGACTCGCTCGCAGGCGACCGCGCTGTGGCTGTGCGCGGTAGCTGCCCTTGTGCTCGCCATGATCGTCGTCGGCGGCGCGACACGCCTGACCGGATCAGGGCTTTCGATTACCGAATGGAAACCGGTGTCAGGGGTCCTGCCGCCCATGTCGGCGCATGCGTGGACGATCGAGTTCGCCCACTATCGCCAGATCCCCCAGTACAAGCTCGTAAACCGCGGCATGAGCATGGCGCAGTTCCAGGGGATATTCTGGTGGGAGTGGGCGCACCGGTTACTGGGGCGCCTGGTCGGCGGGGCGTTTGCCATTCCGTTCGTGATCCTCTGGTCCACGGGCCGGCTTCCCAGGCGTCTGTTGGGACGCTGCGGTGTACTGTTTTGCCTCGGGGCGCTGCAGGGCGTCGTCGGTTGGTGGATGGTCCAGAGCGGCCTGGAGACCCGGATTGCCGTCGCGCCCGAGCGGTTGGCGACCCATCTGGGATTGGCGTTGCTGCTGTTCTCGGCGTTGATCTGGACGGCGCTGGAAGCCTGGGCGGGCCCGGCCGCCGGCCAGCGGAGGCGGGATGGGTGGACTCTGGTCAGCACTTTGCTCGCGCTGGCCGTATTCGCTCAATGCCTTTTCGGCGCATTGGTCGCCGGCAACAAAGCCGGGCTGATCGATAACGACTGGCCGATGATGGGCGGCGTCTTTGTACCAGCCGACTACTGGCGCGCGGGCCTGTGGACGACGCTCGCACACGGCGCATCGGCCGTGCAGTTCAACCACCGCATGATTGCCTACGGCGTAGTTGCCCTGACGCTGCTGATAGCCTGGAACGGCTTGCGATCCACGTCGGCGCCCTGGAACCTGCGGCGCTTGACCATCGGCATCGGACTGTTGGCGACAACGCAGGTCGTGCTTGGGATAGCGACGCTGGTGAGCGGTGTGGCCCTGTGGCTGGCGTTGATCCATCAGTTGACAGCCGCGTTGCTGCTCGCCGCGGCGGTCGCGCTGACCTGGAGATCGCGCCGCACTTAGTTATGCGGTATCGGGATACCTCTGGGATAAAATCCCGTATTTCTATAGACTTGCTGGCATATTGACCGCGAGTTCGGGTTGACATCCTCGGGCGGCGCCTGTACCTGCGCCCGCTCAATCAGGCGTGGGGCGTCCTCTCGCCCAGACGGATTTCAACAATGCAAACCAAGACTACGACCTATATTAAGGCCGCCGAGGTCGAGAAGAAGTGGATTCTGATCGACGCACAGAATGCGGTGGTCGGGCGCCTCGCCACCTTCGTCGCCATGCGCTTGCGCGGCAAGCACCGCGCCGACTACACCCCCAACGTGGACTGCGGCGACAACGTCGTGATCATCAACGCCGACAAAGTGAAGTTCACGGGTCGCAAGCTCGACCAGAAGACCTATTACTGGCACACCGGCCATCCGGGCGGCATCAAGGAACGGACAGCGGGTAAAATCCTGGACGGCCGTTTCCCCGAGCGCATCCTGGAGAAGGCGGTCGAGCGCATGCTGCCCAAGGAAAGCCCTCTGGCCCGCAAGCAGATGACGCACCTCAAGATCTACAATTCCGCGGAACATCCCCATGAGGCGCAAAGCCCCGAGGTGATCGATTTCGTCTCCATGAACCCCAAGAACGCCCGGACCGCCTGATCATGACAAACTCGCACGGCTTCGACGCGCTGCAGAGCCTCTCCTCCAATCCGGCCGGCGACAACGCTCCGGCCGAACCGCAAATCGACAAGCTCGGCCGCGCCTATGCGACCGGCAAGCGGAAGAACGCGGTCGCTCGGGTCTGGATCAAGCCAGGCAAGGGCCAGATCACCATCAACGACCGTGACCAGACCGTCTATTTCGCCCGTCCCGTCCTGCGGATGATGATCGCCCAGCCGCTGCAGATCGCTGATCGCCTCGGCCAGTTCGACGTCATCGCCACGGTTGAAGGCTCGGGCCTTTCGGGCCAGGCTGGCGCGGTGCGTCACGGCATCTCCAAGGCGCTGACCTACTACGAGCCCGGCCTGCGCGCCGTGCTCAAACCGCATGGCTTCCTGACCCGCGACAGCCGCGTGGTCGAGCGTAAGAAGTACGGCAAGGCCAAGGCCCGCCGCAGCTTCCAGTTCTCCAAGCGCTAAAGCGCGAACTCCTTTCCTGTTCGCTTTTGGGGCGCTTCGGTTGGACCGAAGCGCCCTTTTTCTTATCTCGGAGACGACGATGGTCGCGAAAATCTTCATCGACGGCGAGGCCGGAACAACCGGACTGCAGATTCGCGAGCGCCTGAAGGGCCGGCGCGATCTGGAACTGCTGACGATCGACCCGTCCCTTCGCAAGGACGCCGACGCACGGCGGGACTGTCTCAATTCGGCGGACGTGGTGATTCTCTGCCTGCCCGACGCAGCCGCGAGCGAGGCGGTTACGCTGATCGAAAATCCGCGCGTGCGTGTGATCGATGCGTCCACCGCTCATCGCACCGCCGAGGGCTGGACCTATGGATTTCCCGAGATGGCGACTGGTCAGCGCTACGCGATCCAGAATGCGGCGCGGGTGTCGAATCCGGGCTGCTGGTCCACTGGGTTCATCGCCCTCATCCGACCGCTGGTGACAATTGGCATGGTGCCTGCCAATTGGCCGCTGACCGCAGGTGGTGTCTCCGGTTACTCAGGGGGAGGCAAGTCGATGATCGCGGAATTCGAAGCGGAAGACACTCCGAACTTCGCCACGACGCCATACCGCCTCTACGGATTGGCCATGGGCCACAAGCACTTACCCGAGATGAAGTTCTATGGAGGCCTGACGGCGACGCCGGTGTTCTCCCCGGCGGTGGGCCGGTACTACAAAGGCATGATCGTCGAAGTCCCGCTGCCCCTTTACGCGCTGCCTGGATCGCCCAGCCTTTCTGATTTGCACAACGCGCTCGCGGCAGCCTACGCCAAGGAGGAGTGCGTGGAAGTCGCCGATCCGGAGACGTGCCGCGCCATGACCACGCTTGGTCCTGAACTGCTCAATGGAACCAACAAAATCCGGTTGCATGTTTTCGGTAGCGAGGAACCGGCGCAGGCTAGACTCGTTGCGGTGCTCGACAACCTCGGCAAGGGCGCCTCGGGCGCCGCGGTGCAAAATCTCAACATCATGCTTGGTCTGGAGGAGAGCGCCGGTTTGTGATCACGACTCTGTGATCCACACTTTGTGACCAAACCACCGCCGGCTGCGTATTACCTGGCATGAGTCACGCATCTTCCCACCTGACCCGGCGCGGTTTGCTGATCGGCGCAACTGCGCTTTCGGCCGCCGGTACAGCCGCCGCCGGCGATCCCTTTGCCGCCTCCCGCTGGCGATTGCTGTCCGACGCCGACTGGCGCCGTCGGCTGCCGTCGACCGCCTACGATATCCTGCGACACGAGGCGACCGAGGCGCCGTTTACCAGCCCCCTGAATGACGAACACCGGAGCGGAACTTTTGTCTGCGGCGGGTGCGGGTTACCGCTGTTCAAATCGCAGTGGAAGTTCAATTCCGGCACGGGCTGGCCAAGTTTCTACACCGCCCTGCCGGGCGCCATCGGCAAGAAGAAAGATTTCGCGCTGGTCTTCGAACGCACCGAATATCATTGCGCCCAGTGCCTGGGACATCAGGGCCACGTGTTCGATGATGGTCCGCCGCCCACCGGTCTGAGGCACTGCAACAACGGCGCAGCCCTCAAGTTTATCCCGGCCTGATCAGGGCCTTACGAGCGAACCTTAACAAAGCTACCGGGCGCGTCCTCGATCGGACGAAGCGGTCCGCCGGCCGGATCGCGGGCCGGAACCTGCTTTCCTGACTTGGCTTTCAGCCACTCGGCCCAGTGCGGCCACCATGACCCCGGGTGCTCCGTTGCGCCGGCGGTCCATTCGTCCAGGGTCGCGGGAAGGTTGTCGTTGGTCCAGTGCTGGTACTTGTTGGCCGCGGGTGCATTGATCACACCGGCAATATGCCCTGATCCCGCAAGCGTGAAGACAACCGTCCCGCCGAACAGTCTCGCGCCCTTGTAGACTGAGCGGGCAGGGGCGATGTGGTCCTCTTTGGATGACTGGACATAAATAGGCGTCTTGACTCGTCCAAGGTCCAGGTGCTCGCCCGCAAGATCCAGTGTTCCGTTGGCCAGTGCATTGTCGCGGTAGAATTTCTTCAGATAGAAAAGATGCAGTGTCTTGGGCATCCGGGTCTGGTCGGAGTTCCAGAATAGCAGATCGAAGGGTTTGGGTTCTTTGCCCATCAGATAGTTGCTGACGAAGAATGACCAGATCAGGTCGTTTGCTCTCAGCGAATTGAAGGTGTCCGCCATCGTCTGACCGGCCAGAACGCCGCCTCCCGCATCCATACGGGTTTCGAGTTCGCTCAGCCATTCGTCATTGGCGAAGATCAGCAGATCGCCAGCCTCGGAGAAATCCTGCTGCGCGGCAAAGAACGTCGCCGACGACACTCGCGTGTCCTTGCGAGCCGCCATGTGAGCCAGAGCGCAGGACAACAGCGTGCCGCCTATGCAGTAGCCGACGGTGTTGACCTTTTTGACGCCGGTCTGGCGGGCCACCGCGTCGATCGCGGCGTAGATACCTTCATCGAGGTAATCCTCGAATGTCTTGGCAGCCAGCGTGGCGTCGGGGTTGACCCAGGACGTCACGAACACGGTGATGCCCTGGGCAGTCAGCCAGCGGATCATCGAGTTCTCCGGCCGAAGATCCATGATGTAGAATTTATTGATCCAGGGCGGGAATATTAGTAGCGGGACTTCGCAGACCGTCTCGGTGGACGGAGAAAATTGCAGCAACTGAATGATATCATTCTGGAAAATGACCTTTCCCGGGGCGGTCGCCACATTTTCTCCGACCTTGAACTGGTCGAAGTCCGTCTGACTGATCGCCAGCTGTCCGCCACCACGTTCAAGATCGGCGGCGAAATTTTCCATGCCACGCGCGATGCTCTCGCCATGGCTGGCCAAAGCTTCGCGCAGGGCCGCCGGATTGGTCATCAGGAAATTTGACGGCGAGAAAGCGTCGGTCAGCATCTTGGTGAAGAATTCAACACGTCGTTTGGTCAGCGGATCGACCCCCTCGACCCCGCCAATCAGATCGTTCAGCCAGCCGGAAGTGATCAGGTAAGACTGCTTGATGGTGTCAAAGAACGGATTTTCGGACCAGTCAGAGTCGGCGAATCGCTTGTCGCCCTTCTTTGGGCTGGCGATGGGCGCCTGCGTCTCGCCCGCCGCGCGAAGCGCGGTTGAACGCCATAACTCCATGTATTGGCCGAACAATGCCGCCTGGGCGCGCATCAACCGATCGGGCTGGGTGGCGAGCCGCCCCATCACCTCCCCAAGCGCGGGACCGACATGAAAGGGGTCAGCGTTCAATGCAGACGGCCGGTCCGCCTGCCGCAAGGCCGCCTCGGCGATGACTCCCTGGGCGGCGACGGCTGCTCTAGCGAGATTGAGCGACAGTTTTTCGAGCGCCGAACGCTGCTCGTCGGTCAGAAAGTTGAGCGCCTGCAATGTGTTGCTTGACAATTGCGCGGATTTTTCAACCTCGGGGCGCGGGGCTTCGGCGGAGGTGGGCTTGGGCTGCTCGTGGCTGGCGGCGGCCTTGGCCTTTGCCGCGCGCGGCGCCCTGGCGCGCTTCGGCTTTTCCGTGCCTGTCAAATTGGCCTTTGTCATAACTCTCTCCAATTCGTCAGCAACGAGCCCGGCCTTCCGCTCACGCGCGCCTTAGCCTATGACCAGTTCACTAATGAAACCACTCGCACAGCATATTTCAATGACCAGCACCATCTCGCTGTTAGTTGGGTTGGCGCTTGTCGCCGTCCAGGGCGGCGGAATGGCCAATGCCACGGCAGTTAAACCGACGCATCCGGCCGATCAGGCGCTTCCCGCGGACATCGTCGCCCGTTCAGCGACGATCTCGGGATACCCGACATTCTGCCAAATTCCAGCTTCGCCGAATGACATCAGATCGCCCGCCTCGTTCAGGACCACTGTCGTCGCCACGCGGCTCGCGGGCGCCAGCGTAGTCGTGCGTACAGCCCCTGACACATTCAGCCTTCGCGACACCGACGCGTTCGCCGCCATGGCAAGAGCGGAAGCTGTGCCTCCGCCGCCAGAGGAACCGGTGCAAGGCACTGGGACGGACGCGTTCGTCAAGGATGCTCTGCAGCGCTCAGCGCCTCCAGGGCGTAAGTAGGCGAGCAACGGCATGATACCTGATTTTCACCGCATCCGGCGGTTGCCGCCATATGTATTCGAGGAAGTGAATCGCCTGAAGGCGCGCCTGCGCGGCCAGGGCGTGGACATAATCGATTTCGGGATGGGTAATCCCGACATGCCGACCCCCAGGCACATCGTCGACAAGCTTGTTGAAACCGCCCGGGATCCCAAGTCCGGTAGATACTCGATGTCCAAGGGGATCGTTGGTCTGCGCCGCGCCATGGCCGGCTACTATGCCCGCAGGTTTGGCGTCACACTGAATCCGGATACCGAGGTCGTCGCGACGCTGGGATCGAAAGAGGGCTTCGCCAATCTGGCGCAGGCGCTGACGGCGCCGGGCGACGTGATCATCTGCCCAAATCCCGCCTATCCGATCCACGCGTACGGCTTCATCATGGCCGGCGGGGTTATCCGGCACGTACCAGCGCTGTCACCCGAGGATTACCTGGCAGGCATCAGCCGCGCCGTCAGGCATTCCGCGCCACCGGCGAGCGTCCTCATCGTCAGCTATCCGTCCAATCCGACCGCGCAGTGGGTCGATCTGGATTTCTACAAAGATGTCATAGCCTTGGCTAAAAAGCATGACATGCTCGTGCTGTCGGACATCGCTTACTCCGAGATCTATTTCGACAACAATCCGCCCCCCTCCATCCTGCAGGTCGATGGCGCCCGCGATATCGCGGTCGAGGTGAACTCGCTTTCGAAAACCTACGCCATGGCCGGGTGGCGCGTCGGCATGGTGGTTGGCAACGAACGCATGTGCGCAGCGCTGGCGAGGGTTAAATCCTACCTCGACTATGGGGCATTCACCCCGATCCAGGTTGCGGCAACCGCGGCCCTGAACGGCCCACAGGACTGCGTCGACGAGATTCGCGCGACCTACAAATCCCGGCGCGATGTGCTCGTCGAGGCTATGAAGAGGGCGGGGTGGGACATACCCGAACCCTCTGCATCAATGTTCGCCTGGGCGCCGGTCCCCGAGGCCTTCCGCGAGGCCGGGTCCATGCTGTTCGCAAAGCTGTTGATTGAGGAAGCGGGGGTAGCGGTTTCACCTGGCGTTGCCTTCGGTGAGAACGGCGAGGGCTATGTCCGGATAGGTCTGGTGGAAAACGAGCACCGCATCCGCCAGGCAGCCAGGAACGTGAAGCGCTTCCTGGAGCAGTCGGGCCAGATCCTTAGCCGGGCGCGCGACCAGGCCGCGGTCGACTAAGGAAGGTTAGCAAGATGACCCGCAAAGATTGGCGCATCGGCATCGCCGGACTTGGTACGGTTGGAGGCGGCCTCGTCAAGTTTCTGGACGAGCGGCCGGGATTTGCCCCCGCTGGCGGCAATGCGATCGTCACTGGCATCTGCGCGCGCTCGCGACGTCCCGCGCTGTCGGCCATTCCGTGGTTCGACGATCCGGTTGAACTCGCCCTGTCGGACACCAACGACATTTTCATCGAACTGATCGGCGGCGCCGACGGGCCGGCCAAGGCTGCGGTCGAAGCGGCGCTTTCCGTTGGTAAACCCGTGGTCACCGCCAACAAGGCGCTGATAGCCCACCATGGCGCCAGTCTGGCGGCGGTTGCGGAAGCCCAGGGCGTGCCCCTGCTGTTTGAAGCCGCCGTCATGGGCGGGACACCCGCCGTGAAGATTTTGCGCGAGGCAATGGTCGGCGACGACATTGAAATCGTCGCTGGCATCCTCAACGGCACCTGCAACTATATCCTCTCTGAAATGGAGTCGACGGGAGCGGCTTTCGAGGACGTGCTCAGTGAGGCGCAACGTCTGGGCTACGCCGAGGCGGACCCAACGATGGATATCGGGGGCTTCGACGCCGCCCACAAGATTACAATTCTTGCGGCCCTTGCGTTTGGCTGCGCTCCCAGCTTTGCCTCGGCTGAGGTTGAAGGCCTGCAGGCCATTGAAACGCTCGACATACGCCTGGCGAAGGATCTCGGTTACCGGATCAAACTGATCGCAAGCGCGGCGAGGTCGGAAGCGGGCGTGTCGATCAGGGTCCATCCCGCGCTGACGCCGCTGGATCACCCCCTTGCTCGGGTCGGCGGAGTGCTCAACGCCCTGTTCATCGAAGGTCGCAGGGTCGGGCGGATATTTGTCCAGGGCGCCGGCGCGGGCGCGGGGCCGACAGCTGCCGCGGTGGCGGCCGATATAGCCGACGTCATGACCGGAGCCGTCAGGCCGGTGTTCCAGGCGCCTGCTCCAGCCCTGCGATTCGTCGCGCCGGTCGATGGCGCGCAGGCCGTCGGCCGGGCCTATGTGCGGCTGCTGGTGCGGGATGAGCCAGGCGTCATCGCCTCAATTACCGAAACGCTCGCCGAGGCTGGCGTATCAATCGACAGTTTCCTGCAAAAGCCGATCGCCGGCGTCGGGGGAGTCCCCATCGTACTCACGACGCATCTGGCGAGCGAATCAGTGTTAACCGATGCGGTCAATCGCATCGCCGCGCTGCCGAGCATGCTGGAGGCCCCGCGCCTTATTCGGATTGCGCGTATCTGACCTTCGATCCATGAATAGACACCTTCCGCCGGAGAGCCACCAATGACATCGCAAACCCTCGACAGGGTCCTCATCATGGATGCGGTGCGAGTCGCCGAAGAAGCCGCGATCGCGGCCTGGGCGCTTGCGGGCCGTGGGGACGAGAAGGCCGCCGACCAGGCCGCCGTCGACGCCATGCGCACGGCCCTCAACGAGCTTTCCATCGATGGCGTGATCGTAATTGGCGAGGGAGAGCGGGATGAGGCGCCCATGCTCTACATCGGCGAGAAGGTCGGAACAGGAACGGGACCGCGGATCGACATCGCGCTCGATCCGCTGGAAGGCACGACCTTGACCGCCAAGGCGATGGCCAATGCGCTTGCCGTGATGGCCTGGGCCCCCGCCGGTACGATGCTTCACGCGCCGGACACCTACATGGACAAGATCGCCTGCGGACCTGGATATCCGGCCGGCGTGGTCGATCTCGATCGCAGCCCCGCCGACAATGTGCGTTCCCTCGCCAAGGCAAAGGGCGTGGAACCTTCGGACATAACCGTCTGCGTGCTCGACCGGCCGCGCCACGCCGAGATCATAGCCAGCCTGCGAGACGTCGGAGCCAGGGTCTACCTGATCACCGATGGCGACGTGGCCGGGGTCATGAACACGGCCAATGCGGACACCGGAGTGGACCTGTATGTGGGCCAGGGCGGCGCCCCCGAGGGCGTGCTGGCCTGCGCGGCGTTGAAGTGCGTCGGCGGACAGTTCCAGGGCAGGCTGGTATTCCGCAACGCCGACGAACGCGCGCGCGCGATCACCCACGGGATCACCGACCTCGACAAGAAGTACGATCTGCATGAGATGGTTCGGGCGGATGCGATCTTCGTCGCCACCGGCGTGACGTCCGGCGCTCTGCTCGACGGCGTTCGCATGGAAGGCGGCTTTGTGCACACACACACGCTGGTCATGGATTCGTCCACCTCAACCGTGCGGCAGGTCCGCATGAAGCGGCGGCTTTGACAAGAGCCGCTGCGCACCGACCAGAACCATTCCTGGGAGTCGAGAAATCGATCTCCGGCCGACGGTGGCAGGAACGCAAGGCTGACCCGGACGCCACGCGTCTGAATCAGCAGATGTACGGGATATCAGAGCCACTCGCGAAGGCTCTGGTTTCGCGGGGAATCGTCGGTCCCGCCGCCGAGTTCTTCCTTCGGCCGACACTGAAGGCGCTATTTCCCGATCCGTCCAGCTTCGCCGACATGGATCGCGCCGCCCAAACCCTCGTCGACGTCCTGTCCGAAAATCGAAATGCCGTCGTGTTTGCCGACTACGACGTCGACGGCGCCACCAGCGCCGCGCTGTTGGTGCGCTGGTTCAGGTGCATGGGCCGGGAAATGCCGATCTATGTGCCCGATCGAATCGTCGAGGGTTACGGCCCAAGTCCCGCCGCGTTCCGGCGACTGCGCGAGGGCGGCGCCGATCTCGTGGTCACCGTCGACTGCGGCGCGTCCGCCTATGACGCGATCGCCGCAGCTGAAGAAATCGGGCTGGATCTGGTTGTCATCGACCATCACCTGATGCGGGAGAGGCCGGCGTCGCCCGTGGCCCTGGTCAATCCAAATCGCGCCGACTGCCTGTCCGGGCAAGGCGTTCTCGCGGCGGCCGGAGTAACCTTCGTCCTGCTTGCGGCCCTGAACCGCGAGGCTCGCGGCCGGGGCCTGTTCAAGGACCGCCCGGAGCCTGACCTGCGGCAGTGGCTTGACCTGGCGGCCCTGGGCGCCATCTGTGACGTTACGCAGCTCGTCGGCTTCAATCGGGCCCTGGTCACCCAGGGCCTCAAGGTCATGTCGGCCTGGAAGAATCCGGGACTGTCGGCGCTGATGACCGCCGCGGCCGCCAAGTCCGGCAAGGCCGGCGTCTTCGAGGCAGGCTTCATTCTCGGCCCCCGCATCAACGCCGGAGGCCGAATCGGACGAGCGGACCTCGGCGCCCGCCTTCTGTCCACCGACGATCCGCATGAGGCCGCTGAGCTCGCCCAGCAGCTGGATGCCCTCAATGGTCAGCGCAAGGACGTGGAACGCGCCATTGTCGAGGATGCCATCGCGGCCATCGAGCGGGACAGCAACTTCGCACCCCAGGAGCCGTCGATCGTCGTGGCGCGGGAAGGCTGGCATCCCGGCGTGATCGGCATCGTCGCGAGCCGGTTGCGTGAGCGTTATCGCAAGCCGGTGGTGGTCGTGGGCCTCGACAGGGAGGCAAACATCGGCCGCGGCTCGGGACGTTCACAGCCCGGCGTAAACCTTGGCCGCGCCGTCCAGGCTGCCTTCGACAATGGTCTGCTGCTTTCGGGGGGCGGACACGCCATGGCGGCGGGGCTTACAATCAGGCCTTCTGCGATACCCGAGTTCCGCGCCTTTCTTTGCGAGAGGTTATCCCAGGAGATAGACGACGCCGACGCGGTCGATACGCTGGAGATCGACGCGCTTGTCTCGCCAGGCGGCGCCGCGCGGGCGATTCTTGATCAGTTCGTGGTCCTTGAGCCCTACGGCCCTGGCAACCCCGAGCCTGTCGTCGCCTTGAACGCGGTGCGCGTGGAGGGCGCGATGCCGCTGCGTGGCGGGCATATCAGATGCAGGCTGGCCGATACCGCAGGAGCCCATGTCGACGCGGTCGCATGGCGCGCGGGCGAGACCGCGATTGGCCGCAGGCTTCTGGCGGGCGGCGGGGCCATCGATGTCGTCGGCAAGCTCAAGCTTGACCACTGGAATGGCAGGGAACGCGTCCAGTTCGAGGTGGAGGACATAGCCGACAGGCGTGTGGTCTAGCAAACTATCGCAACAAGCTGTCGATAGGAGCCAGACAGGTGCTTGCGTACGGCAACACTGGCGGATATATCCGGCGGCTCTCGCGTCCCCCGGGCCCTTCGTCTATCGGTTAGGACATCAGATTTTCAATCTGGGAAGAGGGGTTCGACTCCCCTAGGGCCTGCCAATCATCAATCGCGGAAGATGATCTGGCTACCATTGACGCTTTCTGCTTTATTGAAGAACGTGTTAAACTAACAAGTCTCGACCAACTTGGGGGCGAGCACCGGGCTGAGGGGCCTATGCCTGATTACGAATTCGAGGGGCATGATCCGCGCGAAGAGTGTGTACGGATCAGTGGGCGCGTCAAATGGTTCGACGCAGGCAAGGGGTATGGCTTTGTCGTACCCGATGACTCACGTCAGACAGGACTGAAGGACGTCCTGATTCACGTAACTTCACTGCGGAATGCCGGAAGGGAAGGGGCGTCCGAGGGCGCCGCGATCGTATGCGACGTCATCAAGCGGGCGAAGGGCTGGCAGGTTTCCGAAATTGTCCAGATTGACGACGCCGGACCACCAAGCCCGGAAGAACGTCCACGCAGGACATTCGACAGTCATGATTCGCCTCCCCCCAGACGCGATCGGCCCGAGCATGCCAGGGCGCCGATGCATGGCGCCCGGTCGGCCCCCCCCTATCGGGATCGACCCGCGCCCAGGCATGGCGGAAGCGCGCCACAGAGACATTCAGCCCCCGCGCGTGGCGCTTTCGAAATGGCCAAGGTCAAGTGGTTCAATCGGGCCAAGGGATATGGTTTCGTTGTCCGCGAGGCCTCGCCTGGCGACATTTTCGTTCACATCGAAACATTGCGCCGTAGCGGCCTTGAAGACCTGCAACCGGGTGAGGACCTCAGGGTCCGGTTCGCGGAAGGTCCGAAGGGGTTGGTGGTCGCGGAGATCGAGACAGCGCAGTCTTGAAATCTGGCTGCCGCGTGATCGAGCACGCCTGCCACTTTCAAACGGTTGTTCCCGATTAGCAGACGACCACGCAGCCTGGCGTTACGGATCGCGCCCGCCCAGAACAAATTCCTCATGAATGGCGCCACTACAATTGACCGATAACGATGCAGTGCCTGACCCGCCCGCGGGGTTTGTCCTCTCACGCGGCAGGGGCCCTTTCACAACGCACAACGGGCCGTACTTTCACCGGGAGAGCGAGGGCGTCCTCCAGCAGGCGTTTTTCGCTCTGCCAAGGCACTGCAACGGCTTCGGGCTCATACACGGAGGTATGCTCTCTGCCTTCCTCGATGGTCTCCTCGCGGGCGCCGCCGCCCGGGCAGGCGGGGGGACGCCGGTGACCATGCAGCTGTCGGTGAATTTCCTGGATATGGGCCGCGCCGGGGAATGGGTGTTCGGCGACGTCAGTGCGACGAAGGTCAGCCGGCACATCGCCTTCGTCGAAGGCCGGGTTCACGCCCAGGGACGTGACATCGCACGTGCAACAGGCGTGTTTAAATTGATGCGGCCCCGCCCCGTATAGAAGCCCTGCGTTGCGAGTCGGCGCCGCACGTGGCAAGAGGCATGAATTGTTCGATGCCTCGCGGGGCGTAGCGCAGCCTGGTAGCGCATCTGCTTTGGGAGCAGAGGGTCGCAGGTTCGAATCCTGCCGCCCCGACCATCGAAAAACACTGACGACGAGGAATGGCCATGCTTGCGCGCATCTTCAGACCCACAAAGAGCGCAATGCAGTCGGGGAAAGCCAAAACGCGTGAATGGGAGCTTGAGTTCGCTCCCTCGGCGGCAAAGCTTTCCGATCCGCTGATGGGCTGGACGACATCCGTAGATACGAGCTCACAGGTCCGCCTGGCGTTTGATGCGCTCGATGAAGCCGTCGCCTACGCGCGTCGGCACGGTATTGCCTTCGAGGTGCTGCCCGACAGGACGCCAAAGAGAACGATCAAGGCTTATGCGGACAACTTCGCGTTTAACCGCAAGGTTCCGTGGACGCATTGAGCTCACCCACGACCCCGTAGCTCAACCGGATAGAGCATCCGCCTTCTAAGCGGACGGTTGCAGGTTCGAGTCCTGCCGGGGTCGCCAAGATTGCTATGTTTTCCGAGATTTGTAAAACGTGGAGCCCGGCCAATTCCCAATTGGCGGGTCGTTTGGTTGGCCTCACTGGCGCTTGACGTGGCGCGGAACATCTCGCCGCCCGTCGATGACGCGCCAGACGTATATCCCCTGTCCGTCTGGACGGGCCTCGTAGACTATGAGCCAGGGCCACACGGCGAAGGTTCGTGGGTTGCCTTTGAGGTCGTCGCGAACGCGGCCCATGCCCGGCATGGTCGCGACAAGCTCCATGGTTTCCTTGATCCGAAGGAGGACAGCCTTGGCGCGTTGCGCGCCGCTGTCCTCGGCGATCAAGTCGAAGAGGCTATCGAGGTCGAGATCGGCGCGATCCGAAAGTACGACAACGGGAAGCGCCATGGTGAGTGGGGAGCGGCGCTAGCCGTTGGCGCTATGGCGCTTCATGCCGGCGGCGATGATGTCGTCGACCGTACGCTTGGAATAGATGCCTCGCGCGACTTCCTCGCGGGATATTTGGATCGACTCGTTCAACGCATCGCGATTGCGCGCGATGAACGCATCCACGTCGGCCTGATGAAGTTCGTCAGCTTCAATCGCCGGCACGGTCGCACCCATCGGAATCTTCCTCATGGATTTGGTGGTCATGCGGAAATTATAGCACACCTATCGGTGAAGACCGCAAGAAGGCGGTCACAGCTGCTTTGGCTAGAACGCGATCACGGGTTCGTTCGGTTGCGCTTCGGCCTGCCGTGCGCGGCGAAGTTCCAAGACAAACCGAACCAGGCCATCGCTGGCGATCTCAACGATCTGGCGATCTTGCGCGGAATCCAACGCGTTCCAGGTGAGCTGGTCTTCCCTTTCCTCTCGTTCCATGCACGAATTATAGCACGGCCCACCGATCGAAGGCGCTAGGTGTCGGACGTCCGACAGACGCACTTCCCGCTTGGTGCAGTTGGCTCGGTTAGACTTTCCCCCCTGCGTCAAACCTCGCGTCGGTAGAACCTGGCTTGATCACCCCGTAGCTGCGAGGGGTCGGGGTTCCAGCCGAAATGATCGAACAGTTCGATAAGCAAGCCTATCGCAAGCTCTTGGCTGTCCTCCCCAGGAGCGACCCGCCGCTCAAGAACGATCGAGGGAGCCTGAGAAGTTTTGGCGTCCAAAAAGGGCATGCGGTTCCGTCCCGCCCAGAGTTGCCGCCCTGCCGTGCCGTTGAGGGTTAGATCGAGGTGAAGCCCGGTCTCGAACGGAACGTTGACCATCAATCGTCCTGCGAAATCGGTAAACTCAGAGACCGCGTAAATCGCCTCAACGATGTTCAGCAGCCTACCCACGGCTTCGGCCGCGACTTCCGTGTCATCATTAAGTGCGTTGTATGAGAGAAATTGTCCGCTGCGATACATCCGCCAGAATTCGACCTGGGTGTGCCAGTCGCACCAGTTTTCGAAGTACTCGCCAGCGCGTTCCGATCCGCCCTGCTCATCTTGACGGCGGCTGACGTGTGGGTAATCCCATCCCCGGATCGATACCCGTGAACGATCGACGACCTCGTAGCAACGCGCGAACGTAAGTCGTTCGGGCAACGTTGCAATAGGACGCATGTTGACGCGCCAGTGTCCGTAGCTCCTGATCTTCTCAAGAAGCCCGTCCTTCATCACAACCCTTCCAGTTCACTACCATAGTCGTATGGCTTAGATACTTCTGCCACGAGGCCTAGGCGACCAAATCTCTGCATCGTGCGGACGGTCGCTATTTCGATGATCTCTCTCAGGTCCGTGCTGTTTTCGACGCGCGCGCTCTGAGGACGACGTGCGCGGCTACGGAAGTAGAGTGTGCCGGCGTGAACATCCTCTCCCCCGCGCCGGCAGATGACCGGTGTGAATTCGAAGGAGGCGATCTCAAGCACCGCGTATCGCCGGCCCTCCCGATCGGCCACGATTTCGCAACGAAATTGCACCATCGGGTCAGCGAACGGCGCGATCTGGTCGCGCATGATATCAAGATTGTAGGTTTGTATCTGGTCTTCCGTAAGGCCCTGCCGCTGAAAGGTACCGTCCTCAACACCGATTATGATCCGCCCCCCATCTCTGACGTTCGCCATCGCCAATATATCTTTTACCAGGCCCTTCTTGTCCCAGTTCATTGCGCCCTTGAACTCGATGGAATCGGTCTCTTCGCCTCCGTCGAGCAGCGCCTCCAGTTGGAGGGTGTCCATAGTCGACTCCTGCGACGTCACTTTTTTTGAGGACAAAGATGCGATGCGGGCGACAGCCCTTCGCCGCGAATCGGTTCAGGGCCGGCTATGGTGCAATCATCTTCCAGACCGCACAACTGGGCGTGTCCATGCAGGGTGTCGGACGTCCGACACCCTGTCAGAGGCTGCCGCCCTTACACAAACCCTTACACATACACAGTATTTCGGACATTTACTCCTTTCCTTTCAGATGCTTATGTCATAGGCCACCACACTTCTAAGCGGACGGTTGCAGGTTCGAGTCCTGCCGGGGTCGCCATCGGCGATCAGGACACGCCCATGGCGTAGATGCCAGTCCGTAGGTCATCAATAAGATCAGCCGGATCCTCCAGGCCGATATTCAGTCGCACCACCGGACCTTCAAACGGTGAACCGTGCTCACGCACGCCCAGCTGCGGATCGGCGCTGAGAGCAAGGCTCTCAAATCCGCCCCAGGAAAATCCGAGGCCAAAGAGTCTCAGCGCATCCAGGAACCTGTCGGTGGCGTCCGCCGGAACGGACTTGAAGACCACGGCGAAAAGGCCCGCGGCGCCCGTATAATCTCGCCGCCACAGCGCATGGTCGGGCGAGGAGGGCAGGGCGGGATAGAGCACCTGGGAGACCTCCGGCTGATCCTGGAGCCAGGTAGCGACCTTCATCGCGCTGTCCTGGTGCCGCGCCAGTCGCGTGGGGAGGGTGCGCAGCCCACGGAGGATCTGATAGGCGTCGTCGGGAGCAACCGACCAGCCGAAGTCCCAGACCGCATGGTCCAGGGCCGCGCCAATATTGACGTCACGGGTTGCCGCGCAGCCCATGAACACGTCCGCGTGCCCGCCGACATACTTGGTCAATGCCTGCACCGAGATGTCGATGCCGTGGGCCAATGGCTTGAAGAACCAGCCGGCGGCCCAGGTATTGTCCATCAGCGTGAGGATGCCACGCGCCCGCGCCGCCGCGGCGATGCCGGGCGCATCCTGTAATTCAAACGTCAGCGAGCCGGGTGATTCCATGACGATCAGCCGCGTCGCGTCGCCCGCCATCGCCATGAGTTCCGCCGGCGTGGCGCGAGCGGGGTAGTAGGTCACCCTTACGCCGTATCTTTTCAGGACATTGTCGCAGAACCGCCGCGTCGGCTTGTAGATCGTCTCGGTGACGAGAACTTCGTCGCCGGCCTTGAGGACAGCGAGCATCGAGCCGACCACAGCGGCAAGGCCGGAGGGGAAAAGGCGGACGGTTGTCGCGCCTTCCAGATGCGCCAATGCGCTCGCCAGCGTCTCCTGCGTGCTCAGTCCGCTACGGCCGTAAGTCGTCAGCCGGCTGTCGTAGAGCGCCGCCGCATTGGGCAGCAGGACAGTGGATCCCCTTTGCACCGGCGGACCGACGGTTTGAGGCAAGGTCGCCGGCGCTTCACCCGAATGGACGACTTTGGTTGCTTCCGAATACCCGTCGGTCATGCGGGGCCCACGACCACTTCCGTGTCATCCCGACCGCCCCATTCTGTCCATGAGCCGTCGTAGACAGCTGCGTCAGACTTCCCGAGGCAGGCCAGACCGAGCGCGAGCACGGATGCGCTGACCCCAGAGCCGCAACTGGTGACGATTGGCGCAGCCAGATCGACACCCGCGGAGTCGAAAGCCGAACGAAGCCGCTGTTCATCCAATAGGCAACCATCAGGCCCAACCAGTGCGGAGAACGGCAGATTCTTCGCTCCCGGCATGTGACCGGAACGCAGCCCCGGGCGCGGTTCGGGCGCATCGCCGGAAAAGCGTGCGGCGGGACGCGCGTCGACGATCTGTTCGGTTTGGTCGGCGATTGCCCGACGCACTTCGTCGAGGTCGCGGATCAGCGATCGATCCGGCCGCGCCTTGAACTCACCATGCGGCGGCTCTCGCCAGCCACTCTCAACGGGCCGCCCCTCGGCGATCCATTTAAGCAGTCCGCCATCAAGAACCACCGTATCGGCGTGGCTCATGGCGCGAAAACTCCACCAGACCCGCGGCGCCGAGAAGATTCCCTGGGCGTCATAGACGACGACAGTCGAGCCCTGACTGACGCCCAGCCGACGCGCCCCTACGGCGAAATCGGCTGGTTCCGGCAACATATGCGGCAGATCGCTGGAATGATCGGACACCTGGTCGATGTCAAAATACACCGCGCCGGGGATGTGGCGCTCGGCAAACTCGGCGCGAGCGTCGCGGGGCGTTCCCGGCATGAACCAGGTGGCGTCAATGACAACCAGGTCCTGCGAGTCCATACGTTCGGACAGCCAGTCCGTAGAAACGAGGGGGCCCATCCCGTTCAAAGCCACGGAGGTGTTGGCAGGCCGCGCGACGCCAGGAATTCCGGATTGAATATCTTGCTCTGATAGCGCGAGCCGTGATCGCAAAGCACGGTGACGATCGTGTGTCCGGGGCCCATGTCCCGGGCCATGCGGATCGCCCCAGCAACGTTTATCCCGGTAGAGCCTCCCATGATCAGTCCTTCATGCTGCGCCAGATCGAAGATCACCTGCATCATCTCCTCGTCGGAAATCCGATAGGGTCGATCGACGGTCAGCCCCTCAAGGTTAGCCGTGATGCGGCCCTGGCCGATGCCTTCGCTGATGGAAGAGCCATCCGCGGCAAGCTTGCCATTGGCATACCACTCATAGAGCGACGCGCCATAGGGATCAGCCAGGCCGATCTGGATACCGGGATTGCGGGATCTGAGCGCCTCGGCCACGCCGGCCAGTGTGCCGCCCGAGCCGACCGCGCAGATGAAGCCATCGACGGCGCCGCCGGTCTGGTCCCAGATCTCCGGACCGGTGGTCTCGATATGCGCCTGCCGGTTGGCGGTATTGTCGAACTGGTTGGCCCAGATGGCGCCATTCGGGTCGCTCGCCGCAAGCTGTTCCGCCAGACGGCCCGAATAGCGGACGTAGTTGTCTGGATTTGAATAGGGAAGCGCATCGACCTCGACGAGGTCAGCTCCGGCCAAGCGAATCGCGTCCTTCTTTTCTTGGCTCTGGGTGCGCGGGATGACGATGGTGGTGCGATAGCCAAGCGCCGAGGCGACCATCGCGAGGCCTATGCCGGTGTTACCGGCCGTGCCCTCGACGATCCTGCCGCCAGGCCGCAGTTGGCCGCTACGCTCTGCATCGCGGACGATGAAGAGGGCAGCCCGATCCTTGACGGACTGGCCGGGGTTCATGAATTCGGACTTGGCGAGAATCTCGCAGCCGGTGGCCTCACTCGCGCGCCTCAGGCGAATGAGCGGAGTATTGCCGATGGCGTCGATGACGTTGCCGGCGATTTTGGTCGCAATCATGCCCCTAAATCGCGAGCCTCGCCGCCGCGTGCAAGCCTAATTGCAGCAGAATGGGAAAATCCCTTCTGTCACGGGGGTATGCGATTACGCGCTTTGTGACGTTGAACCCCGCGAGTGCGTAGCTGGTCGGCCGGGCGGAGGGTTGCCATTGGTCGAGCGCGTTCGACTACGCAAACAACGCCGCAACAGGGATCGCGGTTGGAACGCCCAGGCGTCTAGTTTCTGCCCAGGGAGTAGAGGAGATATTCCATCGTGGTCGTGACGAACGCTGCTGAACGACCCTTACGCTATCCAAATCCCGATGACCCAGCGCCGCCTTGGTGGCGCTGGGAGAACGTAGAGCGCGGCCCTAATTCGGGGCAGCAATCAGAAAGCCGTCGTGCCGTTCGGCGTTCCCAGGCCCGTAGGGCCATCGTAGCCTACCTGCGCCTTGCAGTAGTAAGCCGGCTTGCCGGTGCACGTGCCGTTCGAACCCGAGGTAACATCGTTCAGGGCGCCGGTGTTGGCGTAGAGGCTGCTGGCATAGTTCACCGCCCCGCCGTTGTTGGCGAAGATGCCCCCGACCAATGGCGCGGAGACGCTGGTGCCACCGAATACCGCCCAGGTCGCTCCTGTAGCGCTGGTCGGGGCGCGGACGGCCACGCCGGTCGCGGGATCGGCGACGGCGGAGACATCAGTTTCCATCCGCATTGTGCAGCCGGTGTCGGTCTGCCAGGATGGCTTGGCGTACACGGTACTGCAGCCGCTGCCGGCGCCGGTCCAGACCGTCTCGGTCCAGCCGCGGGTTGTGCCACTTGTGACGAGGTGGGTGCCGCCAACCGCGATCGTATGCGGCGAAGTGGCCGGGAAGCCCGCCCCGCCAGCGTAACCACTGTCGCCGGAAGAGGCTGTTATCGCAACGCCGGGGTGGTTGTAGTCGACGTCAAAGGGTCCCGACGAGGACTCTCCGCCGGAATAGCTGTTGCTGATCACGTGCGCGCCCTTGGCGGCCGCGGTGTTTTCAGCCTTTCCGAGGTTGCCGAAGCTAGGCGTATTGGCCTCTACCAGAATGATCTTGCAACTGGGGCACATGGCGCTCGCCATATCGAGGTCGAGCGCGGTTTCCTGCGCCCAGCCGAGGTTGAACGTTGGGTAGCTGGTTGTCTTGCCCTTCTGATTGTACTTCTTGAAACAACCGTTCGCGGTGGTGCAGGCCGGCAGACCGAATTGTGCGCGATACACGCCCAGATCGGTTTCGGCGTTGGGATAGCCGTAGGCGTCAACGATGGCGATGGTGGTCGACGAACTGCCGGTCGTGGTGATGTTGTAGGCCGACGTCAGGTCGCTTGGGCCGAAGCCGGCAATGTTAGGGCCGACGCTCGCCATGACATGTCCGGCGCCGTCGGTTACGACATGGGCGAGGCAACGGGCCGTAGCTTTCGGAATCAACCTTGCGCAGACCGCGACATGGTAAACATTGCCGGACCGTTCGACAGGTTCGGCTGAGGCGATCGAGACCGCCCCAAACAGGATGCCCGCGGATAGAACCGCGCAGGCTAACATGGATCGCATGATTATCTCCCTTCATGACACGGCCAATTCCTCCAGGAAGGATTCCTCCCGTAGGCCGCGCAATCAGCAGTTACTTTTGGCACGATCGCGTCAAGAGGCGACCAATAAATTCCTGCTCTGATCACTATTTCGTTAACTGGGTATCTCCCTCATTATCCCGGCGCTTGAATCGCGCCGGAACTCCTGGGGTTGACGAATTGGCAATAGGGCGCGGGACCGGTGGCGACGGCTTGCTGTGCGAGGCGATGAACGAGGAGCCCGCGAACGCTTGAGCGACGGCGATTGAACCGGAAGGTGAATTCGTTGAGGTAGTAGTCGAGATGACTGCCCTGGATTCCAACCTGATGGGGGCCGACCAGGCATCGCTTGAGCAGTGTGGCCACGAGCCGGTAGGCAACCGCCGTCAATCCGCCAAAACCCCGCTACCTATCTGTTAGGTCCAGGCCGGCTAGCTGCCGACCCCCAACTCATTCTGACAGCAGAGCACGCTGAGACCGTAGTCCTTGCTGGCGACAAACCACATTACCAGCAACCCCGTCCACAGTGGCGTTCGGGTTCCCTGGTAGATCACCCCAGCAGTCAGCGAGGTCTTGCCCGCCGACGCGCGCAAGCCCAATTACAGCAGTCCGGGAAATTCCCCGCCGTCGAGCAGGATGTTCTGCCCGGTGATGTAGCCCGCCCGTGCGCTGCAAAGGAACGCGCAGACTTCGCCGAACTCCTCGGGTTCGCCAAAACGACGGGCGGGAATCCGGCTTCTTGCGGTCGCCCTGACACTCTCCAGGTCCCTCCCAGAAGCTTGCGCAAGGCGCCCGTGAGTTGAGCGCAGGCGATCGGTGTCGAACTGGCCCGGCAGGACATTGTTCAACGTCACATTGTGTTCGGCTACGTCTCGCGAAAGACCGCCGATAAATCCGGTCAACCCCGACCTGGCGCCGTTGGACAGGCCAAGGAAAGCGATTGGCTGTTTGACCATATGGCTGGTGATGTTAATGACCCGCCCGAACTTGCGATCGATCATGCCGTCAAGCGTGGCCCGGATGAGAAAAATCGCCGACAACATGTTGGAATCGATTGCCTTTATCCAGTCCTCGCGCGACCAGGAGCGGAAGTCGCCGGGGGGCGGGCCGCCTGCATTGTTAATCAGGATGTCCGGGGCGGGGCAGGCGGCCAGCAGAGCCTCGCGCCCTTCTTCGGTCGTTACGTCGGTCGCAACGGCTGTCACCTCGACGCCGGTTTCAATGCGTATTTCATCTGCTGTGTTCGCGAGCCGTTCCTCGCCACGCGCGGCGACGACCAATCGGACGCCCTCCCGCGCCAGGGCGAAGGCCGTGGCGCGGCCAAGGCCGGCGCTGGCTCCGCAGACGATGGCGCTTCGCCCGCTGATACCAAGATCCATGGCGATACTCCCGGATAATTCGCACGAATTGCGCGTCGTGAAGTCAGGCGCGGCGGAAGCTCGGTTAGCAGAGGTCGAGGTGGGCCGCTACAAGGTTGGCGCGGAGTTGCTCCGTTGTGGGCGACCGAAGGAGCGTGCCCCGAGGAGGGGCGGAAGTGGACGGGGGGTATGGTTCTTCCGTCACCTTATCCCCTTATTTCCCCTATTTCCCTTATTCCCCTTATTTCCCTTATTTCCCTTATTCCCCTTATTCCACCAGACCTGGCGGGCGCGCTCCTCTACGCCGCCGCGGCGCTCGGCAAGGCCAACAGCGCCGGCGTCGACCCGGCGTGGTCGTTCGCGGACTGGATCGCCGCGCCCGCGCCGCTGCCCAGCCCGGCCATGGCGGCGATGAAGGCGTTCGGCGAGGGCGTGGTGGCGGAGATGAGGACGCCGCCGGCGCCGTCCTTGGCGGCGTGGAAACTCGATCCCAGATAGTTGCCGGTGAGCGCGATGTGGGCGGTGTGGGTCCCGTCGGTGACGGTCAGCGTGCCGCCCGTGGACGTGCCCGAGAAGGTCGCTTCGCCGGCGCTGACAAACTTGATGTCGCCCAGATCCAGGCTCTCGCCGCCGCTCGCCGAGAAGCCGGTGATGGTGGCCGTGTAGGTCTGTGACCTGG
>JANXTX010000257.1 GCA_025352165.1 Caulobacteraceae bacterium | reverse complement strand
TGCCCGACCGCGGATCTTCGACCCCACCAAAGCAGTCCCGAAATCGCTCCATCCCGTCCCTCGCGTGCGCCTGTCTGTGCGTCGCGAAGAATCTTGTTCGTCATCCAGCACAACCCCAATTCCGTCTGCGATTCCCCTGCCGCGCGCCCCACGGCACGGAATCGAGGTTAACAGGGGTTTACCTGCAGGATCTGAAGCAGGACGTCGGTGTTCCAGCTGGCGATTTTGCGGCGGGTTTTGATGCTGCCCTTGGTCCTGTTGAGGCGAACGAGGTTGAGGGCGAAGCGGCGGACGACGGCCATGTTTTTTGGGCCGTGTCCGCTTCGATAGCGTGACAGGTCGTCTTTGAATTCGGTATCGAGGATCCAATGCACGACCTCGACGCCCCAGTGACCGCGGATGCATTCGGCGAGCCGGTCGAGGTCGAGTGGCGCCGAACAGATGTAATATCGAACATCCTTGGTGCATTTGTCCTTATGTTCGGTTCTATTGACGGCCTTGATTATGGTCTTGATGCCTTTGAAGCGCGGCTGGCCTGGATAACTCTTTTCGGACGTCATCCAGTCGACGTTGGACGAGGCGCTGATCTCTCGGTGCTCGATGCGGCCGTGTCCTTTTTCCACGGTGGTCCTGGTGAGGGTTTCGCTGGCCGGAGCGCTCTTGAAATAGGCCTCCACCTCGGCTTCGAGGGTCGGCTGGTTCCCCTTGAGCGGCAGCAGGTAATCGGCCTGGCCCGCAATGATCTTGTTGGCGATCTCGACCTGTGTGCCCATGGCGTCGATCGTCACCAGGGCGCCCTCGAGCTGGCCGCTCGCGGCCAGATGATCGAGCAGTTCGGGGATGGCGGTGATCTCGTTGGACTTTTCGGCCACGCTGGTCTGGGCCAGGACGAGGCGGGCGTTGGAGGCGTAGGCGCTGAGAGTATGGAGAGCCTTGAGGCCTTTGCCGCGGTCGTGGGTGCGCCTGGACGTCTTGCCGTCGATGGCGATCAGATCATGACGGCCTGGCCACAAGGACAGGGTCCAGCTTTCGAAGCAGGCGGCGAACATCGTGGGATCGATGCGGTTGACCAGGGCCCGTACCCACCGAGCGCAAGGGACCCCATGATAAAACTCTGCAAAACCTCTAAGAAAATCAATGTGATCCTTCCCCCAGGCGACGATATCGTCAAAGTCGTCGCATGAGCAGATCGTCGCGCAGGTGAGGAGAAGCAAGACTTCCGAAAGCGGGTAGGCGACCCGCCAGCGCTCGCGCTCGTCATCCAAGCGCGAAAACTCGCTCAGCAGCAAAGCCAAGCGGTCGCGCGACACCTCCTCATCCAGGGCCATATCCATGGCGCAACTCCAAGCGAATCAACACCGCCACGGAATCACAACCCAGCCGTCAAGACAAAATCGGCGTTAACCCGACTTCCAAGCCGTGCCGCGCGCCCTTGGCGGCATGGCCGACGCGCCTTAAGGAATGGCGCTTTCCAGCATCGGCTTCTTCCAACCTCCATGCACGACATCCGCGCCATTCGGGACGACCCCGCCGCCTACGACGCCGCCTGGGCTATGAAGGGGTTCTCGCCCCAATCGCCGGCGATCCTGGCGCTGGATGAGTCGCTGCGGGCGGCGCAGACCGCGCTGCAGGCCGCGCAGGCGCGCCGCAATGAGGCGTCGAAGCTGATCGGCCAGGCGAAGGCCGCGAAGGACGAGGCGAAGGCGTCCGCGCTGATGGCTGAGGTCGACTCGCTGAAGTCGGCGATCGCCGACAACACCGAAGCCGAATCCCGGCTGGGTGGGGAACTGCGCGATATCCTGTCCGCCCTGCCCAACCGGCCCGCCGCGGAGGTTCCGCCGGGCGAGGACGAAACCGGCAATGTCGAGGTGCGTCGCCACGGCGAGCCGTACGCGATCGAAAGCCCCGCCGACCACGTCGATCTGGGGGCGGCGCTGGGCATGATGGATTTCGAGGCCGCGTCCCGCATGTCCGGCGCGCGGTTCGTCGTCCTGCGCCAGGGACTGGCGCGCCTGGAACGCGCGCTCGGTCAGTTCATGATCGACATGCAGACCCTGGAGCACGGCTACACCGAAGTCTCGCCGCCGCTGCTGGTGCGCGACAACGCCATGTTCGGCACCGGCCAATTGCCGAAGTTCGCCGAGGATTCATTCCATACCACCGACGGCTATTGGCTCATTTCAACGTCCGAGGTGTCGCTGACCAATCTCCTGCGCGAGCAGATCGTTTCTGAGGATCAGCTACCGCTTAGAATGACGGCGCTGACCCCGTGCTTTCGTTCGGAAGCCGGCGCCTCGGGGCGCGACACGCGCGGCATGATCCGCCAGCACCAGTTCGCCAAGGTCGAGCTGGTCTCGTTCACCGCTCCCGAGGACAGCGAAGCGGAACACCAGCGCAAGGTCGAATGCGCCGAGGCGGTGCTCAAGCGCCTGGAACTGCCGTTCCGGACCATGCTGCTGTGCGCCGGCGACATGGGATTTTCGGCGCGCAAGACCTATGATCTCGAAGTCTGGCTGCCGTCGCAGAAGACCTATCGCGAGATCAGTTCGGTCTCCAACTGCGGGGATTTCCAGGCCCGGCGAATGGATGCCCGCTGCCGCAAGGCCGGCGAAAAGGGTGCGCGCTTCGTGCATACCCTCAACGGTTCCGGGCTCGCGGTCGGGCGCACGCTGGTGGCCGTGATGGAAAACTATCAGGACGAGAACGGCCGCATCGCCATTCCCCAGGCCCTGCACCCCTATATGCGCGGCGTGACGCACATAGGCGGCGAGGGCTGATGCGGATTCTGGTCACCAACGACGACGGCATCAACGCCGAAGGCCTCGCCGTGCTCGAACGAATCGCCGGGGCGCTGTCGTCGGATGTCTGGGTCTGCGCGCCGGAGACCGAGCAGTCGGGCGCCTCGCGTTCGCTCAGCCTGGCCGATCCATTGCGCGTCAGACATGTCGGTGAGCGGCGATTCGCCATTCTGGGAACGCCGACAGATTGCGTCATGCTCGGCATCCAGCACCTGATCCGGGGCGCGAAGCCCGATCTTGTGCTGTCGGGGGTCAACCGGGGCCTCAATGCCGGCGAGGACGTCACCATGTCGGGAACAGTGGCCGGTGCGATCGAAGGCATGACGATGGGCGTTCCGGCCATCGCTCTATCGCAGATGATGCGCTATTCGAGAGAGGATGATCACCAACCCTTCCAGGTCGCTGAAACCTTCGGCGCCGGTCTCGTCGGCCGACTGCTTGAACTCGGCTGGCCAAGCGGGGTGATCTTGAACGTCAATTTTCCCCTGGGGCCTGCTGACGCGGTCAAGGAAGTCGAGGTCACCAGCCAGGGGTTCCGCGATGTGCGAACGCGCTATGCGGAGAAGCGGACCGATCTTCGCGGTCGCGATTATTTCTGGCTGGGCTTCAGGCACGAACGATCGACACCTGGCGCGGGCACCGACATCGCCGCCGCCTACGAAGGACGAATATCGGTCACGCCCTTGCATATCGATCTGACACACCTGGAAACGGCGCGCGCGCTCAAGGCTGTCCTTGGCGGCTCGCCTCCCAAGGAACGGCCGGCATAATGACCAAACGGCCAAAGGAACCCGCCGAGCACGACACGCGGCTGGCGCGGCTCGTGCTGAACCTCCGCTCGCAGGGCGTCACCGACCCGGCGGTGCTGGCGTCAATCGAGCGCACGCCGCGCGACCTTTTCACGCCCGACCTGTTCAAGGAGCGATCCTGGGAAGATTCAGCCCTGCCGATCGCCTGCGGGCAGACGATCAGCCAGCCCTATATCGTCGGTCTGATGACACAGGCGCTGACGCTGGAACCAAGGGCCCGCGTGCTCGAGATCGGCACCGGATCGGGATATCAGACGGCTGTGCTCGCGCGCCTGTCGCGGCTTGTTTACACGGTCGAGCGCTACAGGACCTTGCTGCGCGAGGCCGAAGCCCGCTTCAACCGGCTCGAACTGACCAACGTGATCACGAAGTTTGGCGATGGCATGCTTGGCTGGCCCGAGCAGGCGCCGTTTGACCGCATTCTCGTCACAGCGGCGGCGCCGGAGGAGCCTAGGGATCTGCTGAAGCAGTTGAAACCATCCGGCGTGCTGGTTGCGCCCATTGGAAAAGGACCGGTTCAGAAGCTCTGCCGCTATGCCGGCGACGGAGCCGGCGTGTTCGGCATGGACATCTTGTGCGAAGTGCGCTTCGTACCCCTGCTTGAGGGAGTCGCGAGGGAACTTTAAGACCCGCGCGCCGTCGGCCAGTTTGAAAGTGGTTTGACGACGGGTGGCTTAACCGGTGATTTACCTTCCCGCCCACACTCATCGGGGCGCGAGATGCGGAGCGGCAATGACGCGAACGTTGACAATCTGGGCGAGCTTGATCGCGCTTTCGGCTTTTGGCTTGGCGTCCTGCGCGACGCCGACCTACTCAACGCAGGCGACGAGTGCTTCGCAACCTGCTCCGTCATCGACCACGGCCCCAGTTTCGTCACCCGCTCCCACCGCCACGGCCGCGCCTGCCCCTACGTTGGCGCAGG
>JANXTX010000205.1 GCA_025352165.1 Caulobacteraceae bacterium | reverse complement strand
GGTATCGTCATCCATGGCGGGCGTGGCGCCTCCTGTGTCCTGAAACGGGTTGGCCTCGACAACCAAATCCTAATACAGAACAATGATTTACGCCATATCCGCCAGCCATTTTTCATCGACAGCGTGAATAAGACGGGCTAGGAGGACTCGCCCCAGGTTAAATGCGGCGGACAGGTCAACCATGCCAACTCCGAAGCCAGGGGAGCGATGAGAGAACCAGGGCCGTCATTCCGCATAGTCGGTTATCCGTCCCCCCCCCAGTCCGGTGACGCCGCCTTGAACGAAAGTTCCTTCCTGGCGCGTGGCGAACGCGGATGGCTCCTGTTCTATGCCGGATTCCTGCTTCTGCTGGTCAATTTCGCTTCGCCCGACAGCGGACTGATCGCAATTCCAGTGAACTTCTTCCTGAAGAACCGACTGCACATGTCGGCGCAAGAGGTCGCGGTATTCAACGCCTGTGCCGGGGCGCCGCTCTATCTATCGTTCGTTTTTGGATTCCTCCGCGATCGATGGAGTCCATTCGGAGCCGGGGACCGTGGACACTTCGCCGTGTTCGGGCTTGCTACTGGCGCGACCTATGGGGCTATCGCCTTCATGCCGCCGACCTACGGACTTCTGCTTGGCGGCGTGATTCTGGCGACGGCTGCAATCCAGACGGCAATCGGCGCGGCCAGCGCGCTCTTTTCCGGACTCGGTCAGGATCACGCTATCTCCGGACAAGCGAGCACCACGTTGAATCTCGCGAACAATCTACCGCTGGTGATCGGCTTTCTGCTCGGGGGTCAGCTGAGCGAGTTGATGGAGGGGCGAAACGCCGTGGCGGCGGCACGTCTGCTGTTCCTGGTCGGCGCCGGCCTGATGGCGAGCGTCGCGGTATTCGGGCCCCTCGGTCCGCGGCGACTCTTCAACGCCCCGCGGACGACCCTGCAAACGACGGCCCTCGCGGACGTCCTTCGACTATTGAGAACACCTGCAATCTACCCCCCGGTTATTATTGAGTTCCTTTGGTGCTTTGCGCCCGCCGGTGGCCTGGTGCTGCAATTCCACATGGCCAACGCCCTGCATGCGAGCGATAGTCAGGTCGGGGAATTCTTCGCGATCTTCTGGGTGTCATCGTTGCCGGCTTTCCTGCTTTACGGATGGTTGTGCCAACGCGTCCGGCTGCGACCACTATTGTGGATATCAACAGCTGTCGCGATCCCTCAATGGGTTCCGATTCTGTTGGCGCACACGCCGGATCAGGCGTTGATGGCGGCTGTGCCGATCGGGTTCCTGGGCGGGTTGGCCAGTGTCGCCTACATCGATCTGGCGATCAGATCATGTCCCAAGGGATTGCAGGGGACGATGATGCTCCTGGTGATAACCACCACATTTTCGGTGGGCGCGCGGTTTGGCGACCTTTGGGGCGCATCGCTATATGAGCAAAAGGGTGGTTTCACGGCGGCGGTCATTGCGACAGTGCTGGTCTACCTGCTGATTGTGCCCGTGTTGTTTTTTGTGCCCAGACGCCTAACAGCGACGACAGACGGAGTGGCATACACTTGACCCAACGCACGATCATCGACCCCGGCGGGCGCCGCTGGCTGCTGATGTATGCGGGCCTGTTGTTGCTGATGGTCAATTTCGCCGCCCCGGGGGGCGGATTCGTCGGAATACCGATCAACTTTTTTCTGAAGAACCGCCTACACCTTTCCGCGGAACAGGTTGCCACGTTCAACGTATGGGCGGGCGCACCGCTCTATATCTCGTTCGTCTTCGGGTTCTTGCGAGATCGATGGAGCCCTTTCAAGGCTGGTGACCGCGGTCACTTTGCCGTCTTTGGGTTAGCCACCGGGGCGATTTACGGCGTGATCGCCTATGTGCCGCCGACCTACGGTCTGATCCTAGTAGGGGTAATTGTAGCCACGGCGGCGATACAGACCGCCCTCGGCTCGGCCAGCGCGATCTTTTCGGGACTTGGGCAGGAACACGCGATAGCGGGTCAGGCCAGCACGGTTCTCAATATGGCGAACAATCTGCCGATGGTCATCGGCTTCCTGCTCGGCGGCATGCTCAGCGATCTCATGGAGGGGCGCAACGCGGTGGCGGCCGCTAGATTGTTGTTTCTGGTGGCCGCAGCTCTGATGGCGGCAGTGGCATTTTTTGGCATGATAGGGCCAGCGCCCCTGTTCAAGGCGCACCATGAGCCCCTGACGACCACTCCGCTGGCTGATGTGTCACGCCTGTTGCGGACCTGGGCGATCTATCCCTCGGTAATCATCATGTTCCTGTGGTGCTTTGCACCCGCCGGCGGCATCGTCCTGCAGTTCCACATGGCCAATGCGCTCCACGCGACCGACAGTCAGGTCGGGCAGTTCTACGCCATATTCTGGGTGTCCTATTTCCCCACTTTCGCCCTGTATGGCTGGCTGTGCCAGAGAATGAAGCTGGGGCCGCTGCTTTGGCTGGCGACTGCAGTGGCGATTCCCGAATGGATTCCGATCCTGTTCGCCCACACGCCAAACGAGGCCCTTTTTGCGGCAGTGCCGATCGGCCTGCTCGGCGGGCTGGGTAACGGAGCCTACATCGACCTGGCGATTCGATCGTGCCCGAAGGGCTTGCAGGGGACCATGATGCTGCTGGTGCTGACGACGACCTACGCGGTTGCAACGCGGTTCGGTGATCTATGGGGCACCAGCCTCTATGAACATAAAGGCGGCTTCACAGCGGCAGTAATAGCGACTGTCATTGTCTACGCGCTAATCGCACCCGTGCTGTTCCTTGTGCCCAGGCGCCTGACTTCAACGGCCGACGGCGAGGCGATCGCGTGATCTTCCGGTTCATGGAGCGCGCGATATAAGAGGCCATGGCTAGCCAAGACGCTCACTCTTATGAACCCCGCTCCGGACACGGTCTGAAACACGACCCATTCAATGCCATCGTCGGTCCACGGCCCATCGGGTGGATATCCACCGCTAGCGCGGACGGCGCCGCCAATCTTGCGCCTTACAGCTATTTCAATGGCTTCAACTATTTTCCACCGATAATCGGGTTTTCGACGATTGGCTGGAAGGACACCATCGCCAATGTCGAGGCCACTGGCGAATTCTGCTGGAATCTTGCGACCAAGGCGCTTGCCCACGAGATGAACCTGACCTGCGCGCCTTCGCCGCCGGAGATCGACGAGTTCGTGGTCGCAGGCTTGACGAAGACCTACGGCCGGCTCGTGAAGACGCCAATGGTGCTCGAGAGCCCTGTCAGCTTCGAGTGCAAGCTGACGCAACTCATCCGCCTGAAACTGGCCGACGGCGCCGAGGTCGACACGTGGCTGATCCTTGGCGAGGTGGTCGCGGTCCACATCGACAAGGATTATATTGCCGACGGCGTGTACGAAACCGCGAACGCGCATCCGATCCTCCGTGCAGGCCGCCTCGGCGACTATTTCGAGGTGGCCCCGGAAGCGATGTTCACTATGGACCGCGCCAACTGGCCGGTCGGCTAATTGGCGAATTGAAGCCCGCCTATCGGTTTGGCCAGGCCATCACCTGACCTGGCGAAAGCAGTCGCGGATTTCCTTGACGTATAGCTCGGGTTGTTCCCACGCGGCGAAATGGCCGCCCTTATCCAGGACATTCCAGTGGATGATGTTTGACATCACCTTCTCCGCCCAGCGGCGAGAGGCGCGGAATATCTCCTTGGGGTAGATGCTGACGCCAACTGGGATTTCCAGCTTCGTCGAGCCGAACGAGCCGAAGCTTTCCCAATATAGCCGGGCCGACGACGCGCCGGTGGCGGGCAGCCAGTACATCATAATGTTGTCGAGCATCTCATCCAGCGTCAGGACCTCCTCGGGGTTTCCCTCGTTGTCGGTCCAGGCCCACATCTTCTCGTAGATCCACGCTGCCTGTCCGACAGGAGAATCGACAAGACCATAGCCGAGCGATTGAGGCCTAGTGGACTGTTGTTTAGAATAGCCGGAGTCTTTGGACTGGTAATGTTCCATCGAGGCGAGGGATGCCTTCTCAAACTCCGTCAATTCACCTGAAAGATCGTCAGGGCCCGGAAAGACGAGCGGCATATTGACGTGGATCGCGGCGCATGGCGCGGGATTGATGACGCCGATCGCGGTAGTTACCCCGGCGCCCCAGTCACCGCCTTGGGCGACCCATCGGTCGTAGCCAAGCCGCTCCATCAGTGTGATCCAGGCCATCGCGATCCGCGGTACGCCCCACCCCGTTTCGCGTGGCTTGCCGGAAAAACCGTACCCAGGCAGCGACGGCGCGATGACATGAAAGGCGTCATTGGCCGAACCGCCGTAGGCGACCGGGTCGGTCAGCGGCCCAATAACTTTCATGAATTCCATCACCGACCCTGGCCAGCCATGTGTGACGAGCAGAGGCATGGCGTTCGGGTGGGGCGAACGCACATGCAGGAAATGGATGTCGAGGCCATCAATCCGGGTCTTGAACTGCCCCAACTGATTGAGTCGGGTCTCGATCCGCCTCCAGTCATAGTTGTGGCGCCAGTGGTCGCAGAGGGCCCTGACCTTGGCGAGCGGCGATCCCTGCGTCCAATCGCCCACAGTTTCCTGCTCAGGCCAACGGGCCTGGTCAAGCCTGCGGTTGAGGTCGTCGAGCTCAGTTTGCGGAACGCTGAGGGTATAGGGGGTAATCGTGTCGCTCATATTTCCTCCAATTGGCCGGAATATTGCCACGGCTGACAGGTGGTTACCACCACCTGGAAATGCGGCGTTCAGCCTCGGTCACGGAGATATTATCAGGGTTGGAGGCCGGTCTGAATATTACGCCGCGACGCTCACGGTTCACATGTGTAGGTTGTTCGCATGAACGCGGCGGGGGTCATGGGCCCTGAATGGAAGCGCCGCGACCACAGAGGAGTTCGAATGTTCAAACGTCTCATATCGACCGCCATAATTGCGGCCGGTCTTCTAGCAGGGAGCACTACTATCGCTTCCGCGGCTCAGCCGGTCGAGCGGTCAGGCAATGTCTACCACGTCGCCGTTTGTCCCTATCTGGTTCCGAACGGTTACTCGCGCTGCCACGCGCATGTCGTCACCGACAGCGCGGGCCATGTCCTCAGCAAGGTTGCGGGACCAAATACGACACCATCAGGCTACGGGCCGTCCGATCTGCGTTCGGCGTACAATGTGACGACCAGCGGCAGTTCATCAACGATTGTAGCGATTGTCGACGCCTTCGGATATCCGAACGCGGAGGCCGACCTTGCTGTGTATCGCGCCCAATACGGCCTGCCGGCCTGCACCACCGGCAACGGGTGCTTCGCCAAATATAACCAAACCGGTGTTCAGGGCAGCTATCCGGCCTTCAATCTTGGCTGGGCGACAGAAACTGCGCTGGACCTCGATATGGTCAGCAGCATGTGCCCCAACTGCAAGATCATCCTGGTTGAGGCCACCACCAACGGCAACAAGAACCTCGCGAAGGCCGTCAATACCGCCGCCAAGCTTGGCGCACATGTGATCAGCAACAGCTATGGTGGGAGCGAGACCGGTTCCACGACATATGAAGCCGCCTACAATCACGCGGGTGTCGCGGTTACCGCCAGCACCGGCGACAGCGGCTATGGGGCTCAGTTTCCCGCAACCTCACCGCACGTCATCGCGGTCGGCGGAACCCACCTGACCACCAGCGGAACCACGCGCGGCTGGACCGAAACCGCATGGACCGGCGGGGGCAGCGGATGCTCGATCCTCTACGCGAAGCCCTCCTGGCAAACTGACACCGGCTGTTCGATGCGCATGGAGGCCGACGTTTCGGCCGTGGCTGATCCCGCAACGGGCGTAGCGGTCTATGCTCCCAAGAGCAGCAGCACCGCGGGTTGGGCGGTTTATGGCGGCACCAGCGTTTCCGCGCCTTTGGTCGGCGGGATCTACGGCAACAATGCCGGAACGGTAAACTACGGCAGCAATCCTTACGCCAACACCAGCGCGCTGAACGATGTCACATCAGGCAGCAATGGGAAGTGCACGGGCAAGCCGTCCTACTACTGCAAGGCTCAGGTTGGCTATGATGGTCCGACCGGTCTTGGCACGCCGATTGGCACCACCGCATTCTAAGAGCTCTGACTACAGTTGAAATCTCTCAGGCCGGACCAAGTCCGGCCTGAGTAGTTTCCGGCGATGTGGTCGTCAGACTAATCGCTGGAATCCATCAGCACTCCAGACCTCACTGCCCACCCCATGATGGCTGACGAACAGACCGTCCGGGTCGTATCGTTGCTTTACGCGCCGCAGTCTTTCATAGTTACGTCCCCAGAATGCATCCTGCCAACGCTCATTGAAAAAATTGCTTTCCGAGACGTAGGAACCGCCATCTGGAGCAACCCGGTAGAGCGGGTTCATCGCCTTGGCGACCGCCTCCGCGTCCGTGTTCGGCACCGATGGATTGGGTCCCTTCCAGGGCACACCCGGATACATGGGGAGGCCGCCGTTGGCGACGATAGCCAGTGCGAAGGCGTTGAGTACAGAAGGGTTGGTTGCAGTATCCCGAGCAAGATCCAGCGCCTGCGGCGGCGCCCCCGCCAATCCTTTGTTGAAGTGAAGCTGAATGGGCGCGGCGGCGGCGCCTTCGACCAGGGCATCGACAAAACCGGCCTGCTTGCCAACCTCCAAAACGCTCGTCGGCAGCCACAAGGAGTCGTAGCCGTGGAGGTAAGCTCCGACCTGTTCCTGGTCACCCGACCACCAAGCCTGATTTGGGCGAACGCCGGGGCGATCGTCATAGCGCATGGCCTTGGACCCCGAGGCGCGCATGCCCGCGACATCCCAGAATCCGCGCGCGTGGGTCGACCAGCAATCAATAGGTTCGACCACTTCGATCTGATTGACGGGATCGCTCACCCAGGCAATCATCGGCGCCCAGATCTGGCGGATGCGGTCTTCGGAGAATCCCTCCGTCAACAGAGATATCGACAACATTCGGCCGGGCCGCACGGCGACCTGCTCTCCCCACGGATGGTTTGACAGCGCCTCTGCGTAAAATCGCACGAAACGCGCCACCAGGGCGTGAAAGGTCTCCAGGGTCCTGGCTCTCAGTTTTCCGTTCACGCCGCCAAACAACTCGGGCAACGGGTGTGTACGAAGGGTCAGTCGGGTAACCACGCCGAAGCCCCCGCCCCCGCCTCCCTTCAAAGCCCAGTACAGATCAGCATCTCGGTGGGCGTTGACCACCCTGATGGCGCCGTCCGCCGTCACCACCTCCGCTTCAATGAGGCTACCCGCGGCAGTCCCAAACGTCTTGGAGAACGACCCAAAGCCGCCGCTTTGCACGTGGCCGGCGACGCCGACGGTGGTGCATCCGCCTCCCTGGACATAGCGCCCCGCTTTCGTCGTCACGGCTTCGTAGACATCCAGCCATATGGCGCCAGCCCCCACACTGACCGCGGGCAACGGCTGGTCGCGCCCCTCCCCTCCCAGGGGAATAAAGCCATCGTGCACGGTCACGTCCCGCATCGGCCGGGTCCAGATCAGCAGAGAGTCCGCGGCGTTGGACGTTCCCTGATAGCTGTGCCCACCCCCCTTGATGACAAGACGTAGTTTATGGTCGCGAGCGAAATGCACCGCGGCCTGAACGTCCCGCGCGTTGCGAGCGGCGACTGCCTTGGCGCTCGGGGCCGGCGTCCAGGCGTTATACCAGCCGGAGACCTGCGTGCCGCTGATCTGGTCACCGATGAAATATGGGTTGAAAAGTTGCTTTAGTGTTTGCTTGCATTCGTCACTGCCCGGAAACTGGACGCACGCCTCAAGCAGGGGCTTTGGATCGATAAGACGTCCACCGACCGCCTTGTTGAGTTCGGCCCACCGAGCCTCTGTCGGCCAGCCCGGTTGGCCCGGCCTGACGCGGGTGTTGCGGCTGACCGGATGCGACCGTGGCGACGCGAGCGGGGCGAATGAAAACGCCGCGGCTGACTGCAGAAGAAAACGTCGGTGCACGTGGAATGCTCCTCGTGGGGTTCGGGTTCATGCGCCCTTCTGGGCAAAGAACATGACCCACAGCGCGCCCAGGGCGCCGTTGCCGAGAGTGAAGGCGACCAGACGGTGTCGAACATCGTTATAGGTGACGTGAATAAGACTGTGCGTGAGGCGCAGGGCCACGAAAGCCCATGCAACATCGATCGAGGCAACCGTCACACGATGGGTCACGTAGAACATCAGGCATACCGGGAAAAACAGCGTCGGCAGCTCAAGCAGGTGCATATAGTTGCGATTGGGCAGCGACACGTTGGCGGGCACGCCCGGCGACTCGCCAAGCTTGAAATCGTCGACCGTTACCTGACCTGCGAATGCTGCCCGGAACCGGGCGATCGGCACCAGGAGCAGAACAGTAAACGTCAGCAGCGCCATTGCCGCCATGGGTGCAAAAATTGCTTCCTGATCCATAATCCGCGCTCCCAGTTCAGTTGAGGCTCGATCTCGACCAACTCAATGCGGCGCGGCATCATCGTAGAAGCGGTCCAGATCGGCCTTCATCGTGCTTAGCGCCTGACTGTTGAGGTAGACCATATGCCCGGACGGGTAGTAGGCGAAGCGGATATTATGGGTCAGCGACGGCTCCAGCTGCATATGGCCAAGATCATATTCCGTGCCGAAAAAGGGCGTCGCCAGGTCGTAGATGCCGTTTAGAGAATACAGCAGCAGATGCGGATTCTTGCGCATCGCGGCGGAGAGGTCGAGCGCGACATCGGCTGGACTGGAATTGTCGCCGCCCCGCGAGCCAGGGGCTTTGTGGCGGAAATCCCAGGCAATGCCCGACGCGTAATAGGTTGGCCGGTAGGAAAGATCGGTCGTAAAGCCCAGCTCATTGGCCAGATAGTCATGGAAGCTGGCGACGAAGGCGCCGGAGATGCCGGTGTCTGACGGATCATATTCCGGGCCTTCGCCGGCGGAATCAATATCGACGCCGGTAAAGCGCCCGTCATAGCGGCCGATGGTCAGGCGCTGATCGCGGAGCAACTCCTTGCGGAAACGCGAGGGGGATACCCGCAGGTTGTTCTCAAGGATGAAGGCAGGCGAAAGGCCCGTATAGGTCGACATTTTCTGGGCGACCTGCTGACGTTCCGCGTCCGGGAGGTCCTGCCCTTTGGCCAGGGCCAGAGCATAGGGACCTCGCGCCCACTCGCGTGCTTCCCGCAGGAACCCGTCTGTATCAGTCGGCGACGTTGCGAGCCGATGGTGGTAGGCGGCGATGGCGGCGTAGCTTGGCAGATAGTTGATCATCTCCTGGTCGAAGCCAGGATCGCGACGGCCGTAGTTCAGGATCGATGAGAGCAGCACCACGCCGTTCAACTGCACGCCGTCTTCTTGAAGACGATAGGTCAGGCCGGCGGAACGGGTGGTTCCATAGGATTCGCCAAAGATGAACTTCGGCGCGTTCCAGCGATTGTTGACCGTCAGATAGCGTTCAATACCGCGCGCGAAGGCGTCGATATCGGCGTCGGTTCCCCAGAACGTCGAGAGTTTGGTATCGCCGACCGGACGGGAAAAGCCGGCGCCGATCGCGTCGATGAACACGAGGTCCGACCTGTCGATCAGGCTGTCGCTGTTGGGGATCAGATTGAAGGGGGCATTGTGAGTGGCGGCCGGGCTGTCGGTGGCGACGCGCACCGGCGCAATAGAGCCCATGTGCAGCCACACGCTCGATGAGCCAGGTCCGCCGTTATAGAGGAAGGTCACCGGGCGATGCGGCTCGCCCGTCGTGTAGGCGACGTAGAACATGCTGGCGGTCGGCTTGCCGTCATCGTCGCGGATCGTCAGCGTCCCGACGGTCGCGGTATAGGCGATCAATTTGTCGCCAACTGTTACCTGATGGTGGCTCACCTTGCGGATTTCGTTGATTGGCGCGGTGGCGACATCCGCGTCGCTGAGCTTGCGGCAACGGGCGCGATCCGCCCGACCGTCCGGAGTGGTTCCGCTCATGTCGCAATCGGGGTCCGGCTTCGACGCTGGCGTCGCGGCGGCCACAGGCTGCGATTGCGGTTGATCCAGCGATGCGTCCGGCCCGGCCTTGCCAGGTGGCGTCGCACTAATTGCCGGCCCGGCAAATACGAGCGCCATGATCAGGGCGGTAGCCGTGTGTTGCATGAGTGGTTTCCCTCATAGGTTCCAGTTCACTCGTAGTCCCTTGCCCGGAGTGCGGCAACGCAATGCCTGGGGCTTGCGTGTTCTCTCTCCTTCGGCACAGTGTCGCCGCAAATCGCGGGAGGCCGACACCGATGCCGATCGAAAC
>JANXTX010000163.1 GCA_025352165.1 Caulobacteraceae bacterium | reverse complement strand
TCACATCCGCCATCCCTGGCCACGCCAGCGCTTCGCCGTCAAACACCCAAGGTGGGAGCCGGATGCGGGAAAGCCGCACGTCCGGTTCTGTGCGGGGGGCGCTCAGTAATGGGCGTCCCTACCGCGATAGCCGGCATCTTTCGTAGCTCAGCGATGCTGATGACCAGGAATAGAAATCCCCCACCCTAGCGTCATGGCCGGGTTCTTATCCCGGCCACCCATCGGCCCGCCAGCTTGCCCTCGAAGATTTCCCCCGGTCGCTCCATGGGTGGCCGGAATGAGAACCCGGCCATGACGGTAGAGTGGGGTGGGGGGCGTTAGCCGGAAAAGTGGGAAGAATGCGTTGTTAACCCGACCCGCTTGCCCCGCGCGTTGCACCCCCCCGGCTCACCGGATACTGTGAAAACATGAAAAATATCACAGTTTCACTAGACGATGAGATTTATCGACGAGCTCGGGTGCGCGCCGCCGAATGCGATAGCTCGGTCTCGGCGCTGGTTCGCCAGTTTCTCGTGCAACTGGCCACCGAAGAAAGCGAATCGGATCGCTTGAAGCGCGAGGAAGCGCGCTTGCGCGAGTCGATCCGTTCATTCCGCGCCGCTGATCGTATCCCGCGCGACGAACTGCATCGGCGGGAAGCGTGACCGGCCGCCGGTTCCTCGATACCAATATCCTGCTCTATTCGATCAGTCGGACGCCGGATGAAGCGGCCAAGCGCGCCGGCGCGATCGAGCTTCTTGACCAACCCGGTTGCTGCCTGTCGGTCCAGGTGTTGCAGGAGTTCTATGTCCAGGCGACCCGCGCCTCGCGCCCGGACGCATTGCCACATGATATCGCGGCGGGTCTCATCGCAGCCTGGCAACGCTTCGAGGTGCAGGACAACACCCTTGCCGTCATGCGCGGCGCGCTTGAGATCAAGGCCGCGCACGGCATCTCCTATTGGGATAGCGCCATCATCGCCGCCGCCCGCGCGCTCGGCTGCGGCGAACTCTACACCGAAGACCTCAGCCACGGCCGCATCGTCGACGGCGTGGCGATCATCGACCCGTTTCGCTAGAGCGTCGACAACGTCTCTACCCCCGCGCCGCCCGCCTCATCGCCCCAGGCCAGCTTGTCCGATCCCAGCACGGCCAACGCGGTGATTGCCGGGCCCTTGTCGGCCTTGATGACCTCGATCCGCTGGGAATTCAGGTCGCATGCCCAGACGCGTCCGTCGTCCAGCCCGGCGGCGAGCAAGGTTCCTTTCGGCGATCCCGCCACGCGGGCGACCATCGAGGCGGGGTCGTAGCCGATCTCCATGGCCTGCTTGCCCATCGGACCCTGGGCGCCTGAGAACGGCCACAGCACAACCCCTTGTGCGCCCGACGTCGCCAGCCACAGGCCGTTCTCAAGAAACGCCAGGCTCTTTATCTTCGAGGGATAGCCGCCCATGCGCATGTCCTTGGCGTCGGCCATGCGCCAGCCGTGCAGAGCCGATTCCTGCATCGAGGAGACCAGGAACTTCGCGTCGGGGCTGAAGGCCACGCCGATGTGCGAGCCGGCCCAGCGCAGCATCACCGGCTTCTGGTCGGCGATCCGCCCGTACCACAGCGCCACGCCGCCATAGGTCGCCGCCGCCAGTCGACGGCCTTTGGCGTCGAAAGCCAGCCCGGCGACCGACTTTTCGTGGGTGAATGTGCGGGCGAAGGCGGCATCGCGAACCTCGCGAACATGCACGTCCTTACCGGCGGAGAAGGCGATCAGGCCGGAATCCGCCGCGGTCGCCAGCGAGTCGATCCAGCGCCCCTTGATCCTCGCCAGTTCCTCCGCCCCTTCGGGCCTCGCGACCATCACCCGACCGTCATCACCACCGGTGACCAGGCCATCCCCCGTGGGGTGAGCCGCCGCGCACAGGATCACGCCGTCATGCGCTTCGATCCGTTCGCCGCTATCCCAGGCGAGCGTTCCATCGCCCAGCGCAAATGCCGCCGAGCGGCCGTCGAACAGGATATCGGTGACATAGGCGTCGAATGAAAACCGCATGCCTGCCTGCATAGCGCCAAAGCCTCGCGCATGGCGAGAGACCCGCTCAATGTCGCGTGTCTGTCACGATGGACTTTACATCGGCGGTCATCCGCGCAATGGGTGTTTTGGAGTGGAAACGGACCAACCGAGCCGGGCCGATGCCCTGGATCGACACAAGGAGTAGTTTATGGCGGCGAAGCTTTCTGGCGGTGGTGGCGGCAAGTTCGACCTAGGTCAGAACAGCGACATGAACGTCACGCCCTTCGTGGACGTGATGCTGGTGCTGCTGATCATCTTCATGGTGGTCGCGCCGATCGCAACCGTGTCAATCCGCCTCGACCTGCCGCCGGCTCAGCCGCCAAAGGATCCCACGCACGACAAGCCGCCCACCTTCATCTCGATTCAGGATGGTGGGCTGATTTACGTCTCGTTCGGCGCCAACCAGATCAAGCCGTCGTCGATGGATCGCCTCGGCTCCGACCTGGCCGCTTCGCTGAACAAGCCGAACCCGACCGATGAGCGGATCTTCATCCGCGCCGACCGGCACGTAAAGTACCGTCAGTTCATGGACGTGATCAACCAGCTCCAGCTGGACGGTTACTTCAAGATCGGCCTCATCGCCGAAGACCTCGGCGGCGGCTAGTCGTCTTACGACCTCCCTCCGTCGGCGCATGGGGAGGGTGGCTTCGAGCCCTTGCGAGAAGACGGGTGGGGAGCGTCTCCGCCTCTGCTAATCTCTGGGATTTGCGCTCCTTCACCATTCCCCACCCTGACGCCTTCGGCGTCTGTCCCTCCCCATGAAGGGGATGGAGGGACATTACCTCAAGCCGCGCAGGCCTCGAACCCCCGCTTCAGCTGCGCTTCATCCAGCTTCCGACCAATGAACACCATCCGGCTGGCGCGCGGCTCGTCCGCGCGCCATTCACGTTGGAAGTCACCTTCCAGGATCATATGCACCGCCTGGAACACCAGGCGCCGGTCATCGCCGGCGACCGCCAGTATGCCCTTGGCCCGCAGGATGTCCGGGCCCTGAGCCGCCAGCAGGTCATTGAGCCAGCGGGTCACCTTCTGCGAGTCGACCGGGCCGGGCAGGCTTAGCGACACACCCTTGATCTCGTCATCGTGGACATGATCGTGGTGGTCGTGGCCATGGTGATGATCGTGACCACAATCCTCGTCATGCACATGCCCGGCCTCGCCGTGCGGCGGATTGAGGAATTCCGGCTCCAGCTCGACGATACGGTCGAGATCGAACCCGCCACGTCCTAGGATCGCGTCCAGCGGCACATTGGAGCGCTGCGCCCGATGGATCGGCGCCAGCGGATTCAGCCGTCGCAGGCGCGCCTCGATCGAGGCCAGCTCATCCTCGGTGACGAGGTCGGTCTTGTTGAGGATGATCTGGTCGGCGAAGGCGATCTGCTCGGCCGCCTCGCGGCCATCCGCCAGCGCGCTGGTGACATGCCGCGCATCGACCACGGTGGTCACCGAGTCCAGCCGCGTGCCGGCCTTGACGTCATCGTCGACAAAGAAGGTCTGCGCCACCGGACCTGGATCGGCCAGCCCCGTGGTCTCGACGATGATCGCGTCGAAGCCCCGCGTCGCGCTCGCCTGACGCTTCATCAGGCCCTGCAGCACGCGGATCAGGTCGCCGCGCACCGTGCAGCAGACGCAGCCGTTGTTCATTTCGAACACTTCCTCGTCCGCGCCGACGACCAGTTCGTTGTCGATACCAATCTCGCCGAACTCGTTGACGATCACGGCATAGCGTCTGCCATGGTCCTCCGAGAGGATGCGATTGAGCAGCGTGGTCTTGCCGGCGCCGAGATAGCCTGTAAGGACGGTGACGGGTGTGAGGGTCATGATCCCTATTAGGTGATCCTGGCCATAAGGTTCAACGGCCCTCGTTACGCTCCAGGGATGTCGGGTGATCGACCGCTAGGCAGAGGTTTGATGACAGGCGAACGGAAGAGAAGAGTTCACCACAAAGACACAAAGGACAAGAAGGAACACGAAGTCGACGATGGGTTGGGCTTGCCGAAGGCGAAAAACACGCTCGACCTGAGGTCGACGGTTTCGCCGTCATAAGGACTTCGTGTACTTTGTGTCTTTGTGGTGAACTCTTTCTTCCTGCCGCCTCCCTGGTGATCGCCCTGCCTGGTCAACCTGGCTTCACCCGATTGCCCCGGTTCAGGCCTCCCGGTCGTTGACTTCGCGGGGCTCGTTGGTATATCACCCCGCCGTCGCCCGCGGGTCCATTCGCGGGCGCTGTCTTTTCATGTTCTTCTCTCTAGCTTTTCGAAGGCGTTCAACGATGTACGCGGTGATCAAGACCGGCGGCAAACAGTATCGGGTCCAGGCCGGCGATATGCTGGTTGTGGAAAAGCTTGAGGGCGAACCGGGCGCCAGCGTGGCGTTCGGCGAAGTGCTGATGATCGGTGAAGGCGCCGATGTCACCGTCGGCGCGCCCCAGGTGGAAGGCGCCAGCGTGAGCGCAACCCTCGTGGAAACCCGCAAGGGCGAGAAGATCAAGGTCTTCAAGAAGATCCGCCGCCAGGGCTATCGCCGTACGCGTGGACATCGCCAGTTCGAAACCGTCCTGCGCGTGACCGGCATTACCGGCGCCGGCAAGTCCGAGAGCTGGGATGGCGAAGTGGACCTCACGCCGCTGGTCGTCATCAATGCCCGCGCCCGCAATCTCGCCCGCGGCATGGAAGCAGCCGAAGCGAAAGCGGCCTCGCGGGCCGAGCGCATCGCCAACCGTCGCGTCGGCGCCTAACCAGACCTACGGAGACCGAAAGCCATGGCACATAAGAAATCAGGCGGCTCCTCGCGTAACGGTCGCGATTCAGCCGGTCAGCGACTGGGCGTGAAGAAGTTCGGCGGCGAAGCCGTTCTCTCGGGCAACATTATTATTCGTCAGCGCGGTACGAAGTACTGGCCGGGCGAGAACGTGGGCATTGGCAAGGACCACACCCTTTTCGCCACCGAGCATGGCCACGTGAAGTTCGTGACCAAGCGCAACGACCGCACCTACGTAAACGTAGTGCCGGCGGCGGCAGCGGCCGCGGCGGCGGAATAGAGCGATCCACTTCGAGGACCTTCCTCTGGATCGCACCTGAAAAGGCGATCCGGACCGGTGAAATCACAGCGGGGAGTCCGGGAGCCGGACTCCCCGCTTTGCATTTGGACCATTGGAAGGAAACAGCATGATCTCGGAGCTGCCGGTCCTCAGGACGACCAGGCTGGAACTGCGGCCACTCTCGGTCGTGGAAGCGCGGGCCTGCGTCGCGCGTCTCTTCGCCCCCGCGCCCGATGACGCCCCCCGTGGCCCCATCGTGTTCGCCGTGCGGGATCCGGTCGACGGGATCATCGGCAAGGTGGGCCTGCACGCAAACGGCGCCATGGCCGCGGAACTCAGCTATTGGCTCGCGCCACAATTTCGCGGGCGCGGACTGATGACCGAGGCAATCAACGCCGCCGTGCGCTGGGCGCACCGGGACTGGCGCAGGTCGGTGCTCTCGGCCGGGCACTTCGCGGACGACGAAGCCTCCGCCGCCGTCCTCATCAAGACCGGGTTTCTCTATACCGGCGTCGTCGAGCCGCGTTGGTCGATCGCCCGGCGCGAGGTGGAGGCAACCCGGATGATGGTGCGGCTCGCCTAGTCCCTTGTTGTGAGCCCCTCGATCGCGGCCATCCCGACGGCGCCGGACAGCGGCAATCGCCTCGCAGTCCGCGCCGTTACCCCGCCAAGGGCATAGGCCGGGAGCCCGGCCTTGCGGATCAGTGTGGCTAGCCGTCGCACGCCCAGGGCTTGGCCGGCCGACGGACTGTGGCTGGGAAATACCGGTGAGACCACGATCGCCTGGACTCCCGCCCGCCTCGCCCGCAACGCTGCCGGCAGGTCGTGCGCGGCCGCCGTCACCAGGAAGCGGCGACGCAGCGTCCTCACCAGTCCGGTGCGTCCGGCGAGCCGCTGCGGAAGATGCACGCCGTCGGCGCCCAGTCTTGCGGCCAGCGTACCGTCGGCTCCGACCAGCAGGCGCACGCCGCGGCGGCGCGCAACCGTGGCGATCATCTTGCCCCGGCTCAACGCATCAGCGGCCCCGAAATGGCGGTAGACGACAGCCGCGCCGCGCGGCAGCCGCGCGACGACCTTTTCCGGGTTTGGCGTGCGAATCGGGTCGGTAAAGAAAAGTAGCGGCGGCAAGGCCTTTGCAGCGACGCCGCGAGCCCCTAGCCTCCGCGCGGCCCGCCACAATGACCGGATGTCCGAAGCGCTCAATGTCCTATCCCGAAATCATCTCGCGTATAGCCGCGGCCGCACAGGCGGCTCACCGCAATCCCGCCGATATCGCACTCACGGCTGTATCGAAACTGCAGCCCTGGTCGGCCATCGAGCCGGTGCTGGCGGCGGGTCAGACGGTGTTCGGCGAGAACCGCGTGCAGGAGGCCACGGAGCGCTGGCAGGGACGTCGCGAGGGTCTCGAGCTTCGCCTGATCGGTCCATTGCAGACCAACAAGGCCCGCGAGGCGGTCGCGTTCTTCGACGTCATCGAGACCCTCGACCGCCCCCGGCTGGCTGAGGTCCTGCAGGCCGAAATCCAGCGAGTGGGCCGCGCGCCGCGTCTCTATGTCCAGGTCAATACCGGGGAGGAACCGCAGAAGGCCGGGATCGCTCCCCACGACGCCGACGCGTTCATTGCTCTCTGCCGCGAGACCAACAAGCTCGTCGTCGAGGGCCTGATGTGCATCCCTCCGGCCGATGAGCCGCCGGGTCCTCACTTCGCCCTGCTCGCCAAGATCGCTCGCCGTAATGCACTCACGGGATTGTCCATGGGGATGAGCGGTGACTTCGAGACCGCCATCGCTTTCGGCGCCACCAATGTCCGGATTGGCTCGGCCCTGTTCGGCGACCGGGCGACTCACGGCTGAATCCCCGCTTTGCGATCCGTGATCGCGATCACATCGTTCGGTCCGACGACGCAGAGCAGCGCGTCGAGGTCCGGGCGCGCCAGCGCCACGCATCCCTCAGTCGGTCCATAGTCGCGCGCCGCCACGTGCAGGAAGATCGCCGACCCCGCCCCCTCCACCACTGGGTCGTGGTTGTGACCGAGAATGACGACGATGTCGTACAGCCCGTCGTTGCGCCACAGCCTTTCCGCACTCGCGCGATAGGGAAGCGGGACAGGGCGGTTATAGGCGGGGTCGCCGGGCGAATCACACCACCCGTCACTTTCCGCGATGGGCGCGGACGGCAGCCAGGTTGTCGGCGCTTCGCCCCGGTCGGGCCGATAGAGCACCCGCCTCAGGGGCCACACGCCACCGGGCGAGCAGCCGTCTCCTTCACGCTTGGCTATGGCGCCGATCACGCCATTTCGCCCCAGCGCACATCGAACCAGCCTGCCGTCGAGGTCGAATACGCCGTCGGCATAGGCGGTAAAAATCATCCGTTCGCGCGCCTTGTTGACCCGCCTCTTGGCGGAAAGGGTCCAATGGGTGCATGTTCTCCCCGCCATGCCCCAGCGCAAGTCCATCCTTATCATCGATGACGACCCGGACCTCCGCGAACTCCTGGCGGAACAGCTGCAGCTGCATGAGGAGTTCGACGCCACCTGCGCGGCCACGGCCAGCGAAGGGGTCCGATTGGCCAAGGACACGCGGCCCGACCTGATTCTGCTGGACGTCGATCTTCCGGACATGAACGGCCGGGAAGCCTGCCGCCTGCTTCGCCGTAGCGGTATCCTTGCGCCGGTGATCATGGTCACCGCCGCGGCCGGCGAATCGGACACCATCCTCGGCCTAGATTCCGGCGCCAGCGATTATGTGACCAAGCCCTTCAAGTTCAACCTGCTGCTGGCGCGCATTAGGGCGCAACTACGCAGTCATGAACAGTCCGAGGACGCGGTGTTCCGCATCGGCCTCTACGAGTTCCGGCCGGCCGCCAAGATTCTTGTCGATCCTAAAGGCAAGAAACTGCGCTTGACCGACAAGGAAGCCAGCATCCTCAAGTACCTGTATCGGGCGGGATCAAAGCCCGTTTCGCGCGAGGAACTGCTGGCCGAAGTATGGGGCTACAATGCCGGTGTGACCACCCACACGCTGGAAACCCATATCTATCGCCTGCGTCAGAAGATCGAGCCCGAGCCGGCGAATTCGAGATTGCTGCTGACCGAGGCAGGGGGCTATCGACTGTCCCCCTAGGAGGTCAGACCATCAGGTCGACACTGATCGGAGCATGGTCGCTGGGGCGCTCCCAGGATCTTACGTCGTCATGCACCCTTGCCAGCGCCTTGCCAGTCCGGAATGCGGCCTCTCGTAGGCCGGGCGAGATCCAGATGTGATCGAGCCGCAATCCCCGATTCGATGCGCGGAAATCCGCCGCCCGATAGCTCCACCAGGAAAACAGCTTCTCGGGCTCGGGGATCGCTTCACGGGCCAGATCGATGAAGCCGAGGCTCGCCTTGAGCTTCGCCATCGCATCGGTTTCCGGCGGCGTGTGGCTGACCACCTTGAGCATGAACTTGTGGTTCCACACGTCGTTCTCGCCAGGAGCGACGTTCAGGTCGCCGGCGATGATCAGCGGCGCCCGCGGATCGCGGCATGAGGTCTCCGCTGTCAGGCGCTCGAAGAAATCCAGTTTGTGATCGAACTTCGGGTTGGCCGCGCGGTCGGGAACGTCGCCGCCGGCCGGGATGTAGAAGTTCTGGATTTCTACGCCGCCTACGATGGCGCCAACAGATCGCGCATGACCTTCACGGCAGACGTCGAGGACCGGCGCATCCTCGATCGGCAGTCGCGAGGCGATGGCCACACCATGCCAGCCTTTCTGACCGGCGATGCGAAGATACGGCAATCCGGCTTCAGCCAGAGCGGCAACCGGGAATTCGGCCTCCCGGCACTTTATCTCCTGCAGGCAGAGAACGTCCGGGGCCTGTTCGGCGACGAAACGCGCGACCTGCTCGGCGCGCAGGCGCACGGAATTGATATTCCATGAGGCGACACGTAGCGGCATCTAGCTGGCCGGGCCCGATCCACGGGCAGGGTCGCTCAGTTCAAAGAATTTCCAGCTCTGCGCAGGGGAGGGCGACAGGTCGGCCAGGCGCACTCGCACGCTTTGCCCCTGGGCATTGGTGACCACCCAGCCCTGCAGGCGCATCGGCTGGTTGCTGAAGCTCAGCGCGATCGATCCCTGCGATCGCTTATGGGCATCCTGGGCCATGACGATAAATCCGCTGGCGGTCCGGTCGACCGCGCTGACGAAGACACCCTGGTCGAGCCTGATGTTCCTGGCCAGAAACAGGCCAAGCGGAGTCAGGCCCAGCGGGTAGCTTTCGATGGTCTTGAGGCGCCGGTTCACGACCGTGACCTTGAAACCATTGGACGCAATGACCAGACCCGAGGGCGGATCGTAGTCGAAACGGGCGCGTCCCGGGCGTTGCAGAAAGAAGGTTCCGGTCGTCGTCTCGCCCCGCGAGTCGGTCTGCTCGAAGCGTCCCTTGGCGCTGGTCAGGCCCTCCAGGTAGCCGACCGCCTTGCTGACCAGGGCGCTGTCGTCACTCGCAAGCGAAGTCGAGGCGGGCGCAGCCATCGGCCACGTAGCGGCGACGGCGAGAAGCACCAGCGCAAATCTGCGGGGCAGGTATCGGACCAACATCGAGACTCCAGAATGCCGGTCGGTGTCCGGCAAATTTAAGGCGGCGGGCCGGCGAGAATCTCGCGCTTTCCGGCATGGTTGGCGACACCTACCACACCTTCACGTTCCATTCGCTCCATGAGGGAAGCCGCGCGGTTGTAGCCGATCTGCAATCGGCGCTGAATATAGCTTGTCGAGGCCTTGCGGTCCCGGGTGACGACCGCAACGGCCTGATCGTACAGATCCGCACTCTCGCCATCGGCTACCATCGCGCCGCCTTCATCGTCCTCTTCGGGGGAGGCGGTGACGTCGTCGACATATTGCGGCTCGCCCTGGTCGCGAACGAACTTGGCCACCGTCTCGACTTCCTGGTCGGAAACAAACGGACCGTGCAGGCGGGTCACCCGTCCGCCGCCGGCCATGTAGAGCATGTCGCCCATGCCCAGCAGCTGTTCTGCGCCCTGCTCGCCCATGATCGTGCGCGAGTCGATCTTGGATGTGACCTGAAAGCTGATCCTGGTCGGGAAGTTTGCCTTGATGGTGCCTGTGATCACGTCAACCGACGGGCGCTGCGTGGCCATGATCAGGTGGATGCCCGCGGCGCGAGCCATCTGGGCCAGTCTCTGGACCGCCCCTTCGATGTCCTTGCCCGCCACCATCATCAGGTCGGCCACTTCGTCGATGACCACGACCAGGTACGGCATCGGCTCGGGCCGGATTTTTTCCTCCTCGTAGACCGGGCGGCCCTTTTCATCGAAGCCGGTCTGCACCGTGCGTACGAAATGTTCCTTCTTGGATAATGCCTCCCGCGCGCGCTCGTTGTAGCCCGCCACGTTGCGCACGCCGATCTTGGACATCCGCCGATAGCGGTCTTCCATTTCGCGCACGGTCCATTTCAACGCCACGATCGCCTTCTTGGGATCGGTGACCACCGGCGCCAGCAGATGCGGAATCCCGTCATAGGCCGACAGTTCCAGCATCTTGGGGTCGATCATGATGAAGCGGCACTGCTCAGGTGTCAGCCGGTACAGGATCGACAGGATCATGGCGTTGACGCCAACCGATTTCCCCGACCCGGTGGTTCCCGCGATCAGCAGGTGAGGCATCTTGGTGAGGTCGACGATGTAGGGTTCGCCGCCGATGGTCTCGCCGAGCGCAAGCGGCAATGCCTGGCTCGCCTTCTCATATTCGGCGCTGGACAGCAGATCGCGCAGGAAGACGGTCTCCCTGCGCGCGTTGGGAAGTTCGATGCCGATGGCGTTTCGGCCGGGAACCACGCTGACCCGGCACGCCGCGACGCTCATTGAGCGGGCGATGTCGTCGGACAACGCCACGACCCGCGCCGATTTCACGCCGGGTGCGGGCGCCAGCTCATAGAGCGTGACCACCGGGCCGGGACGGATCTGGTCGATCTCGCCGCGCACGCCGAATTCCGCAAGGACGCCTTCGAGCATGCGGGCGTTCTGGCGCAAGGCAGCTTCGTCCACATTTGCCGTTCGGACACTAGGCTTGGCCAACATCGAGAGCTGAGGCAGGCGAAATGCGCCGGGCTCATCGAACAGCGGCAGTGTCGGCTGGATCTCGCGTGCCTCGCGACCCGATGCCCGACCTGACGACTTGGGGGTCTTGATCGCCAATGTTCCGACCGCCGGGCCCGGTGATATCGGCTCATCCGGGATCGGAATGTTCTCTGGGTCCGGCATGTTGCGAGCCGAGGCCCTTGTCGCCGCAACAGGCTTTTTGGGTATGTTCAGCGGTTTCGACGATGCCCTGGCGAGCCGCGGCAGACGCAGGGCGAAACCATAGCTCACCGCCAGGAGTGCGGTGCAGGCCAACACCACGCTTGTGATGAGATCGGCGTGATCCAGATTGAACTGGTCAAACGCCGCTCTTCCCCACACCAGCAGGCTGTCGCCCGCGACTCCGCCAAGACCCGAGGCTAGTGGCCAGGCGGCTGGCGGCGCTGGCGCCGCGAAAGCTCCAGCCAGGGCGGCAATCCCCACGACACCAGCAAGGATCCGAAGGGCATAGCCTGCCGGGTTTATTTTCGTTGGGCGGCTGTTTAAAAGCCGGGAGACACCGGCAAAGACCATCAGGGCGGCCAGCGCCCACGCCGCCAGGCCGAACGCCTGCATCGCCAGATCGGCGGCGTTCGCACCCATGGGGCCCAGCCAGTTTGTCGGCCTTCCAGGGGCGTCGGTGTTCAGGCTCGGGTCGCTGGCCCTGTAGCTGGCCAGCGCGGCAAGCAGCGCCATCCCCGCGAGCGCGACCACCAGACCCAGCAATCTGGCCAGACCGGCGTCCGCCCAGGCCCGTCGCACGGCCTCCAGGATCCGCCCCGCCCCCCTGCGCCTAGCCGCTTTAGCCATGATCCCGAATCCCCTGCGTTCGACTGAAGATGATCCCTCGGCAGGATGTGGTGCAAGTGCGTTAAGGCGCGTTTACCAATTGGAAAATTTCGTCGACCTCAGGCTGGCGTCACCGCCAGTCTCGTCCCATCGTCCACCCCTGATCAGGGTGCGTCCGGCTGGTGTTCCGGGTGTGCGGCTATGAAGGCGGGATGCTCGGCGGCGCTGGCCGCAACTGCCGCAAGCGCCGGGAAGCGGCCCATGTCGACGCCGAAGCGACTTGACGACCATATCTGCGGAATGAGGCAACAGTCAGCGATCGTAGGCGTCGCGCCAAAAGCGAAGCCTTCGCCGTGTCGCGCGACAATCGGCTCTAACGCCTCAAAGCCGTCATTGATCCACTTCGAACCCCAAGCCGCCTGCTGCGGGCCGCCCATGGGGTGACCAAGTTCCGCCAGGGCTTGCAGGACTCGCAAATTGTTCAGGGGGTGCACGTCGCAGGCGATCATTGTGGCGATAGCCCGGACAGTCGCTCTTTCCGACGGGCTTTCCGGCAGCAGCGGCGGTTCAGGATAGGTCTCTTCCAGCCATTCCAGGATGGCGAGACTCTGCGTCATCACCCCGTCGCCGGTCTCCAGCGTGGGCACAAGATGTTGTGGATTGATCGCGCCATAGGCCTCGCCCCGTTGCTCAGCGCCGAGCAGGTTCACGGGCGAATATCTGAAATCCAGACCCTTTAGCCGCAGGCCTATACGTACCCGGTAAGGCGCCGTGGCTCGCCAGTACGAATGCAATACCAGCGTCATCCGGGCGGGACCGGATCAACTGGCCGGAAATCGTATGCTGACAATCCGTTGGCCCTTTGTCGGCAGGCTGAACGTGCCGGTTTGGTGCTTGAAGGTCTCACCGGGCATCCAGGCGTCGAACCTGTAGCTACCCGCCGCCGCGCGCAGCATGATCCACGGCCCCTCGCAGCTCACCGTCGCAAGCGCATCGCCGGCTGCTTTCGATAGGCTGATGGCGACGTTCGCCGCCAGGTCTCCCGCCATGTTGGCGGCCTCGACCCGGATCGGATACGCCTTCCATCGCGCGTCGTTCTTGGCTTCGCCGATGCCCGTGCACCCGACATCGATACCCCCGACAGACTGCTCCTTGTCGAGCGGAATCGCGACGGGCGCCGCTGTTTGGGCAAGCGCGACCGTAGCCGATGCAGCCATCACCACAGTGTAACCTAACAAGTGGATACACGATATCGTCATGACGGCAGCCCCTCCTTCGGCTTTCAAACAACGTTGAAGGCCAGGTCGGCAATGCCCTCGACCATGGCTTCGACGATGTCACCCCTTATCAACGGACCGACGCCTTCGGGCGTTCCGGTATAGATCAGGTCGCCCGGCGCCAGGCGCCATAGCCTGGATGCCTCGGCAATGATTTCGGGAACGTTCCAGATCATGTCGGTAAGCGCGGCGTTCTGGCGTGTGGCGCCGTTCACGCTCAGCTGGATCCCTCCCTCCGGCGGACGGTCGAGGTGACAGCGGATCGCACTGATCGGAGCCGACTGGTCGAAACCCTTGGAGGAGTCCCACGGCTGCCCCTTGTCGCGGGCGCTCGCCTGCAGATCCCTGCGGGTGAGGTCCACGCCGACAGCATAGCCGAACACCAATGACAGGGCGTCGCCGACGGGTACATCGGCTCCGCCGCCGCCGAGCGCCACCACCAACTCGACTTCGTGGTGCAGATTGCTGGTAGCCGACGGATAGGCCGGGTTAACCCCGGGAGGAGCGATTGCATCCGCGGGCTTGGCAAAAAAGAACGGCGGCTCCCGATCATCGCCGCCCATTTCCCGGCGATGCGCTGCGTAGTTTCGACCGACGCAAAGGATGCGCCTGACCGGAAATACCTGATCGGACCCCTGAATCGGGACGATCGTCTGCGCGGGCGGCGGAAAGCAGTAGTTTGTCATGCGCTATTGGTAAGCCGACGTGCGCGGCTTGGCCAGTGGTCGCTGTTTCACTTCCATCGGCGACCCAGGCCGCCAAGATCGGGACGCCCGCTGATCGCCCGAGCGGCGGTAAGGCCGGACTGCACGGCGTTCTCGACGCACCCGCCGCAGTATTTGGTCCGGGTCCAGTCCCCCGCAAGATAGAGGTTCCGATAGACAAGATCGTCGGCGGCCAGACGCGTCTCTATGCTGCCTGGCGGCGCCTGCACGTAGCGCTCCGATGGATCGACGTTTGCATGGACTGAGCTGAAGCGCATTCGTCCTTTTGCCGCGGTGGCGTAGTCGGGCCAGATCCCCGCCGCCGCTCGCTCGAGCCACTCAGCCATCTTCGACTCCACCGACTGCTTTGGAAATGGGCCGGCCGCGTCCGCATCTTGCATCGGCCCACAGAAATAGTGGATGGACTTGGGACCGTCCGGGTTCTCCCACGTCTCGTGTGAAAGCAGATGCGACATGTCCGCCCAGGTCGAGAATGGCGGCTCATACGCCGAGACCAGATCCCCACCATGCCAGCCCAGCTCAGCGGACGTACAGCCTAGCCAGAGCTGGTACGCCTGAGTAGCGACACTGGCGCTGGTGTCGAGCATGCGCATCCATCGGGAATCGCTCAGATTGGGGGTGACCTGTTTGAGCATATCGGGAGGTACGGCCAGGATCACCGTGTCGAAGTCCCGTCCGGCTCGCAATTCGACCGTCGCCGCGACAGTCGGATCGGTGATGTCCTCGAAATTCACCCCGGCGGCGAGCAACGCCTCACCACCCTGAAGTTGCTCCCAGAGAGGTTCGTCGGGCCAGCATTCCGCGCCCGCCACATCGATCAGCGGTTCGTAGCCGCCCGAGGCGAAGTTCACCTGCCGCTCGAGATTCAGCCCCGCCAGTGAACGCTGTCCGGCGTCGGGGCTGACCGAACGCAGTCGATGGAAGAGCTCAATCCTGACGCCCCTCTGTTGAAGCACCCGATAGAGCGGCGCGAAGATGGTGTCGCCCATCGCCGAGCGCATCTTGAAAAGCGGCGCACCCCGGTAGCCGATCAGTTCGAGGATCAGGCCAATCGTGGAACCCGCGGCCAGCTGTCCCGGCCTGCCGCAGTCACCGCCCGGATAGGCAAATGCGAGGTCGTAGATGGCGCGGACCGGCGCTGAATCGGCGAGGGCGTTGGATGCACCATGCCGAACCAGCCAGGCCCGGAAGTCCATCGATTCCAGTCTTGCGATACTCTTCTGACGTCCATCCAGGCGCAGGACGACATCCAGCATCAGGCCTTTCAGGAAGACCGCGCCAAGCGCGGCCAGTGAGGCGAGTTGGCGCCAATTGATCTGGCTCGCGCCCGACGTTTCCGAAGCCGTGGGCCGACGACGGAACAGGTTTCGCAACCCCTCGGCAAACCGGATTCCCAGCGATGCCAGGAGCGAAGACGCGCCATGGCCCGGAAAGGCTTCGGTTGTCGGCACATCGAATCGCCACGGCGACCATTGAGGCGCGTCTGGCGGGCCGCTTCTCGATTCCAGCACGATGCGCCCCATCGGGAGGAATGCATCGCGCAGCGTCGCGAAAGGCCTCGGCTCTCGCTGTTCCGCATAACAGAGCCGCATCATCTGAAATGCGCGATGATAGCAGCCCAGCCAAAGGTGGAGGCCGTGCTCTTCGATACGACGGTCAGACGTGCTGCTCCGCCCGCTCGCTCCCTTGCCGCCGAGACGCCAGCCACGCGAGTAAAGTGTCACCTCGAACTGTCCGTTCAGTTCGGGGCTGGTGAGCCAGAACGCGGCGGCGACGCCGCCACATCCGCCACCGACAATCGCCACCCTCGTCCTGGCCATTGACATACCGGCTAGCGCGGTTGGCTGGGTGGCGGCCGGGAGGTGACCGGCTCGGCGATCACGCCTACGACGCGGGACACTTCATGCTCGAGCTGCTCCAGACTTGGAAAATGCATCGAGCGCCGATTGTGTTGCAGGATACCCTGTGTCGCCAGAGAGCGGATTTCCCGGGTGACTGCCTCGCGTTGCGTCGCGATACGGTTGGCGAGTTCCAAATGGGTCGGGGCATCGTGCAACGTGACGCCTGGCCCGGGTGTCGGCGGCGCCGCGCGAGCCAGACGAAGTAGTTCGCAAAGCAGCCGCGCCTGCACATTCAGGGCGCTCAGTTCGAAGACCTTTTCGGTCAACCGCCGCACCTCGTCGACCAGTCGACGGGCAAACCAGATCGACGCTTCTGAAGATGAACGAAGGCAATCGAGGAAATCCGCCTGATTCATCGCAATAAGGCGGAGATCACTCTGGGCTACCACATTGGCATTGCGTGGTCGGCCATCGATGGCGGCCAGATCTCCGAAAATGTCGCCGGGGCCCAGACGCCTGACCGAGATCTCGCGGCCGTTGACGGAGTGCAATGCAACCGTCGCTTCCCCTTCCAGTATAAACAGTACATCGTCCGGCAAAGCGCCGACCCCCAGTACGGTGCGGCCTTTCACCGCCTTCATCGGGCGGACCCTTGCTTCCACCCGGCGCCTCAACTCATCAGGAACCACACCCAGCAATTGAGAACAGACGTCAGTCATTATCCCATTTGTCCCCTTGAAAGGTCTCGAAGACCCTCGTCACACGCGTCCTGTCTTACGACACGCCTTCTGGGAAGCGATTGTCTTGCCTCATCAGGATTTTGACGCCAGCGCCGCGAGTTGTGCCTGCATTGCCGCCATCTGTTTCTTGAGTTCCGTCAATGTGTCGTCGTCCCGCGCGGGTTCCGCGGGCTTCGCAGCCAGCGGAGGCGTGATTTCGTCCGCACGATAGGCGAATGGCGTGAACATCTTCATGGCGCGCTCGAACAGGGCCATGTTCTGGCGGATCTGTTCGTCGAACGCGCCCATGCCCGGCGGAGTGATCACTGAGAACTGGTCACGCATGCGTCCCTGCTGCTTGATGAAGCTTTCCAGCGAAAGTTCGAGGAAGCTTGGCAGGAAGGCCTGCATGCGGTCGCCGTAGAAACCGATCAGTTGCCGTAGGAACTGTATCGGCAGAAGATTTTGACCGCGGCCTTCTTCTTCGAAGATGATCTGCGTAAGCACCTTGCGCGTTATGTCTTCACCGCTCTTTGCATCGTAGACGACAAAATCCACATCCTGGCGGACCATGGCGGCAAGATCGTCCAGGGTGATGTAGCTGCTGGTCGCCTTGTTGTAGAGGCGTCGATTGGCGTACTTCTGAATGATTACACGTTCACCTCGCGCGGAGGGACGGGGCGATGCGTTTTCTGTGGCCATGGGGTTCTCCAGGTTACGCGCAAAACGATCTGATGCACCGCACTATCGCCTATGCCGCGTCGCAGCGCCAGATCATGGAAATGCAACTGTGTTTACGGGACACGAAGATTGTGGCGTGCTATTCGACGACCACAATCCAGTGCTTCCCGGAGCCTTCAGCAAATGACCGATATCGTAATCGTTTCAGCCGCCCGCACCCCTGTTGGATCCTTCAACGGAGCACTGTCTTCGCTGCCGGCCCATGAGCTTGGCAGGATCGCCATACAGGCGGCGATCCAGCGCGCAGGTATTTCGGCGTCCGACGTCGAGGAGGTCATCATGGGGCAGGTTCTGCAGGCGGGCGCCGGCCAGGGTCCGGCTCGTCAGGCAGCCGTCAACGCCGGCGTGCCGGTCGAAAGCCCTGCGTGGAGCGTCAATCAGCTTTGTGGATCGGGCCTGCGCGCGGTCGCGCTTGGCGCGCAACAGATTGCGGCGGGTGATGCGGCGATCGTCGTGGCCGGTGGCCAGGAAAGCATGAGCCTGTCGCCTCATGCCGCTCACTTGCGCTCGGGTCAGAAGATGGGTGATCTCTCTTTTGTCGACACCATGATCAAGGACGGCCTGTGGGACGCGTTCCATGGCTATCACATGGGCCAGACAGCGGAGAACATCGCCGCTCGGTGGCAGATCACCCGCGAAGACCAGGATCGTTTCGCCGTCGATTCCCAGAACAAGGCGGAAGCAGCCCAGAAGGCCGGTCGTTTCGTCAGCCAGATTACCCCAGTGACCATCAAGGGCCGCAAGGGCGACACCGTGGTGGATCAGGACGAATACATCCGGCATGGCGCGACCTACGAAAGTGTCAGTGGTTTGCGGCCCGCCTTCTCCAAGGATGGTTCGGTGACCGCCGCGAATGCCTCGGGCCTGAACGACGGCGCCGCCGCCCTGGTGCTGATGACCGCCGACGAAGCGGCGCGACGGGGGCTGAAGCCGCTCGCCCGCATCGCCTCATGGGCGCACGCGGGCGTGGAGCCTGGAATCATGGGCACCGGGCCGATCCCGGCCAGCCAGAAGGCGCTGGCGAAGGCGGGCTGGAAGATTGCCGATCTCGACCTGATCGAGTCAAACGAGGCCTTCGCCGCGCAGTCGCTGGCGGTCGTGAGGGAATTGGGCCTGGATACAGCCAGGGTCAACGTGAATGGCGGCGCCATCGCCATTGGCCACCCGATCGGGGCTTCGGGCGCCCGGATCCTTACGACGCTCCTGCATGAGATGGATCGTTCGGGCGCCAGGAAGGGGCTCGCGACTCTTTGTGTCGGCGGCGGCATGGGCGTGGCCATGTGCGTCGAGGCCGCCTGAGTTTTGTTCCTGAGCCATTAGCAACTAGGGAAAATAGTCATGAACAGGGTGGTTTTTGTGACCGGCGGCACCCGCGGCATCGGCAGGGCGATTTGCGCGCGGCTCAAGGCGGCGGGCTACAAGGTCGCCGCCGGCTATGCCGGTAACGAGGTTGCGGCGAACGCTTGCGCGATGGAACTCGGAGTCATGGTCGTCAAGGGCAATGTCTCCTCCTTTGCCGACTGCGCCGCCGCGGTGAACCAGGTGGAAGCCGAATTTGGCCCCATCGATGTGCTGGTGAACAATGCCGGCATTACCCGCGACGCCATGTTGCACAAGATGACGGAAGAGCAGTGGAACGACGTCATCCACGTCAATCTCGCCTCGATCTTCAACATGACCCGCAACGTCATCGAGGGCATGCGCGAACGAGGGTTCGGCAGGATCATCAACATCAGTTCCATCAATGGCCAGAAGGGCCAGATGGGTCAGACGAACTATTCGGCCGCGAAGGCGGGCATGATCGGCTTTACCAAGGCGCTGGCTCAGGAAAATGCCAAGAAGGGCATCACCGTGAACTGCATCGCGCCCGGTTACATCGACACCGAAATGGTCACCTCGGTGCCAAAGAACGTACTTGACCAGATCATCGCCGGCATCCCGGTGGGACGACTGGGCATGGCCGACGAGATAGCCCGCTGTGTCGCGTTTCTCGCCGCCGAGGACGCCGGTTTCATCACCGGTTCTACACTGACCGTCAACGGCGGCCAATATATCACCGGTTAGTCGCAGGTGGCCTGATACCAGATTGCCGACGCCTCAACTACCTTGCCGGGAGATGGCTCCAGCGCGCCGGTCTGATCTGCCGGCAATCCAGCGAAATTCACTTAGAGTCGACCGCGTCCAAAAACCGCCGCTATCAAGACGCATGGACCCAAGGATGGCGTCGGCTTTGCGAGCCAAAGGTAGGGGGCTGATTTGCGCCATAGGCTTGGCCGCGGCGCTTTCGGCCGGGTGTGCCCAGTCAGCGTCGCTCTTTGGGCGACGATCGATTGTGCTCGCCTATCAGAATGGTCGCGGCGCGCCGGCGCCGGTGGTGGCGCGATATGCCATCGACGAGGGCGGCGAATTCGTTCTGGACCGCCAGGCGCATCATGCCTTCATCAAATTCAACGACAGCCAGGAAGTCTGGTCTCTGGCGCCGTTTCGCGGCCCACGGGGCGACATCATCTACAAGAACGACGTCAGTGAGCCCGTGCTGCGGGCAACCAAGCTCGGCGGTATGACAGTGTTTACGCCGCGGCGGCCCGAGGGGGCGGCGGCGGCCCTGATCGGACCGGGCGCGCCGCTAAGACTGGCCACCCTGGGGCCGGTGCTGCTGTACCAGCATCTCTATCAGGCAAGCGTCCGCTCGAGCCGCGCCGCGCAACATCAGATCGAGGTCGACGCGCCGGATGTCGATCCGAACTCGGACGGCCTGATCGCTGATACCGCCTCGGTAGTCATCGAGGCCATGATCGACCTGGCCGGCCGTCCGGGCGGCCATGCGATCCTTGCCCGCCTCGCGACCATCGCGATTCAGACCGGCAGCCATCCCGCGGTGGCACTGCGCGGCAAGGTCGTGGCGATTTCGGTGGATCCCACCCTCGGTTTCGCCGGCAGGCCGTCGTCCGAACGGATTCTGCAGGCGCTCGGCGCGCGTTGAACCGGCGCCGATCTACCCTTTGAACACATCCTTCGCCGCACGCAGCGCGGCGAAGTCGTCAACGCCGGCCGCGCGAAGGAAAGGGTTGGTCTGCTTTTCCAGGCCGATCGAGGTGGGCACCGTCGGCTCGCCGCGCTCGCGGGCCGCGAAGATCGCATCCGCTCGCGACCGCAAAGCCGGCGACTGGTCAACGCTCAGCGCGAAGCGGGCGTTCGCGGCAGTGTACTCATGAGCACAATAGACCCTGGTGTCTTCCGGCAGAGCCGCCAATCGTGAGAGGCTCTCCCACATCTGCGCCGGAGTGCCTTCGAAGATCCGACCGCAACCCAGTGCGAACAGGGTGTCTCCGACAAAGGCAACGTGGTCCGACGGCGCGAAATAGGCGACGTGGCCAAGCGTGTGGCCGCCGGAACCGATGACCTCGAAGCGGCTCTCGCCCAGCATCACTATGTCGCCGTCAGTCACCGCGCG
>JANXTX010000161.1 GCA_025352165.1 Caulobacteraceae bacterium | reverse complement strand
GTCTTCCACGCGGCGCGCCAGGATGTCGAAATTTTCTACAATCTCGGTGCGATTCCCCAGCCCCTGTTCGACACTCAGATAGCCGGTATGGCGGCCGGGTTCGGAGAGCAGATTGCCTACGACGCGTTGGTACGCCAGATGCTGAAGGTCGATCTCGACAAGTCCAGCCGCTTCACGGACTGGGCGCGACGGCCGCTAAGCGATTCGCAGCTGAGCTATGCGCTTGCCGACGTCACCCATCTCGCGGAACTTTATCCGATGCTGCGCGCCCGCCTTGAGCAGACCGACCGGCTTTCCTGGGTGACTGAAGAAATGGCGGCGATGACCGATCCCACTCTTTACGACATGGATCCCGAGATTGCCTGGAAGCGCCTCAAGCCGCGGCGCCATACGACAAAGTATCTGGCGGTCTTCCGCGCTGTCTCCGCCTGGAGGGAGCGGACCGCCCAGAATCGGGATCAGCCTCGCGGACGCGTTCTGAAGGACGAGGCCATCGACGAGATTGCGACCCAGGCGCCGGTCGAGGCCGAGGGCCTGGATCGCCTCAGATCATTGCCGAAAGGCTTTTCGGGATCGAAGTTCGGGCCGGAACTGCTTGATGCTGTAAAGGTCGCATTGCGGGATGCGGATACCTACGCGCCACAGGTTGCTCGCCCAGCCGTCACGCATACGCCTGCCGCGGGGGCGGTCGTCGAGCTGTTGAAGGTATTGCTGAAGGCCCGCGCCGAAGACGCCGGAGTGGCCTCAAAGTTGATTGCGACAGTAGCGGATCTGGAGAAGCTTGCGGCTGACGACAATGCGGATACGCCGGCCCTGCATGGCTGGCGTCGCGAAGCATTCGGGGAGGATGCGCTGAAGCTCAAGCGAGGTGAGCTCGCGCTGGTTCTCGATGGGGCCCGGGTAAAAGTAGCGCCGGTTCGGCGGGCGCCTCGTCCCGAGCCGACCTAGGCGCTACAAGGTGCGCGCCATTTGAGCAGAAGTCCGCTGATCGGGAATTGGCATGGCGCGCATTTTCAGCTCACGGTCCAGAAGTCCCGCGAGAGTCGTGGCCCGTTTGGCTGTCTGCTCGCCCAGCAACGTGGCCGTCCAGCCCTCCTCGGCCTGCAACAGCACCGTGTTGGTCTTAATATCCAGACGCGCTCTCGCCAGCAGGTCCGGACTGCGCCCTGATAGATCACAACCCAATCGGATTGCAGCTCCGAGCGCACGCGCGCGCTGGAGGCGCTCTGGGCTGAGGAGGCGATTTACCAGTGACGGGTCGGGAAGCGTGGCGCTCGCCGTATGCCGCGAGAACGCCGCGCATGCCAGGAATACCCTTTCGGCGTGACATTGACCCGGCACCGGCGCGCGCAGCACCTGTTCGAATACCAGGTCGGCCCGATGATCGGGGTGCAGGTGTGCGCCCAGGTCCGCAAGCCGGCAGGCGGCCGCGATCAGAAGGCCATCACGGGAATCGAAGAGCGGGGCAAGTTTACTGAACGCCAGTGCTAGCCAGTTCTCCAATGCCGATCCAAGCGCCTGGGCGACGGCACGGCGACCGCCCAGGTCCGCGCAGCCTTCGACCAGCGGATCGCGAGCCTGAATGTCCTTGGCCAGCGTTTCGAACAGCAGGCCCTCGCGCAGCCCGTATGCCGACATCACCACGCGCTGAATATTGAGGCGTTCAACAAGGGTCTCGAGAACCACAGCCGCGTGCGGCAATGATTCCAGGCGACGGCGTGAAACCCCTTCAATGCGGTCGAGTGAAGTTCTGGAAAGCTGTGCAATGAATCGGACCGAGTTGAGCGCGTCGCGGCGCGCAATCTCATACTGGTGAATGATTCCAAGCGGGTAGTCAGTTATCCGCATATGTAGAAGAGCCAGATTGCGCCAGGCTCCACCGACTGCGTTCAGGGCCTCGCTTGAATGCGTACGTGTGTACGGTTCAAGCAATCGGCTGGTGACATCGCGTACCCATCCTGCATCAAAGCGGCCTGGTTCGCCGAATGCGAAGGGCCCCAGGGGCAGGGTGATGCCACGTGTCGGTCCGGTATCAGTGAGCCGCACCAGTTCAAGGCTTGCGCCGCCGAGATCTCCGACCAGACCTCTTGAGGCGGGCGCTCCGGCGATTACCCCAAGCGCACCATAGCGAGCTTCCTCCTCCCCGCTGAGAACTCTAAGGTTGAGACCGGTTTCAAGGAACACGCGCCGGCAGAATTCATCGCCATCGGATGCTTCGCGCACCGCCGCCGTGGCGGCGACGAATATGCGGGAGGGGCGACTTGCGTCCAGCAGCGCACGAAAACGCTTAAGAGCGGTCAGCGCGGTTGAGACACCGTCCCGCGACAAGCGCCCGGTCGACGCCAGATCGCGACCGAGTCCGGCCAGCACCTTCTCATTGAAAACTGTCCAAAGCGCGCGTCCTTCGAGCCGGTAAAGCACGAGGCGAACGGAATTGGAGCCGACATCAACGACGGCCGCGTCGGCGTGGCTGGGTCTATCGCTTGGGGCCGACATGCTCAAATGCGCGCGGAAGATCCTTGACCTTGTGACCTCGACCCGAAAGCGATGGGTTGGTCATGAAATATTCATGCGCAGAAAACGCGCCCTTTCGATCCCAGCCAACAGCCCGATGATAGGCTCCGCTGGCGTCCAGATGCCAACTTTGCGCTTCATCGTTCAGATTCGCCACCATGATCTGCTGTAGGACCTGCTGGTGTACCGTGGGGTTCTCCACGGGTGTCATCACTTCGATGCGCCGATCGAGATTGCGCGGCATCCAGTCAGCAGAACTGATGAACACCCTGGCTTCCGTAGACGGCATTGGCTTGCCGTTTGCGAATGCAACAATACGGGCGTGTTCCAGGAAACGGCCGATAATGCTCTTGACCCGGATATTCTCAGACAGGTTCGGGATCCCAGGGCGCAGGCAGCAGATCCCGCGTACTATCAGGTCTATCGCCACGCCGGCGCAGCTGGCCGCATAAAGTGCGTCGATGATCTGCGGGTCGACCAGCGCATTCATTTTCGCCCATATCGCGGCAGGTTTGCCCAAGCGTGCATTGTCCGCCTCCGCCTGGATCAGGCGCAGCAGCTCGGTTTTGAGCGTCACCGGTGAATAGGCCAGCTTCTCAAGCTTCTCGGGTTGCGCATAGCCGGTAATGTAATTGAATAGTCGACCTGAGTCCCGACCAAGCGCCGCGTCCGTCGTGAATAGAGAAAGGTCTGTGTAGATCTTAGCTGTAATCGGGTGATAGTTACCAGTCCCGTAATGACAGTAAGTCCTCAGTTGGTCGCCTTCCCGCCGGACGACCAACGATAACTTGGCATGTGTTTTATACTCCACAAAGCCGTACACCACATAGACGCCTGCCCGCTCGAGATCGCGGGCCCATTTCAGGTTTGCCTCCTCGTCGAAACGGGCCTTGATTTCAACAAGGGCGACAACGTTTTTGCCATTCTCGGCCGCTTCGATGAGAGCGGCGACAATCGGACTGTCCTTTGATGTGCGGTATAGCGTCTGCTTGATCGCGAGGACGTTAGGATCGCGAGCCGCTTGGAGGAGGAACTGGACGACGACGTCAAAGCTCTCGAACGGATGGTGTACGAGGATGTCCTTCTCGCGGATGGCCGAAAAGCAATCACCGCCGTGATCGCGTATGCGCTCGGGGAAGCGCGCCTGAAACACGGGGAATTTCAGATCCTGATGGTCCGCCGGAATAATCTGGGCCAACTGCGCCAGTCCGAGCTGGCCGGCAATCCGCACCACATCCTGAGATTCCGCGCGGAGACCTTCAATGATGAATTCGCGCAGGTCATCGGGCATCGAGGCATGGACCTTTACACGGACCACCTCTCCAAGGCGCCGTCTTTTTAGTCTTGCCTCGAATTCGCGAACGAGGTCCTCGGCCTCTTCTTCGATTTCCACATCGGAATCGCGAATCAGGCGGAAGAGGCCGCTGCCTTCGACTTTGTAACCTGGAAACAACTTGTCCAGAAACAGGATCAAGAATGTCTCCAGCGCCAGGAAGCGCCGCTGCGGCCGTCGCCGCCCGTTGCTTACCGGCGGCAGTTCCCAATATCGGGCGACCTGATGGGGCACCGGCACGAGCGCATAGACCTCGCGATTGTCGGTCCGGCGGCGTAGCTTCAGTGCGAGGGCAAACCCCAAATTTGGAATGAATGGAAATGGGTGTGCGGGATCTATGGCCAGCGGCGTGAGCACAGGCATGATGCTCGTCGAGAAGATCACCTCCGCGGCCATCCTGTCGGCCGCACTCACATCCTTGACCTCCAGAAGTTTCAGGCCATTTGCGACAAGCTCCGTCTTGAGCTTGAGCCAGACCCGCTGCTGATCGGCCATTACCCGGTTGGCTTCCGCGTTCACCTTGCGAAGCTGCTGAGCCGGCGTGAGCCCATCCTGGCTAAGGACGCGAACCCCTTCGCGCAACTGGCCCTTCAGGCCGGCGACGCGAACCATGTAGAATTCGTCCAGATTGTTTGCGGAAATCGACAGGAAGCGCACGCGCTCCAGGAGCGGATGTCGGGGATTCGCGGCTTCCTCAAGGACCAGGCGATTAAAAGCCAGCCATGATATTTCGCGATTGAAGAAGCGGTCTGGCGATTTGATCAGCTGTGTTCCAGCGCTCACCCCGGACGATGGGGGCGACGCGGCGACTTCGACGGCTCGAGTATCGTTCATGAGGAGGTTCGGCGCAGCGTTACGGTCGGGAAAGGTCTGTTTTGGCGCCCGCGTGAGGGACCGGCAAGGGCTCAGTCGACCGGATCGAATGGCGGTGGGGTTTCGTCAATCACCTCACGTACTAGCGGACGGGTAATCTCGCGACCTTCAATGCTCGCCTTCTCGTCGATGCGGGCAACAACATCCCGCGCTGTGGGTATGGAGCGTTCAATACGATGCAAAAGATACGATATGACGTCGGATGGCGGTTTTATATTTCTTTCGGTGAAAAGCTTAAGCAGCACGCCCTCGAGCGTGGCGTCATCAGGAGGAGACAGCGCGACGACCATCAAGGCGTTCAGGCGCGAACGAAGATCAGGCAGGGTTATCCGCCACGCGATCGGCGGCGACCGGCCGGTGACGAGAAGGCCGCGACCGGCGTCAGCCAGATTCATGACGTGGAAAAGAAATTCGTCTGCGTGAAACCGATCTGCATCCTCGAACAGGATTGGAACGTCCGCCAGTTGCGACATGTCAGGTTGGTTTGGCGTCACGATAGTCGCGCCAGAGCGCTCAGCCCAGGCTCGAGCCAAATGCGTCTTGCCGGAACCGGACGGGCCGACGAGGGCAAGTTTTCCTCCAGGCCAGGCGGGCCAGGCATCGACCGTCGCGATCGCCTCGGAATTCCCGGGTGAATTAACGAAATCCCGGCGCCGGTGGCTGGGTTCTCTGGCCAGATCCAGACTGAGTTGGGTTCCTGGAGTCGATGCCGTCACGCCTCGCCCTATAGCAAGCCGACCGGGAAAGGTCGAATGGGCAACGGCCTTGACGAGCGGTAAGGGGGGCCGGGTCGCTGCCTGTGGCGCGGCTTTCTAAAACTGTAAGCCGAGCCGCTCCTCTATTGTCGCGCGCTTTCGCAAGTCCGTGATGGGTCGATCAATGGCGTCCAGAGTCGCCCGGGCCGCGATTTCGCCGGCGGCAACCGCATCGTCAAAGCTCCCCCAGTCCCGAATTTCGATTTCGTCCACCATTGGCAGGATTAGCACGTCGGTTGCCGCGCGCGCGGCGGCAAGATCACGCCCCGTGGAAACCGTGGCGGCGCGCATCAGAAGTGACACGATGGGCGGGCCGCGTCGCCAGGCGCCTGTTACCAGCCAGCGCCAGAGCGTTGTCGGATTCATCAGATCATCAGCGTTGATACTGCGCCCGCGGCTTACGTCTACGCCGACAATCGGGCCGGACTGAATGGCGCGCATGATATCGGCTGGATAGTTGTTCATCACCGCGCCATCGACAAGCACGTTGGCGCCATCGACCACGGGTGGAAGCACCCCAGGAAGGGAAATTGACGCTCTGACTGCCTCCCGGGCGATGCCATGTCTATGAAGCTGGTAACCACCCGTAGTCAGGTTTGCCGACACGCAAAAGAACGGAAGCCACAGGTCGCAGATCTGTCGATCGCCGAAGTGTTCGGTAAGTCGTTCTTTCACCCGCCTGCCGTGGGTCAGGGCGATCAGGGGGAATGCAATATCGGCCAGGGGGCTGGAGTCGACAAATGCCCGGCGAATCCGATGTTCGAGTTCATCCATTGCCCAGCCCATCGCCACTCCCAGGCCGATCACAGCGCCCATCGACACGCCACCGACAAAATCGATCGGGATGTTTCGCTCACGCATAGTGCGAATTGCACCGATGTGGGCATAAGCGCGCGCCGCGCCACCCGAAAGTACGAGCCCGACGGCCTGTCCCGTGATGACCCGAGCCAATCGATCAATGTCGCCTCGATTGCCATCCCGGACCTGAAATAGTCGCGCTGGTGAGAGCGTCGCACTCCATCGAGCCGAGCCTACGGGGGTGAGGCAGGTTGCTGACTGAAGCAGCACAAGGTCGACCAGTTGCTGCGACTGCAGTGTTTCACTGGGTTCCAGCCCGATCGTTTCGGGGGGGGCCAAGCGGCCGTTGCCTATTCGAAAAAGTCGATCGACCTGCCGGCAGATCAGCTTGCCCCAGGCAAGTTCGCCCAGCTCGGCGGCATAGAAAACAAAATCGTGGACGTGTGCGACATTCGAGAACCACTCGGTGGGAGCATTTTCGGCCTCCGATCCGATGACCGTCACCGAATAGCCGAGGCTTCTTACGGTGGTGGCCACGCGTTCAACGAGCGAACGAATACGTTGCCCTGGGCTCAAGGCAACAAACCCGAACACTGAGGGCTCGCCGAGAGGCGGCCCCGCCGCGGCATGGCGTGCTCTCCCGATCACTAGGCGCGCCAATTCAATCATCAGTCCCGAATTGGATTCGACACTTCGAAAGAAACTGGTCCGAGGTAGAGCGGCGATTTCGCAGTCGCGCAATGCGATTACATCAGCTGAGTGTCGTGTCCCGGCAATGAGCGCCATTTCTCCAACAGGTTCGCCAGGGCGGACGAGGCCGAGCGAGCGGCGCTCTTCACCTGCATCGTGCTCAATGGCCGCGAGCCTTCCCGCCCTTAGGAGGTACAGATGTTCGGCCGGTTCCCCGGCCAGGAAAAGTGGTTTGCCGCCAGGCAGAGAAAAGCTCGTTGCCTCTCCGGTTTGCAGGGCTCTTTCAAAGAGCTCTCGTAATGCAGGGAGTGGAGGAAATGTAGGTTTATCTGTCACGGCAAAACTCGATTACCGCACTGGCACGAGGGTGGCGACCCCGGTCCGCGTATCGAGGCGCAAATCCGGGTGTATTGCTGGCTTCGGCGGTCAAGACGCTGGGGGTGCAGCCAAGCCAGTCACCCCGATCTTTGGCCCATTTCTGGCGTTGTCCTCGGGAAGGTTGTGGGAAACCGGAGCCAGACCCATCAAACTGGAGCGATCAAGGGCAATGTTGGAGCGCGTTATTTCGGACGAATCGCTTCGCAGTCGGCGTTGACTGTAGATTGTCTTGTCGTGATGGGACGAAAGTGAAGTCGGGTAATCTAGCCGTATCCTCTCGGGAGTGAGTCGCGTTTTGATTGTCCAGCCCGATCGTACACCCAAAGCGCGGTTGGTTGCCTTTTTTAAGCGTTGGCCCATCGCCTCTGGGCGTACGGATTGTTTGCATTGTATTGGAAGTGAGATTTCATAGTTTGTATGCGTCAAATATTTATCATATATATCATGATGACAGTATAAAGGGTTATTTTGTCGAAATAAAGATTGAAAATATATCTAATATCTATTGATGCGGCCAAATGTGTGGCCCGATCTTGAGGGCGTTTCCGCTGTTTGACGGTGTTTGTCGGGTTGTGCTCAAAAAATTAATTAAATTCAACCTGTGGGGGACTGGAAACAGTTCGCGTTCAGGTCTATTCCCAATTGATCCCCCCAAATTAGGAGTGTCTGAGTTTGTCTGAGTCAACAATGCCATCCGTAACCACATTGGCAGCCCGCATCGTATCATCATTTGCGAGTAAAAATCGTTTGGCGCCGGGGGATTTGCCCGCCCTTATCGCGTCTGTTAGCGCCGCTCTCAATGGCACCGGTGCGCCGGCGCCAGTTGAGCCGCAAGAGCCGGCTTTGCCGTTGCGAAAGCTGATTACGCCGGACGCTGTTTTCTGTGCGGAATGCGGCGCAAAATTCAAATCGCTGAAGCGCCATCTCGGAACTGAACATGATTTGACGCCGCAGGCGTACATTCAAAAGTGGGGATTGAAGGCCGACCACCCCATGGTTGCGCCAAACTATTCCGAGACTCGGTCTATGCTTGCAAAGAGCATGGGCCTTGGTTCAGGCGGCAGGAAGCCCTCCGCGGCTTCGGCGAAAGTTGCCAAGTCACCTGCGAAGAGCGCCGCCGTGGCAAAGTCTGCCAAGCGGACCAAATCGTCGGGCGGAGATTCGACCAGCAAGTAGTTAAGTTATTTCCGCCAATTTGTGGTCGATCGCCAATGGGGATGGGGGCGCTGCGTTGCAGCGCCCCCATCTGTTTGAGCGGGAATGACCGTGATTCTTTCGGGGCGTCCTCGCAAGGTATATGCGTAGCGTATGCCCAGGCTATCTACGACGATCGACTCTCGCTCACAGGCTTTTGAATTCAATGCCCGACACAATCGGGGATTGGCAGCCCAGTTGCATGAAAGAGTGGCTATGGCGGCTTTGGGAGGGCCGCCAGCAGTTCGTGAGCGGCATGCGGCGCGGGGCAAACTCTTGCCCCGGCAACGCGTTGAGAGGCTGCTGGATATTGGCTCGCCGTTCCTTGAGATCGGCCAGCTTGCCGCTTACGATCTTTATGGCGGTGAGGCGCCGGGAGCCGGCGTCATTTGCGGAATTGGGCGTGTCAGCGGCCGCGAGGTAATGATCGTAGCCAATGACGCCACCGTGAAGGGCGGCGCCTACTATCCTACAACGGTAAAGAAGCATTTGCGCGCTCAGGAGATTGCGCTCCAGAACCGACTGCCCTGCGTCTATCTTGTAGACAGTGGCGGAGCCAACCTGCCGTATCAGGCGGATGTTTTTCCCGACCGGGAACACTTTGGTCGGATTTTCTTCAATCAGGCGCGAATGAGCGCCGAGGGAATTGCCCAGATCGCCTGCGTAATGGGTTCGTGCACAGCCGGTGGGGCTTACGTCCCAGCGATGAGCGATGAGACCGTCATTGTACGGGACCAGGGAACGATATTTCTCGGCGGACCCCCGCTCGTGAAGGCCGCCACCGGGGAGATCATATCGGCTGAAGAACTGGGTGGAGCAGATACTCATGGTCGGCGCTCTGGTGTTGTCGATCATGTTGCAGCCAACGATGATCATGCCCTGGAGATCGTTCGTTCGATTGTGCGCAACCTGAACTCGATCAAGCATGTCGATATCGATGTCGCGCAGCCTGTGCCGCCCGCCTACGATCCCCAGGAGCTCTACGGAATTGTGCCAAGCGATGTGCGAGCACCTTATGAAGTCCGGGAAGTGATTGCCCGGATCGTCGATGGCTCCGATTTTGATGAATTCAAGTCGCTTTACGGGACAACCCTGGTTTGCGGTTTCGCGCGGCTTTGGGGTTATCCTGTCGCTATTCTGGCAAACAACGGTGTGCTTTTCTCGGAGAGCGCGCTCAAGGGCGCCCATTTTATCGAACTGGCATGCAAGCGCAGGATTCCGTTGATTTTCCTGCAGAACATTTCCGGTTTCATGGTGGGCGGCAAGTATGAGGCGGGCGGGATTGCCAAGGATGGCGCCAAACTGGTGACCGCCGTCGCCTCCGCCGAGGTGCCGAAGTTTACGGTTCTGATCGGTGGGTCTTTTGGGGCGGGCAATTACGGCATGTGCGGCAGGGCCTACAGCCCGAGGTTCCTGTTCAGCTGGCCGAACAGTCGCATCAGCGTAATGGGAGGGGAACAGGCGGCCAGCGTACTCGCCACCATCCGGCGTGACGGTCTTGAAGCACGGGGCGAGACCTGGTCAGCCGAGGCTGAAGTTGAATTCAAGGCGCCAATCAAGGAGCGCTACGAGGCTGAAGGGGACCCCTACCATGCCACGGCTCGTCTGTGGGATGACGGCATAATCGATCCTATCCAGACGAGGGACGTGCTTGGATTGGCAATCAGCGCAAGTCTCAACGCGCCTGTGCCCGAGACCCGATTTGGAATTTTCAGAATGTAACTTCGCCGATTCCTCGATTGTGATCGCAGACGGGACCGTTCACGGGCTCGCGAGCCACGCCATTTCAGACTAGACAGGCACACATGACCAATCCGATCGCTGATCCATTCGTTGAAGTTCCCGACACCGATACGCAGTCCACTCTGGTGCGGATTGACGCCACGCCCGATGGTATCGCTACGGTTACTATCGACCGCGCGGATAAGAACAACGCCTTCAACGCGGAAGTGATTGCTGCGCTGCGCGAAGCCTTCGAAACCCTTGAAGGGGCGGATGGCATCAGAGCGGTCTTTGTCACCGGGGCTGGAGGCAATTTCTCCGCCGGAGCGGATCTTGAGTGGATGCGCGCGGCGAACGAATTGACGGAAGCGGATAATCGCGATGACGCCATGCAAATGGCGCTCATGCTCAAGCACCTCCATGACCTGCCGGCGTTGACGGTCGCGTTGGTTCAGGGAACTGCATTCGGCGGCGGCGCCGGTCTGGCGGCGGCCTGTAACCTGGCGATAGCCACTCGGGACGCCCGTTTCGCGTTCTCGGAAGTAAAGCTGGGCCTCATCCCCGCAACGATCAGCCCGTATGTGGTTGCCGCCATAGGCCCTCGCCGGGCTCGCGGTCTCTTCGCCAGCGGTCGATCCTTCGATGCTGGTTTCGCGCTCGATATCGGCTTGGTCGATGAAGTCGTGGATGACGCCGATGCGCTTCTGGCGTCGCGTGATCGCATCTCGCGCGAGATCATGGCCTGCGCGCCCGGAGCGGTAGCCGACGCGAAACGCCTGGTGGACGCAGTGGCTGACCGGGACATCGACCATCGACTGCTGGAGGACACGTCGCACCGGATTGCTCGCGCCAGAGTCAGTGACGAAGGTCGAGAGGGCGTGATGGCCTTCCTGGATCGGCGAAAACCGCAATGGGCTCAATAGAGCCGCATGAGGCGCTAGCATGGCCCTTATGTCGTCTCTGCTGGTCGCCAATCGTGGCGAGATCGCATGCAGGATCATGCGATCCGCTCGACGCCTGGGCATAAGAACCGTTGCGATTTATTCCGAGGCGGATGCCGGTTCCGCCCACGTTCGTGCTTCGGATCAAGCCATTCTGGTCGGCGGAGCCGCCGCCAGCGACAGTTATCTGGCAATTGACAAGGTCCTTGAAGCGGCCCGCCTGTCCGAGGCGTCTGCCGTGCATCCCGGATACGGATTTCTATCGGAGAATGCACAGTTCGCCGAGAAGGTGCTTGAAGCGGGTTTGATCTGGGTCGGGCCCACACCGTCATCGATACGGGCGATGGGACTGAAGGACTCCGCGAAACGGTTGATGCAGCAGGCCGGCGTGCCTGTAACGCCTGGATTTATGGGCGAGGATCAAAGCCTTGACCGACTCGCGCGGGAGGCGGCGGCCATTGGCTGGCCCGTGCTAATCAAGGCGGTCGCCGGCGGTGGCGGCAAGGGCATGCGGCGCGTCGATCGTGAGGAGGATTTTGCTGCCGCGCTCGCCGGAGCCCAGCGCGAGGCGGCCGCCTCATTCGGAGACGCCCGGGTCCTGCTGGAAAAATACATCACCAGTCCGCGACACATCGAGGTTCAGATATTCGGTGACGCTCAAGGACGGGTCGTTCACCTGTTTGAACGCGATTGTTCGCTGCAGCGACGGCATCAGAAAGTCATAGAAGAAGCTCCGGCTCCAGGCATGGATGCCGCGACCCGGGCGGCGCTGTGTGCCTCTGCGGTCAGGGCTGGGGAGGCTGTCGGCTATCAGGGAGCCGGAACGATTGAATTCATCGCTGACGCCTCGGATGGGCTTCGCGCCGACCGTATCTGGTTCATGGAAATGAATACCCGGCTGCAGGTGGAGCATCCTGTGACCGAGGCGATCACCGGACTTGATCTGGTGGAATGGCAACTGCGCATCGCATGTGGTGAGCCCGTGCCATTGGCACAGTCCGACATTGCCATGCGGGGCCATGCCATTGAGGCACGCCTCTATGCGGAGGATCCCGCCACGGGCTTTCTTCCATCGACAGGACGTTTGCTTCACTACTTACTACCGGGCGACATCAGGGTTGATTCAGGCTTTGAAGAGGGCGACGCCGTCACGCCCTTTTACGATCCCATGATCGCCAAGCTTATTGTCCATGCCGATTCCAGAGAAGTCGCGGCCGCTCGCCTGGCGAGAGCCTGCGCGGCGGTCGAGGTGTGGCCCGTTAAGACGAATGCTTCATTTCTGGCGAAATGTGCCGGCAGTCTGGATTTTGTCGCGGCAAGGGTCGACACCGGCTTCATAGCCGATCACCTCGAAGAACTGACCGCACGGTCGATACCTGAGCCGCCGCCGACAGCCGTGGCGTCGATGGCTGCACGGGAACTGGGGCCACCGGGGCCCTGGACTCCCGGCGCCGGGGCAACAGGCTTCCGACTCAACGCCCCACGGCGCGAATCGGCTTCCGTTTTTGTCGATGGTGTCGCGATAGAGGCGCGTGTGGATTTCAGCGGTGGCGCCGCACCCCTGAGGGGTGCGGAAGGCGAGATCCTGTTCTTTCGTGGAGGCTCCGCCTTTTCGCTTTCACTATCGCCTACCGGGCAAGAAAGCCGCTCAGCTGCCAGCGACGGCGCAATTCGCGCACCGATGCCCGGGCGTGTCGTACAGTGTGCCGTGGGTCCGGATGAGGTGGTGGCGGCGGGACAGACCATTGTCGTGCTCGAAGCGATGAAGATGGAGCATTCGCTCACGGCGCCTTTTGCCGGCCGCCTCGTCGAGCTTGCAGTCTCGGTTGGAGACCACGTGTCCGAAGGGACGTTGTTGGCGCAGCTTAAACCCGCAGGTTGAGAGCGGCGGATGCCCCTTCATCTAATCAAGCTCTGCGTAGGTTGCGACACCGTTGAGGAGTTGCTGACTTGGCGTCGCGAGATGTTCTCCCCGGACGAGCCATGGATCTTGCGAACGAAGCAGACGCCCAAGAGGTCCGCGGAGCTGGTCGACGGAGGCTCACTCTATCGTGTCTACAAGGGTTTCGTTCTTTCGCGGCAACGTATCCTGGAGATTGATGCCGTCGGAGCGGGCGCTGCGCGGCGTTGCGAAATAACTTTGGACCCGGATGTGGTGCTAACACGCCCTGCGCCCAGGAGGGCGTTCCAGGGTTGGCGCTATCTTAATGGCAATGAAGCACCGCCGGATCTTGCGGCGCCAGAGGCGGCAAATGCAGTGCCGGCGGAACTGGCGCGCCAGCTGCGAGAGCTGGGCGCCTGGTAGTCACACAGCTACATTGTCGAGAAGGCGCGTTCTGCCGATTTGGGCCGCGGCGATGATCCTCGCTGGGCCAGTGATCCGTCCTGGGCCAAGCGGCTGCAAATCCTCCGGATTCCGAACGTCAAAATAGTCCACCACATCGAAGCCCGCGGTGCGCAGTTCGTGGATGCTGCGGGACTCCACTGCGGAAACTGTTGCGCCCTGTCCGAGGGCTTCGGCGGCGGATCGCAAAGTCCGATAAAGGGCCGGCGCGACGGAGCGTTCGTTTTCGGTCAGATAGGCATTCCGCGATGACAGGGCTAGGCCGTCTTCATCGCGAACGATCGGGCCGCCCACGACGGTGGTGGGAATGTCCAGATCGCGCACCAAACGCCGGATCAACTGGAGCTGTTGGTAGTCTTTCTCCCCAAATGTCGCGAAATCCGCCTGACATTGAATGAGCAACTTGGAGACGATCGTGGCGACGCCGGCAAAATGGGTTGGTCGCTTGGCGCCTTCCATCGGCTTGGATACGCCCGATACCTCGATGCTTGTCGAAAAACCCGGCGGATAGATTTCCTCAGCCGCCGGCGCATAGAGCAGATCGCACCCCGCGCCCTCCAGCAATTCAGCATCCTGCAATTCGTTCCGCGGATAGGCCTCAAAATCCTCGTTCGGGCCAAATTGGGTGGGGTTCACAAACAGACTGACGACCGACCGGTCAGCCAGGGAGCGGGCAAGGCGGACCAAAGACAGGTGGCCCTCATGAAGAGCTCCCATCGTGGGCGTCAGGGCGACAGCCGTGCCGGCGGCGCGCCATTCCGAAACCACGGATCGCAGTTCCATCCTGGTGCGAACTATCTTGATGAGACTCATCGAAGCGTCCTTATTCGCGGGGGCTTATGGCGGAGCAGCCCAAACCGGTCCAGTCGTTAGCTTGACGGCTTGCGCGCGCTGATTGGTTGACGCAATCACCTGTCCTGCAGATTCGGGGCAGTGGAAATCAGGGCAGGTCAGGGTGTCTCAGGCGCAGGTCATCGTAGTCGGCAATGAAAAGGGAGGCGCTGGAAAATCCACCGTCGCCCTGCATCTGGCTACGGCTCTCTTACATGAAGGCGCACGCGTGGTCGCGATCGACCTCGATACCCGCCAGCAAACCATGGGACATTTCTTTGCCAACCGGAGCGCGTGGGCCGCGGCTAATGGCGCCATGCTGCCTCAACCCGCTCCAATCCAAGATATTCCTGACGTCGAAACGCTGGAACGAGTGATGACCCAGGTGGCCGATTTCGTGATCATAGACACGCCCGGCGCAGACACCGAGCTGGCGCGGGAAGCACATAGACGCGCGCACCTGGTCATTACGCCGATGAATGACAGCTTTGTCGATTTCGATGTCCTCGGTCAGATAGACCCGGTCAGCCTGGAGGTCATGCGGCCCAGCGTCTATGCGATGACAGTCTGGGAGGCGCGCAAGGCGAGAGCGATGCGGCGAGAGGGGACGATCGACTGGGTAGTTCTCCGCAATCGTCTGGCATCAAGCACCGTACGAAATCGGCGGCGTGTGGACGAGAAACTGGCGACTCTCGCCCGACGCGTGGGGTTCCGGCCAATCGCGGGCTTGCGTGACCGCGTGATCTATCGAGAACTCTTTCCATTCGGGCTCACGGTGTCAGACCTCTCCCGGACCGTGCGTCCCGTTCAGATATCGCTTTCGCATGTCGCCGCCCGACAGGAACTGAGAATGGTTCTGCAGGACCTGGGTTTGATTGAAGCTGTCGAGCCTCCACTGGCAGCCCAATGATCTATTTTTTGCTGGGAGGCGGCCTGATTGGTCTGCTTGTCTGGCTCGGCCAAAGAAAGCAGGCGGGTTTCCTTACCAATCGAATGCAGCGCTACGTCGCTGGGACGGTCGCGACGGTGGCGGCTATCGTTGTCGGCATCAGAGGGGGCTGGGTTGTCTCCGTTGGTCTCATCGCGCTGGCGGGCTGGTTGGCCGCCGGCTTGAGACGGCCTTCTGAACCATCATTGCCGCTTACGGATATGAGCGAGGTTCAGGCGCGTTCGCTGCTGGGTGTCGGGCCGAATGCGGATCGAGAGGCAATAGAAGCAGCGTACCATCGTCTCATCCGCCGAGTGCATCCTGATGCGGGCGGGGCCGTTGGGCTTGCGGCCATGTTGAATATGGCACGAGACCAGCTGCTGAAGTAGTTGTCGGGACGAAAAACGCGGTCAGGCGGGTCCGCGAACTTCGCAGGGAAGACCCCGACTGCGCACGCTTGCGCACGCCTCTTTGGCCGCGGCTTCACTGAAGCCGGAAAATTTTGCCCGATAGGCGCGACCACCGCCTACCACGGAACCTTCCGCGTCATCAAACTGGCGCGTGAACTGTCGTGACACGGTTTCGACCTGGGACATCGCCTGGCGATGGCTGCGAAACTGGCCGACCTGGACCCACCATGTGCGCGTATCCGGCAGGATCGCCTTGGCGGCGGCCATGGAGTTAGAGACGGTCATCGCTGCCGGATGCGCGGTCGTGCGGGTCAGAACGACGTCGATCGGGTCGTCGTCTCCGTCACCTTGTCCATAAGTCGGACCTGAGTGCACGTATTGAGCAGTCGACAGACCGGCCGACTGGGCCTGCTCAAACAGGTTTTGGGTAACAAGCAGTCGTTCGCCCCGCGCCCTGCGCCCCATAACGTCAAAGCCCGTCAGAAGCAGGCCTTCCACGTCGGCATTCCGAGCCGTGCCGGAGGAACTGCCCATCACCACCGCGATCAGACGATTTCCGTCCCGGACGGCGGACGCCGCAAGATTGTAGCCGGCGGCATTGGTAAAACCAGTCTTGAGTCCATCAACTCCTGGCATCTTCCCCAATAGTCGGTTGGTGTTGACGTAGGTCCGTCCGCGCCAGGTGAACTCCTGCTGGCTGAAAAAGCTGTAGTACTGTGGGAAGTCCCGCAACACCGCCCGTGCCAATACGGCCAGGTCATGGGCTGTCGTTATTTGGCGATTATCGGGCAGGCCGTTTGCGTTGACGTAGTTCGTACTTGTCATGCCCAGTTGGTGGGCTTTGAGCGTCATCATTGCGGCGAAATTCGCTTCGGTGCCGCCGACCTTCTCCGCGATCGCGACGGCCATGTCATTGGCGGAATGGACCGCCATCGCGTGCATGGCGTCTTCGACGGAGATCGTTTCGCCCGCGCGCAACCCCAATTTTGTCGGGGGCTGCGCAGCCGCGAGCGGCGATACGGTAACCATGTCGGTAAGATGGACGCGACCCGAGGCCAGCGCCTCAAAAGCAAGATAAAGGGTCATCACTTTGGTGACTGACGCCGGATAGCGTGGACTGTCGCCACGCAGATTGTAGAGCACTTCTCCAGTCCGGGCGTCCATGACGATTGCGGTGTTCTTCGGTTCATTGACCTCAAAACGGGCATAAGGGCTTTGCGCAAGAGCGGCGGTTGGGCCCGCGAAGTTGCAGAGCGCCAGACCGAATGCGGCGACAAGGCCGGCTACTAGGCGGGCGGACTTCAACATACTCGGTCTCCAACGACAGGCGCGGCGGTCGAATTGTCGCGCGTACACGGAATCACGCATACCATGCGTTCACAAATGTTGCTTGAAGGTAAACATTAGTTGAGGCGTGTGAACCCATTGAGGGGATTTGGGGGAGGTTTCACGAAATTGTGAAAATGCTGCAGCGCACAAAATTCTCGTTGACTTTTGCGGTGCAGCATGAGAAGGAAAGGATCAGATGTGGTCGCGGCAAGCAGCCGTGCCGCGCCAGTTTTTCTCGAAACGATCACAACGCCTCCAGCAACGCCTCCGGAGACTAACCGAATGACCCTCGAATCCAATCAGGAAGCCATGAAAAGCAGCTTTGAAAGCATGACGCTTGCCGGAAACAAAGCCTTCAAGGACTCTCTTGAAAAGTCGATTGCCGCAATCAGCGAAATGAACACCCACTCGAAAAAGAACATCGAAGCCATGGTTGCTTCGATGACAACCGCGACCAAGGGCGCGGAGTCGCTCGGAGCGCGGATGTTGGCCTATTCGAAGAAGTCCATGGAAGATCAGGTTGCGACGGCGAAGAGCCTGGCCGGCGCCAAGAGCGTGCAGGAAGCCATCGAACTGCAAACCGCCTATGCAAAGTCCGCCTTCGAAATCTATGTCGCGGAAGTCACCAAGATGAGTGAGACGGTCGCGGTCTCGATGAAGGAAGCCGCCGCGCCGATCAACGAGCGTGTCACCGCGCTGGTTGAGCGCGTTCAGTCGGCTCACTAAGGCATCACGCGGCGGTCCCGCGCCGCGGACACAGACAGCAAGGCTCGGCCCCGCAAAGGGCCGGGCCTTTTGCTTTCCTGAGCTGGTCGTACGCGCTAACAAGCTGGTTATGTCATCGCCAGAACAGCGCCTCGCCGAATTGAACATCACTCTGCCGCCGCCCGTGGCGCCGGTTGCGAACTACGTGCCGTTCGTCTGTAGTGGAAACCTCGTGCTTATCTCGGGACAAGTGTCCCTGGACTCCGGCGGTGGCATCCGCGGAACAGTCGGCGAAGATATCGATTTCAGCCAAGGGGTCGCCGCGGCCCGGCTATGCGGGATCAATTTGATCACGCAGATGAAGGCGGCTTGCGATGGCGATCTCTCGCGTGTTCGCCGGGTCGTTAAACTTGGCGGCTTTGTGCAGGCCGGACCCGAGTTTTTTGACATTCCGAAGGTCATTAATGGCTGTTCCGACCTGATGGTTGATGTTTTCGGAGAGCTGGGTCGCCACGCGCGGTCGGCGGTTGGGGTGTATCGATTGCCCCTGAATTTCTCCGTGGAGGTAGATGCGGTGATAGAAGTCTCATGAAATCGCAGTTCGGCGAGGCATGGGAGCGACTGTTCGCTCCGCCGATTGCTCATCGGGGCTTGTGGTCACCGGACGGGTATCCGGAAAATTCCCTTGGTGCTTTCCAGGCAGCCTGCGCCGCCGGCTACGGCATTGAGCTTGATGTGCAAATGAGTGCGGACGGCGAGGCCGTGGTGTTCCACGACGCCTTGCTGCGGCGCATGACCGGCGCGGAGGGGAGGGTGGCGGACCATACCGCGGCCGACCTCTGTTCAATGAAGCTCGCCGGCACCGAGGAAACCATTCCAACCTTGGCTGACGCGCTGACTCTTGTTGGGCATCGGGCGCTTGTGCAGATCGAGATCAAAACGCCGTTCGGGGAGGTCGGGCCGCTGGAACGAAGAGTCCACGACATCCTGATCGATCATAACGGCCCTACAGCGGTGATCGGTTTCAATCCCTATTCTCACGCCTGGTTCGCGGACCATCATCCCAAGGTTCTTCGGGGGCTTAACAGCTATAGCTACGTCGGCGGCGACGCGCGCCACCTAGCCCCGGAACTTCGCAAGAATTTCGCGCAGCTGAAACACGTTGCCATTGCGAAGCCACACTTTCTGGCGCTTGGGACGGACATGCTCCCGAGCCAGCGCGCCGACGTTCTGCGTAAAGGTGGTCTGCCGGTCATTGCCTGGACGGTAGGCGCCCCTGAGCAGTGGGAGGCGCTTAAGCCTCATTGCGACAACCTGATCTTCGAGGGCTTCGCGGCTTGACACGCCTCAAGGCCGCGGTCCGAGTTCATCGGCGGATCGCAGAGATAGGGCGCGACGCCTGGGATGCCTGTGCATCACGAGCTGATTGGCCTTCCAATCCATTCATCAGCTACGATTTCCTGGACTGTCTCGAGGAAGCCGGGTGTGCCGTCGAGCGGACCGGGTGGGCGCCGCAGCATCTGAGCGTCGATGACGAGGACGGCGCTATCGCAGCGGTCATGCCGCTCTATCTGAAGGGACACAGCCAGGGCGAATACATCTTTGATCATGCCTGGGCCGATGCCTACGAGAGAGCGGGCGGGCGCTACTATCCCAAGTTGGTATCCGCTTCTCCGTTTTCGCCGGTGAGCGGCCCCCGTTTTCTGGTGCGTGACGACGTCGGTCTCGACGATGGGCGCCAGCGCCTGCTTGGCGGGGCTCTGGCCCTTTGTGAAAAGTTCGGCGCCTCAACCTTGGGAATCAATTTCTCGCTTGAGGACGAATGGCGATTCATGGGCGAGCAGGGTCTGCTGCAGCGCACCAATCAGCAGTACCACTGGCTCAATGCCAGCTATGCGACCTTCGAACACTTCCTCGCCGCCCTTTCGTCAGGCAGGCGGAAGACCATCCGCCGCGAACGCCGCGACGCTGCCGCCGGGCTGGAGATCGTGCGATTGACCGGCGCGGATCTGACCGAGGATCACTGGGACGCTTTCTACGCGTTCTACATGGACACAGGCTCCCGGAAGTGGGGCAGTCCCTATCTCAACCGACGCTTTTTCTCGCTGCTGAATGAGCGCATGGCCGACAAGGTCCTGCTGGTGCTGGCGAGCCGCGAGGGTCGATGGATCGCCGGGGCGTTCAACCTGATCGGCGGCGACTGCTTGTTCGGCCGCAACTGGGGATGCCTGGAGGACGTGCGCTTCCTGCATTTCGAACTCTGCTATTATCAGGCCATTGAATTCGCTATCGAAACAGGTCTGGAGCGAGTCGAAGCCGGGGCGCAGGGCCAGCATAAGATCGCCAGAGGCTATCTGCCTACCCCGGTCCATTCCGCCCACTACATTGCCGACCCTGCCCTTCGCGCGCCGGTCGCGCGCTTCCTTCAGGAGGAGATGCGAGCGGTGCAGGGGGAAATGGACTGGCTTGCGGACGAGTATTCGCCGTTCCGCAAGGGTGAGGGATAGAGCAGATTTGCGCCACCGGCGACCTGGATCAGGACCTTTCCCAAGCTGCCTTCAGCAGGTTCACGATCGTTTCATCGACCTCTGTCGGGCTGTTGAGGGGCAGGCGCGCTTTCAGACGCTCGGACCAGGACTCTGACTTCGGCGGTTCCAGGCCAGGGGCAGAGTCGGGTGAGATCGCTAGCCCAAGCATGACCCTGCCGCCCTTCAGTGGGCGCGCCGCGGCGTACTGCACTTTTCTGGACCACGCGGTGTAGGACTTGCGGGCGGTCTTCAGGGTATCCGGCAGTGAGGATGCGGCGGTGTCGAGCGCCTCGTAGATCAGGCGTGCGGCCGGGTCTGTCCAGAGCGCATCGATCAGGTTTTCCGGTTCGCGCCAGCTCATCACCGGAGGGAACGCTTCGCTAAGGACATGCGACGCCCGATTCTGCAGTAGCCCGTGATTGTCCTTGAACCACTTCAGCCGCGCGCGGTGTCCTGTCTCGGGGCATCTGTGGGCGATCTCGATCCATTCAGCCAGCGATCGGCCGGTTTCCTTTTCCAGCGAGGCGCGCACGGAGGCAAACCACTTCCGCTGGCGTTCGGTGAGATTGGCGTCGGTCATGGTTCCCGGGGTCCGAAGCTTTTGTTATGCACGCCAGCCTAATCCAAAAAGGGACCGATCGTCATGAGCCTCGATGGCGCCTATGACCGCGACAACATCTTCGCCAAAATCGTGCGCGGTGAAATGCCGGCCGCCAGGATATTCGAGGATTACGATACGCTGGCCTTCATGGACGTGTTTCCGCAGTCTCGCGGCCACACACTGGTGATCCATAAGGCCGCGCCGGCGCGTAATCTGATGGAAATTGATCCGCAAGCGCTGAATTCGGTGATGGCGACCGTGCAAAGGGTGACCCGCGCCGTGCGGGCCGCCCTTAAGCCCGAGGGCATCATGGTTGCGCAGTTCAATGGTGCCGCGGCCGGGCAGACGGTCTATCATCTGCACTTCCACGTGATCCCCCGCTGGGATGGCGTGCCGCTAGGACGGCACGGGGAAGGCGGCATGGCCGACCCCGCTGAACTCGCCAAGTTGGCCAAACAGATAGCTGCCGCCGTCCAATAACGGCCAGATCCGCGTCGGCGCCTAGACCAGCGCGGGCTCCTGTTCGTCCTTTTCGTCGGCGGACGATGGCGGACCCGCATCCTTGGCATCAAATTCGAACGCCAGCTTGCCGTCCTTCAACACCACCTTGACGTGGCCGCCCTTCGCCAGGCGACCAAATAGGATGTCGTCTGCAAGCGGGCGCTTGATCTCTTCCTGAATGACCCGGGCCAGAGGCCTGGCGCCATAGAGCTCGTCGAAGCCGTTCTTGGCCAGCCAGTCGATAGCCTCATCCGTCGTCTCGATCGTCACATGACGGTCGGCCAGTTGCGCCTCGAGTTGCAGGACGAACTTCTGCACCACCATGCGGATGACATCGTGCGTCAGCGGCTTGAAGGCGACGATGGCGTCCAGGCGGTTGCGGAATTCCGGCGTGAACAGGCGCTTGATGGCTTCCTGGTCTTCGCCATCCATCTTGCCGCGTCCGAACCCGATCGAGTTGCGCTGGGAGTCGGCGGCGCCCGCATTGGTGGTCATGATCAGGATGATGTTGCGGAAATCCACCTTCTTGCCGTTGGCGTCCGTCAGCGTGCCGTGGTCCATGACCTGCAGTAGGATGTTGTAGACATCCTGGTGCGCCTTCTCGATTTCGTCGAGCAGGACGACTGCGTGAGGATGCTGGTCGACGGAGTCGGTGAGCAGACCACCCTGGTCGAAACCAACGTAACCGGGAGGGGCCCCGATCAGCCGGCTGACCGTGTGACGTTCCATATATTCGCTCATGTCAAAGCGAAGCAGCTCAATCCCGAGGGTTTGCGCCAGCTGCCGGGCAGTCTCGGTCTTTCCGGTTCCGGTAGGCCCGGAGAACAGGTAGCTGCCGATCGGCTTGTTGGCGTCGCGCAGTCCGGCCCGCGCCATCTTCATCGCGGAGGACAGTTGTTTGATCGCTTCGGCCTGACCAAAGACGGCTCCCGTCAGATCCTTCTCAAGTTGCCGCAGCGATTCAGTATCGGATTTTGAGACGGATTTTGGCGGGATGCGGGCAATCTTGGAAACGACACCTTCGATTTCCTTGATGCCAATCACCTTTTTGCGCTTGCCCTCTGGCAGCAGCATCTGCGAGGCCCCCGCCTCATCGATGACGTCGATTGCCTTGTCAGGCAATTTTCGATCGGTGATGTATTTTGCGGAGAGCTCAACCGCCGCGCGGATTCCCTCGGCCGTATATTTCAACTTGTGGAAGTCTTCGTAGTAGGATTTCAGGCCTTTGAGAATCTTTACCGTGTCCTCCACTGAAGGCTCGTTCACGTCGATCTTCTGGAAGCGTCGAACCAGCGCGCGGTCCTTCTCGAAGTGTTGGCGAAACTCCTTGTAGGTCGTCGAGCCCATGCAACGCAGTGTTCCGGACGCCAGAGCAGGCTTCAGAAGGTTCGACGCGTCCATTGCGCCGCCGCTTGTGGCGCCGGCCCCGATCACGGTATGAATTTCGTCGATGAAGAGGATCGCATCGGCGTGGTGTTCAAGTTCCTTGATCACCTGTTTCACGCGTTCTTCGAAATCGCCCCGATAGCGGGTCCCCGCGAGGAGCGTTCCCATGTCTAGGCTGAAGATCGTCGCCTTGGCGAGAACCTCGGGAACCTCGTGGTTGATGATCTTTCGCGCCAGTCCTTCGGCGATCGCCGTCTTGCCGACGCCGGGGTCACCGACAAGCAGGGGGTTGTTCTTGGTCCGGCGGCAAAGAATCTGGATGCAGCGGTCGACTTCGTGCGAACGGCCGATCAGCGGGTCAACCTTACCCTGCCGCGCCTTCTCATTGAGATTGACGCAATAGGCTTCAAGCGCCTCGCCGCCAGTCTTGACCACCGGCTTTTCTTCTTCCTCGGCGCCCTTGGTGGGGCGGGGCTCGGAAGCGCCCGGCTTTTTGGCGATGCCGTGAGCAATGAAGTTGACGGCGTCATAACGGGTCATTTCCTGCTGTTGCAGGAAATATGCCGCGTGGCTTTCGCGTTCGGAGAAGATTGCAACGAGCACGTTGGCGCCCGTGACATCGTCGCGACCCGAGGACTGGACGTGAATGACCGCGCGCTGAATCACCCGCTGAAAGCCCGCGGTTGGCTTTGCCTCTTCGCCATCGTCGACGATCAGCGATTTCAGCTCGGTATCGACATAGTGGACGAGATTTTTCTTCAGGGCCGCGAGATCCACGTCGCAGGCGCGCATCACTCCCGCGGCGTCGGCGTCGTCAATCAATGACAAAAGCAGGTGCTCAAGCGTCGCGTACTCGTGCTTTCGCTGATTGGCGTAAGCCACCGCGCGGTGAAGGGACTCTTCGAGGGGCCGTGAGAATGAGGGCACTGGGGACCTTAATCCTTTTCCATGGTGCACTGCAGCGGGTGCTGATGCCGCCGCGCTGTATCAACGACCTGGGCCACTTTCGTTTCCGCCACCTCGTAGGTGAACACCCCACAGACCCCGACGCCGTGTTGATGAACGTGGAGCATTATGCGAGTCGCATCTTCGCGCGACTTGTTGAAGAACTGCTCAAGAACATAGACGACGAATTCCATAGGCGTGTAGTCGTCGTTCAAGATCAGCACCCGATACATCGAGGGCTTTTGCGTCTTAGGC
>JANXTX010000105.1 GCA_025352165.1 Caulobacteraceae bacterium | reverse complement strand
CGCATCAGGAACGGCATCATCAGGAACCCGATCAGTGATCCGATCCCGCGCGGCATGCTCGCGTAACCGGACTGCAGCGCTGAATAGCCCAGCAGGTTCTGCATCAGCGTTGGCAGCAGCGCCGTGACCGCGAACAGCAGGGCGCCGACAAAGAATGCAAACAGCGTCGTGCCGACAAAATTTCGATCCTTGGCAAGGTCGCGATGGAAGAAAGGCTGCTTTGCCGTGAGGGTCTGTATGACGAATATCCACAGTCCCATGGCCATGACCACTGCCTCGGCCCAGATCTCCGTCGAGCTGAACCAGTCCTGCGACGGACCGCGGTCGAGCATCAGTTGGAGGCCGCCCACGAACATGACGATGCCACCGAACCCGATGAAATCGAATGGCCTCTGACGGCCGCCCTCGTCGTGCGACATGAAGATGAAGAGTCCCAGGAACGCCAGTGCTCCCAGGGGAAGATTGATGAAAAACACCCAGCGCCAGGACGCGTTCTCTGTCAGCCAGCCTCCGGCCGCGGGCCCCGCGATCGGCCCCAGCACAACCGCGGCGCTCCACAGCGCCATCACCATCGGAATCTGCTTGGGCGGGTAGAGATCCAGCATAACCGTTTGCGACAACGGCATCATCGTCGCGCCCGCGACACCCTGCAGCAACCGGAACACAACGATCTCCGGCAGGTTGGTGGAAAGCCCGCAGGCCATCGAGGCGATGGTGAAGCCCGCGATGCTGAACAGGAACATGTTCTTGCGACCGACCTTTTGCGACAGCCAGCCCGACAGTGGCATCATGATCGCGGTGGCGATGATGTAGGAGGTAAGCACCCAGGTGATCTGGTCCTGCGATGCCGAAACGCTTCCGCGAATGTGAGGCAGGGCCACATTCGCGATAGTCTGGTCAATCGTGTTCATCAGCGTCGCCAGGATCATTGCGGCGGTGATCGGGCCCCGATTGGCGATGTCGCTGGTTGTCGTCATTGATCGCCTTTTGCGCTCGCTTTTCGACAGGCTCAAGAAGCAGTCGGCGTTTGATGCAGATCAAGGTTCCCCGCCAGTGGTGTCGTACAAAGACTTGCACGCGGCCATTTCGCGCCCCGATGTTGTCGCGTAACTCAGAAGCGCTCGGAACGATGACGTTTCGAGCGCTTCACCTTTCTCCCCTTTTTCCGCCCTTAGTGACTCAAGCGATACGCGAGCGCTTGACGCGCGCCGGTGATCCCCGAAGAGTGCGAGCCAAATAGTCCTGGCGGAGGAAACGAGGATGACAGGTCTGTGCGAGGGCCGTGTGGTGGTCGTTACGGGCGGCGGTCGGGGTATAGGTCGTGAGTACTGCCTGATGCTGGCCGCGCAGGGCGCCAAGGTGGTGGTCAACGATCTGGGCGCCGAGGCCGACGGCACAGGGATCGACCTTTCGCCCGCGGCCCAGGTAGTGGCTGATATCAGGGCGGCAGGCGGCGAAGCCGTCGTCAACGGCTCCGACGTGTCCGACTGGGATCAGGCCAAGGCGATGATCGACCAGGCGATCAGCACATTCGGCAAGCTCGACGTGGTGATCAACAACGCCGGCATCCTGCGTGATCGCATGATGGTCAACATGACCGAGGCCGAGTGGGACGCGGTGATCAAGGTGCATCTCAAGGGGACCTTCGCCCCCGCCCACCATGCGGCGGCGTACTGGCGCGACCTGAACAAGGCCACCGGCGAGCGGGTCAATTCAAGAATCATCAACACCTCTTCGGTTTCGGGGATCTACGGGAATATCGGCCAGACCAACTATGGGGCGGCCAAGGCCGGTATCGCGGCATTCACCATCATCGCGGCCCGCGAACTGCGGCGCTACGGCATCACCGTCAACGCGATTGCCCCCGGCGCGCTGACCCGTCTGACCGAGAACCTCGGACCGCCGCCGACGGAAGAGCGTCGCGAGCGGATGCACCCCCGCTGGATCGCGCCGATCGCCGTCTGGCTGGCGAGTGAGCAATCCAGCGAAGTCACCGGACGCATGTTCGAGGCCAGCGGCGCGCTGCTCGGCATTGCCGAGGGCTGGCACCGGGGTCCGACCGCCGACGCCGTCGACGACCCGACCGTGCTTGGCCCGATCGTCGCCGATCTGGTCGAGCGCGCCCGCCTAAATGCCGGTATGGACGGCAAGGACCTCGATTGATGGAGCAAGGATGCCCACGCTGAACTGGTGCTTCGCACAGATCTGGGAGACGATCGCCGACACCATCCCTGAAGGTCCGGCGATCGCCAACGCCGGCGTGCGCCGAAGCTGGAAGGAGTACGAGCAGCGGGCCGCAAGGATCGCGTCCGGCCTCGCCCAGGCCGGCATAGGTCCCGACTCAAAGGTCGGGTTATTCGGCTACAACTCCAATGAGTACCTTGAGGCTCAGTTCGGCATCGTCAAGCTACGCGGCGTGCCGATCAACGTGAATTATCGGTATACGGAACATGAGCTGGATTACCTGCTCGAAAATGCCGACGCGGAGGCCTGTTTTTTCGACGCCCAGCTCGGTTCGCGGATCGCGGGGATCACAGATCGCCTTCCCAGGCTGAAGACACTGATCGAGATCGATGATGGCTCAGGCGAGCATCTCTATGGAGCGCTGCGGTTCGAGGAACTGATCTCCACCAATGCCAGGCATCCCCGCATCGAGGGTTCGGGCGATGACATCTACATGCTCTACACGGGCGGCACGACCGGCATGCCCAAGGGGGTGATGTACCGACAGGCGGACTTCAATCAGGCCCTGGCGGGAGGTTTCGCAGCGCGGGGACTTGAACTTCCGCAGACGACCGAAGCTCTCGCGGCCGTGGTACAGACCTTCACGGCGGACGGTGCGGCGCCGATCAGTATCTCGGCATGTCCGCTGATGCACGGCACTGGATTGTGGCTTGGCGTTTTCGTCAGTCACGTGCTGGGCGGCTCGGCGGTAACATTCCGCAACCAGCATTTCGATCCCGATCATCTCTGGGCGCTGGTCGAACGAGAACGGGCGACCTCGATCGCCATCGTCGGCGACGCTTTCGCCAAGCCGATGCTGAACGCCCTTCGGCGCGCCGCGGAGGCGGGGCGGCCCTATGACCTTTCCTCACTCACGCAGATCATCTCCTCGGGCGTGATGTTCTCGCGGGAAGTTAAACTCGGTCTGCTGGAATTCGCGGACATCGCTATCGCCGACGCGATGGGATCCACTGAAGGTTCCATGGGTTCTTCCGTGGTTTCCCGCGCGATGCCGCCTGGCGAGACGGCCAAATTCGATATCAACCCCACGACCAAGGTCTTCAACGAACGCGACGAAGAGGTCCAGCCTGGCTTCGACGAAATCGGCATGATCGCCAATGGCGGCTTTACGCCGATTGGCTACTACAAGGACGCCGAAAAGAGCGCGCACACATTCCGCACGATCGCCGGGCATCGCTATTCGTTCCCGGGTGACTTCGCCAAGGTCGCCGCCGACGGTTCGCTGATCCTGCTCGGGCGTGGTTCAGTGTGCATCAATACCGGGGGCGAGAAGGTCTTTCCCGAAGAGGTCGAGGAAACCCTCAAGGCGCATGGCGACGTCTATGATTGCCTGGTTGTCGGCGTTCCCGACGAGCGGTTCGGGGAACGTGTCACCGCCGTTCTCTCGCCACAACCGGGCAGGAATATCGACGAGGAGGCGTTACAGGCATTCGCGCGAACACGGCTCGCGGGCTATAAGCTCCCACGCCGCATCATCACCGTTGACCACGTCCATCGGGCGGCCAATGGCAAGGCGGACTATCCTTGGGCGCGTACCGTGGCGCTTGTCGATGCCAAAGCCGGTATTTAGGAGCAATTCGCATGTTGAAACAAATCGGCATCCTCGCCGGGCTGATCCTGGCCGGACTACTTGCTCAGGGCGCGCATGCCGCTGACACCTCGCAATACGGCAAGGTCACCAAGGGAGCCGGCTGGGTTTATACGCGCCTGGGCAACCAGAACGATGTCGCCACGCAGACGACCGGCGGAGTTCTGTTCGAAGGCGGCGGCACGGATGTCGATAAGGCCTACGAGTGGATGTGTCAGCACGCCAACGGCGGCGATTTTCTGGTCATCCGCGCCCGCGCGACCGCCGACTACAACCCCTACATCATGAAGCTCTGCCCGGGCATCAATTCGGTTTCGACGCTGAAGATCGAGACCCGCGCCGCGGCGTTCGATCCGTTTGTCGCGGCGACGATCGCCAAGGCCGAGGCGCTGTTCATCGCCGGCGGAGACCAATCGCACTACGTTCGCTACTGGCAGAACACGCCGGTAAATGATGGCGTCAATGCGCTCGCCGCCAACGGCGTAACGATCGGCGGCACCAGCGCAGGCAACGCCATCCTCGCGCAGTATGCGTTCTCGGCGCTGGTCGGCTCGGTCTATTCCCCTCAGGCGCTGCGGGACCCGTTCAATTTCCGCATGACCATTGACAACGGCTTCCTCTCGCTGAGCCCCGTGGTGACCGGCGCGATCGCGGACGATCACTTCGTCACCCGCGATCGCATGGGCCGGCTGGTGGCCTTTCTGGCCCGCATATCGCACGACAATACCGGCGCGCCGCGCCCGTTCGGCATCGCGGTGGATGAACACACTGCTTTCCTGATGGAGACCAATGGCATTGGGAAGATCGTCGGTTCTTCGACCGCGTACTTCGTCAGCACGCCCGGAGCGCCAGAGATCTGCCAGCCGGGGGTTCGTCTGACCTACCAGAATTTGAGCGTCTATCGGGTCACCGTCGGCAACACGTTTGATGTCGTCAACTGGAAGGGTTCCGGCGGAACGGCCTACCAACTCTCCGCGATCAAGGGCAGGCTGATGTCCACCCAGCCGGGCGGCGGCGTCTACTAGCCGCCACGGACCTGTCGGAAGGGGACGTCGCGGTCCACTTCCGGTTCCTTGGGCAGGCCCAGCACGCGTTCGCCGATGATGTTGCGCTGGATCTGGTCGGTGCCACCGCCGATCGAGGTGAAATAGGCGTTGAGGGTCAGGAAGTTGGCGTCCTCGGCGCGCGGGTGATCCGGTCCCTCGAGCAGGCTGCCGGCGCCGAGTATCGCGGTCCGTACCCGAGCCTCTTCATGCAAGATGCGCGACATGGCCAGCTTGCCCAGCGACATGATCGGCGAGGATGTTCCCTGCGCCAGATCCGCCTTGGCGCGCGCCGTATTCATTCGATTGAGCATCTTCAATGCGGTCACCCGCGCGATGTCCTCACGGATCAAGGGATCATTCAGACGCCCTGCTTCGCGGGCAAGGTCGATCAGATTGGTTTCTCCGCCGGTTTCTTTAGCGCCGCTTCGTGGCCCTCGCGCAGCCTCGCCCATCACCGAGCGTTCATAGGCGAGGGCGGTCTGCAACACCCCCCAGCCACCGCCCAACGGCCCCAAAAGGTTCTCCGCCGAGGCGATGGCGTCAGTGAGGAACACCTCGTTGAAGTGTGACTCATTGGTGATCTGGCGAAGCGGGCGCACCTCGACCCCCGGCTGCTTCATAGGCAGGAAGAAAAAGCTCAGTCCCTTGTGCTTGGGCACATCCCAGTCAGTCCGCGCCAGAAGCATTCCGTAGTCGGCTTCCGCGGCGCTGGAGGTCCACACCTTCTGGCCATTGACCACATAGTGATCGTCGACCCGTTCGACCCGCGTTCGTACGCCGGCCAGATCGGACCCCGCCCCCGGCTCGCTGTAGAGCAGGCACATGCCGACCTCGCCTTTCAGCAAGGCCGGGACGATCTTCGCCTTAAAGCTCGGGCTCGCGTAGGCCAGCGCCGTGTTGGCCCACAGATTGCTGCGGTCCTGGCCGCTGCCGGGCGCGCCGACGGCGGCGAAGGCGCGTTCGACTATCCTCGCCTGATGGTCATCCAGCCCCCGACCGTACCACTGTTCCGACCAGCGAGGAACAGCCCAGCGCGCTTCGACGACCATCGTCAGCCACTCGGGTGAGGCTCCGCCGGCGGATCCGGCGGCGGCGCGTCCCCTAAAGGTTGGTTTCCAGTTGGCCGCCAGCCAGGCGGTGACCTCTTTGTGGAGGGCCTCATCGGAAATGGTCATGCTCACGCTCCAAACGCTTGAAGATAGCGCTCACGATAGAATGACGGCGTGCCGAACAGCTGCGCATCCGACCGCGCTCGCTTCAGATACAGGTGGGCCGGATGGGCCCAGGTGAACGCGATCCCGCCATGCATCTGGACGCTGGTCGCTGTAACGGTGGTGAATGCATCGGCGCAGGCGAAAGCAGCGAGCGCAACCGAAGAGCGGACATCGTCCGCGCCATCCGCCAGCGCCCGCGCGGCGTGCCGCGCCGCGGACGTGGCGGATTCCGATTCAAGCAACAGATCCGCCGCCATGTGCTTGATCGCCTGGAAGCTGCCGATGGATCGGCCGAACTGAACCCGCGCCTTGGCGTAGTCGACCGTCATCTCCAGAACCCGGCGCGCGCCGCCTGCCTGCTCGCCGGCCAATGCGATGCGGGTCATGTCGAGAGCCGCCTCGATCGCGTCCCAGCACGGACCATCCGACCTCAGGGCTTTGGCCGGTGTGCCGGCGAACTCGATCCTGGCAATGCGCAATGTATGATCGAAAGCGGGCAGGGCGGTGATCGTCATTCCCGGCGCGTCCGCCGCGACCTCGAATACGCCTATGCCATCGGCCATATGCGCCGCCACCAGCAGGATGTCAGCGTTCTGGCCATGCGTAATGTACGACGCCACGCCGGTGAGTGCGCCGTCCTCGGTCGCGGAGACCTCAATGGCCTCCGGGGTCCATTCTCCCGCGTCGCCTGTGAGAGCCGCCGTGGCAATCAAGCTGCCGTCAGCAATACCCGGGAGAAGCCGGGCCTTTGCATCCTCGTTGCCCAATGCCTGGATCAGGCTCGCAGCCAGGACTCCGCTAGAGAGCAACGGGCCGCACAGCAGCACCGCGCCGGCCTCTTCCATGATCCGTTCAAGCTCGACCGGGCCGCCGCCGCCGCCGCCATGATCCTCACTGACCACAAGGCCCACCACGCCCATCTCGGCAATCTGGCGCCAGAGGTCACGGTCGTAGCCCTCGGGAGTCTCCATCACTCGCCGGACATCCGCCTCGCCGGCCCGATCATTCAGCAGCCGCCTGAACGCATCGGTCAGCGCCGTGCGATCCTCATCGGTGAAACTGGCCATGAGTACGCTTCTTGCTCCTTAGTTATGCGTCGGCGTGCTGCAGGAATTCGATCATCGCTGGAAATGCGCTGCGATCCTGCAGCATGAAAAGATGGCCGCCGTCATAGTACCTCAGGTCCGCGCCAGGGATCCTTGATGCCATGTTCTCCTGCGCGCGCGGGGTCGCGATGCCGTCGTACCGGCCGGCGGCAATCATCGTCGGACAACGGATGTCGCCCAGGCGATCCCAGGTGTCGTGACCCGCTCGGGCCTCCATCTGACGTCGCGCGACCATTGCGCGGCCCGGTTCACCGGCGAAGCCATCCATCGACATCGCCACCAGTGCGTCGACCTCGGCCGGGTTGGCCTCGGCCCAGGCCAGGTCCCGCCTTGTGTCCGAGATGCCGATCACGAAGCGAGCCCGTTCGGCGGGTTCCATATCCTGAAGCCGGTGCAGCGGGTACGATGGTTCCCCGGCGCCGCCCGGCGATGTGCAGGCCAGCACAAGCCGCTCAACCTTTGCCGGGTGTCGCAGCGCCAGTTCCTGCGCGACCATGCCGCCAAATGAAATCCCAAGCACACGGGAGTCCCGCCAGCCAACGTGATCCATCAACCGCGCTGCATCGTCGGCATATTCCGCCATAGAGTATGGTCGGTCAGGCTTCGACGTGCGTCCAAGACCTCGCTGGTCATAGGCCAACACGTCAAATGTCCTGGGCAGAGGCCCATCGAAAACACCCGGACGATTGCGCAGATCCGCGCCGGTGCCCGAAATGTACAACAGGCGAGGCCCCGTTCCCTGGCGCTCGAAACAGATATCTATGTCGCCCACCGTTTCGATCGGCATCGGTGTCGGCCTCCCGCGATTTGCGGCGACACTGTGCCGAAGGAGAGAGAACACGCAAGCCCCAGGCATTGCGTTGCCGCACTCCGGGCAAGGGACTACGAGTGAACTGGAACCTATGAGGGAAACC
>JANXTX010000094.1 GCA_025352165.1 Caulobacteraceae bacterium | reverse complement strand
CCCCTCCCCCGTTACGAAACGGGGGAGAATTTGGGCTCCGCAAGTCTTGATCCTCCTCCGCAAAGCGGGGGAGGGGGACCCCGAAGGGGTGGAGGGGGCACGGGTGCAACGCACCGCCGTGCTTAGGAGGTTCTTTCGTCTGGTCGAGACTTTCATCATGCGGCCCCGTTGGGGGTGCGTCGCATGACGCCGCGGACCAAAATGAAGAACAGCGGGACGAAGAAGATCGCCAGCGCGGTCGCGGTCAGCATGCCGCCGATGACGCCGGTGCCGATATCGTTCTGGCTGCCGGCGCCCGCGCCATTGGAGATAGCCAGCGGGAAGACACCGGCGATGAAGGCCAGTGAGGTCATCAGGATCGGCCGCAAGCGTAACCGGGCGGCCTGCAACACGGCATCGAGCGGCGCGGCGCCGCGCTTTTCGGCTTCGTCGGCGAACTGCACGATCAGGATCGCGTTCTTGGCCGACAGTCCGATTGTGGTCAGCATGCCGACCTGGAAATAGATGTCGTTATGGAAGCCACGCAGATACGCCGCGGCCAGGGCGCCCAGAACGCCTAAGGGGATTACCAGCATGACCGCGATCGGGATCGACCAGCTCTCATAGAGAGCAGCCAGGCAAAGGAAGATCACCAGGATCGAAAGGCCGTACAGCAACGGCGCCTGACCGCCCGATTCGCGTTCCTGAAGCGACAGTCCGGTCCAGTCGAAGCCAAAGCCGGTGGGCAGCTGGCCAACCAGCCTGGAGATTTCGTTGAGCGCCACGCCAGTGCTTTTGCCCGGCGCGGGATCGCCTTCGATGTCCATGGCGGCAATGCCGTTATAGCGCTCCAGCTGCGCCGGACCGGTCGTCCAGCGCCAGTGAGCGAAGGCCGAGAACGGCGTCATCGCCCCGCCCTGTCCGCGCACGAACCAGCGGCCGATGTCCTCGGGACTGGCGCGATAGGGCGCGTCGGCCTGCATGTAGACCTGCTTGACCCGCCCGCGATCAACGAAGTTGTTGATGAACGAACCGCCCCATGCGGCGCTCAGGGTATCGTTGACATCGGCCTGCGAAACGCCGAGGGCGCCGGCGCGGGCCGTGTCGACGTCGATATGCAACTGCGGCGAGTCGTCCAGTCCATTGGCGTGCACCTGAGCCAGCAGCGGATCCTTGGCGGCCAGCGCGACAAGCTGATCGCGCGCGGCGGTCAGAGCCGCGTGCCCGCGACCCGCGCGATCCTCAAGCTCGATATCAAAGCCGGAGGAATTTCCCAGCGACTGCACCGCCGGCGGCACCAGCACGAAGGCTTGCGCGTCACGAATCTTCGAGAAGGCCATGTTGGCCCGCTGGGCGATCGCCTTTGCGCGGTTGGCTGAGCCGGGCCGGTTGGCCCAGTCCGTCAGATGGATGAAGGCCTGTCCCTGGTTCTGCCCACTGCCGCCGAAACTCTGGCCGGTGACCAGGAACATGCTGTCGATATTGTTCTTTTCCTGCTGCAGAAAATAATGCTCGATCTGCTTGCCGATCGCCACGGTTCGCGGTTCCAGCGCCCCGGGTGGCAGGCTGAAACTGGTCATCATGAAACCCTGGTCCTCATCGGGCAGGAACCCGGTGGGCAGGATGACGAACAGGGCGGCCATCGCGGCCACCAGGACGCCGTAGCCGATCAACGCGCGCCGCGGCCTGGCGACGAACGTCACCAGACGACGGTGATAGCCGGCAACCATTGAGGCGAAGGACCGGTTGAACCAGCCGAAAAAGCCGCGACCATGCGCCGCGTTCGGCGCTGTCGGCTTCAGAAGGCTCGCGCAGAGGGCCGGCGTGAGGATCAACGCCACCAGAACCGACAGCACCATGGCCGCGACGATGGTGACCGAGAACTGGCGGTAGATGGCGCCGGTCGAGCCGCCGAAGAAGGCCATCGGCAGGAACACCGCCGTGAGCACGACCGCGATACCGACCAGGGCGCTGGTGATCTCCCCCATGGACTTGATTGTCGCTTCCTTCGGCGAGAGGCCTTCCTGGCTCATCACACGCTCGACGTTCTCCACCACGACAATGGCGTCGTCGACCAGAAGGCCGATGGCCAGGACCATGGCGAACAACGTCAGTGTGTTGATCGAATAGCCGAAGGCCGCGAGCACGCCGAAGGTTCCCAGCAGCACGACGGGCACAGCGATGGCAGGGATCAGCGTCACGCGCCAGTTCTGCAGAAACAGGAACATCACCCCGACGACCAGGAAAACCGCCTCGATCAGGGTGACGACCACCTGCCGGATGGAGAGCTTGATGAAGGTCGTGGTATCGACCGGAAACGCCAGCTTCACCCCCGGTGGAAAATTCGCCGACAGTTCCATGGCGCGCTTCTTAACGGCGTCGGCGGTGGTCAGGGCGTTGGCGCCGGGCGCGAGCCGGACCTCCATGCCACTGGCCGGGCGACCGTTCAGGCGAGTGATGAAGCCATATCCGTCAGCGCCCATCTCCACCCGCCCCACATCGCGCAGGCGAACCACCGAGCCGTCGGGCTGGGTCTTCAGGACGATGTCGGCGAACTGATCGGCGGTCTGCAGACGCGACTGCGCCGTGACGATCGCGTTGAGCGCCTGACCGTCGATAGACGGCTGAGCGCCGATCTGCCCCGCCGGCACCTGGACGTTTTGGGCCAGCACGGCGTTGCGCACGTCGGACGGCATCAGCTTGAAATTGTCGAGCTTGTACGGATCGAGCCAGATGCGCATCGCGTACTGGCCGCCGAACAGGTCGACACTGCCGACGCCGTCCACGCGCGACAGCGGATCGCGCAGCCGGCTGTTCATGAAGTCGGCGATATCCACGTCATTGTAGCGGCCCGTGGTGTCGTAGAGCCCTACGATCATCAGGAAGCTGGCGCCGGACTTGCCGACCGAAAGCCCCTGTTGCTGCACCTCGGACGGTAACAGAGGTGTGGCCTGCGCCAGCCTGTTCTGTACCTGAACCTGGGCGATGTTGGGGTCGGTGCCCGGCTGGAAGGTCGCGGTGATGTTGATCGAACCGTCGGACCCGCTGGTCGAGGAGAAATACAGCAGGTGGTCGATGCCGGTCAGTTGCTGCTCGATAACCTGGGTTACCGAGGATTCCGACGTGGCGGCGTCCGCGCCAGGATAGCTCGCGCCGATGAAGACCCGAGGCGGCGCGATCGTCGGATACTGCGCGATCGGCAGGGCGCGGATCGCCAGGGCGCCGACCAGCATGATCACCAGCGCGATGACGGTCGCGAAGATCGGCCGGTCGATGAAGAAGCGCGACATCGCGCCCCTACCGCGTCAGCATCAGTTGCGTGGGCACGGCGTGAACGGCGTCGCCCGGTTTGACGTTCTGCAACCCCTCGACAATCAGGCGATCACCCGGCGCGAGGCCGCCGCGGATCAACCACTGGTTTCCGACCGCTCCGTCGGTCTGCACCTGCCGCTGTTGCGCGTGGCCAGTGGCATCCACCACCAGAGCGACCGGCAGACCTTTTTCGTCACGACTGACACCCTGCTGCGGCGCGAGCAACCCGTTCGTGGCCACGCCCTCGGCGACGACAGCCCGGACGAACATGCCAGGCAGCAGCAGTCCTCGCGGATTTGGAAACAGCGCCCGCAAGGTCACCGCGCCGGTGCTTGGATCAACGGTTACGTCGGTGAACTGCAGCTTACCCTGAAGAGGATAGGTCGAGCCGTCCTCCAGCTTCAACGAGACCGTCGCGGTGGCCGGCCCGCCGGAGTTCAGCTGGCCCGCCGCAAGCGCGCGACGCAGCTTGAGCAGGTCACCCGACGACTGGGTGACATCAACATAGATCGGGTCCAGCCGCTGGATGATCGTCAGCGCGGCCGACTGGCCGGGCGTGACCAGCGCGCCCTTGGTGACGCCGGAAACTCCGACGCGCCCGGAGATCGGCGCGGCGATCGTCGCCCAGCCAAGGTTGATGTGGGCGGTTTCAGCGGCGGCGCGTTGCTGATCGACAGCGGCGGCGGCCTGCCGCGCGGCCGCCAGCGCGTCATCATAGTCCTGCTTGCTGACAGCGTTGATCCTGACCAGATCAGCGTAGCGCTCCGCCTTGAGTTGCAGTGACAATACGTTGGCCTGGGCGCTCGCCAGCTGCGCCCTGGCCTGATTGTAGGCTGCCCGGAAGGGCGCGGGATCGATCTGGTAAAGCACCTGACCGGCCCTGACCTGTGCTCCCTCAGTGAACGGACGGGCGATGATGATGCCGCCTACCTGGGGACGCACTTCAGAGATTTCGAAGGGGCTGGTGCGACCGGGAAGTTCGGTCGTAAGCGTGACGGGCGCTGTCTTCAGGGTGACGACACCGACCTCAGGCGTCCCCTGCCCAGCCGGACCGCCAGACTGATGGGCGCCGCAGCCGGCCAGCTCTGATACGCCGAACAGCGCGGTCAGGAGCAATAAAGTCCGCCCAGTCGAGATCACGATCACCCCGCGACGGCGCACACTGCGTCCAGATAACTAGCGGGGAGTCGGATTTAAGCTCCGGCAAGTCAAGCGCGACCGCTTTGTCTGTCAAAAGTTTAATCCGATGGCGGGGGTCTGGAATTGTGCCGGTCTTTCGTCGAAGGTCGGCTTTGACCCATTTTCAGACTCAGGAGTTTCCATGCCGGCAGCGGAAACCGACATCATCGTCATCGGCGGCGGGCACAACGGGCTTGTCTGCGCCTGGTACCTGGCGCGCGCGGGCCTGAAAGTCATGGTGCTGGAACGCCGTGGTGTCGTCGGCGGCGCGGCGGTGACCGAAGAGTTCTACCCGGGCTTCCGAAATTCCGTCGCGAGCTACACGGTCTCGCTACTGAACCCCAAGGTGATCGCCGACATGGACCTCGCCGGGCATGGCCTGAAGGTCGTGCATCGCAAGGTCGCCAACTTCCTGCCGCTGGACGGCGAGAACTATTTCATCGTCGGCGAGGGGCGCACCAAGTCGGAAGTGGCCAAGTTCTCAAACCGCGACGCCGAGCGGCTCGACGCCTACAATGAGCGGCTGGAGACAATCGCCGACACGGTGCGCGACCTGGTGTTGCAGACGCCGCCGAACATGCCGGTGACCGGCGGCCTTGCGGAAACGATCAAGCAGTTGCTGAAGGGCGCGGGCGTCGGCAACAGACTGTCGAAGCTCGACCTGACGGCGCGCCGGGATCTGCTTGCGTTGTTCTCGCAGTCGGCGGGGGACTGGCTGGACGGCTGGTTCGAGAGCGCGCCGGTCAAGGCCGCGTTCGGCTTCGACGGCATCGTGGGCAACTATGCCAGCCCTTACACACCCGGCTCGGCCTATGTGCTGCTGCATCACGTGTTTGGGGAAGTGAATGGCAAGAAGGGCGCCTGGGGTCACGCGATCGGCGGCATGGGCGCGATCACCCAGGCAATGGCCAGCGCCTGTCGCGCGCTGGGCGTCGATATCCGCACCGACTCGGCCGTGCGCGAGACGCTGATCGGCGGTGGCCGGGCGCGCGGCGTGGTCACGGAAAGCGGCGAGACGCTGCTGGCCCGCGCGGTGGTCTCCAACCTGCATCCAAGGCTGCTGTTCGAGAAGCTGGTCGACGCCGCGCATCTGCCGGCGGACTTCCGCGAGCGGATATCGCGATACCGGTCGGGCTCGGGCACTTTCAGGATGAACGTCGCGCTATCGGAACTGCCGAACTTCACGTGCCTGCCAGGTGACGGCGACCACATGACCGGCGGCATCATCATGGCCCCGTCGCTGGCCTATATGGAAAGGGCCTTTGTCGACGCGCGTCAGTACGGCTGGTCGCGCGAGCCGATCGTCGAGATGCTGATCCCCTCGACACTGGACGACTCGCTGGCCCCGGCCGGCCGGCATGTCGCCAGCCTGTTCTGCCAGCACGTCGCGCCGGCCCTGCCCGACGGGCGGTCGTGGGACGACCATCGCGAGGAGGTCGCCGACCTGATGATCGACACGGTCGACAAGTTCGCGCCAGGCTTCAAGGCCAGCGTGCTGGGCCGTCAGGTGCTTTCACCGCTGGATCTGGAACGCACCTTCGGCCTGATCGGCGGCGACATCATGCACGGAACGATGGCGATCGATCAGATGTTCAGCGCCCGCCCGGTACTGGGCCATGGCGACTACCGCACGCCGATCACCGGCCTCTACCAATGCGGCGCGGGCACCCACCCCGGCGGCGGCGTCACCGGCGCGCCTGGACACAATGCGGCGCGCGAAGTGCTGGCGGATATCAAGCGGCTGCGGTGAGCCGCTCTTCCGCGGCGGCGCGTGCGGCGGGGTCGCCGACGTGCATCCACAGCCCTTGCATGACCACGCCATACAGGCGGCCGCGCTCGGCATACTCCATCCAGTGAGAGAAGATCCCGTGCGGGCCGGCGGGCCACTCGTCGATGCGATGCGGATTAATGATGTGTACCCCCATGTAGGCATAGGGCGCGCTGGCTGCGGCGCCGCGATGGGAGATGTGCCCGTCCGGGCCCATGAAGAAATCGCCGCGCCCACCGAAGCCGATGCTGTCGGCAACCGGAACCAGCAGCAGCAGGTCATCCATCCGCGCTGGGTCCCAGGCCTCGACGAGACTGGCGATGGCGGGTGCTCCGTCATCGATCCACACAGAATCTATGTTGGCGACCAGGATCGGGTCGTCACCGAGCAGCGGGCGGGCCTTCTGCATGCCGCCACCGGTCTCCAATAGCGCGGGGCGTTCGTCGGAGATGATGATTTCCAGGTCCCGCCGAGAAGCAAGGTGGGCTTCCAGCATATCCGCAAAGGCGTGGACGTTGACCACCGCGCGGGTGACGCCGGCGGCGACGAGACGGTCGAGAACGTGGTCGATCAGGGTTCGGCCGTCCACGTCGACCAGGGCCTTCGGACGGTCGTTAGTCAGCGGGCGCATGCGTGTGCCTAGACCGGCGGCAAGGACCATGGCCGTGGTTGGGCAATTCATTGGCGGATCTCCGGGGGTACGTGCCTGGCGAGCCATTCGCCGAGGCCAGCGGGCGCGGGGTCGATCAGGCAGCGGTCGATATAACGCCAAAGGCGCGGCATGAAGGCCTGATAGCGCGGCTTGTGGTCGCGCACCACGAGGCGGGAAAAGATGCCAAGGATGCGGGCGGTGTTGAGCGCGCCGAGCGAATGGAAGCTGGCGATGAGTTCATCGCGATCGGCCTGGGGTCTGGCGGCAAGATAGCGGTCGAGGACGGCGGCCTCACGCTCGACGGACACTTCGCGGCGGGCGTCGTGCAGGAACATGGAAAGGTCCCACGCCGGGTGGGCGCGGAGGGCATCCTGGAAATCCAGCAGGCCCACGCGCGCCGGGCCGGCGCGGTCGGGGAGCCAGATCAGGTTCTCGGCGTGGAAGTCTCGGTGGCAGAAGATGCTGGCGCCAGCCGCACCGGCGGCGCGGATCGGCGCCCAGAGCGCCTCCCATTCCTGGCGGGCGTCCGGGCTGAAATCCAGCGATGGATAAAGACGTGGCAACCATTCGGGAAAAAGATCGCCGCCGGTCTTCAGGGCGAGTTCGTCATAGGTGAGCAACGGCCAGCTTGCGCCGTCCGCCAGCAGCACGTCAGGCGGCGCCTGCGCGTGCAGGGCGACGAGCACGTCCGTCGCAGCGTCATAAAGCGGCGTCTCGTCCGCGCCTCCCTCGATCAAGCGGGCGTAGAGGTCATCGCCGAGATCTTCCAGCACGGCGAGGCCGGCGTTGAAATCGGCGGCGACCACGGCGGGCGCGGAAAGTTCGATGCCGCGCAGATAGCCGGCGCAGGCGACAAAGGCGTCGACCCGGCCAGCGGCCAGCCGGGCCAAGGCATTGTAGCCAAGGACTTCGCGTGCGCCGGCGTCCGCGTCCGGAGGACAGGGATGACTCTCAACCGCCGGCGGCTGATCCATCAGGATGAGCGACAAGCCGGAGGGAGTGTACAGCCGCTCATACTGCCGTGTGGATGCATCCCCGGCCAGTGGCTCACGACGCGCGCCACCGAGACCGGCATCGGCCAGAAAGCGTCGGCGGGCGTCTTCGCGGTCAGTGGGCAATCAGCAGGTCCGGTAAGACGCGCGACTCAGGGCGCGCGTCGTTCCGATCATTTGCCATTGGCCGAGGTTGTAAGGCAACAAGAGCCGCCTGGAAGGCGGCGGTACAAGTGTAACGCTGGCTAAATTTTGGACCGCTGCCTTCCAGGCGGCTCTTGTTGCCTAAGAACCTCAGGCAATGGCAAAAGATCGTATTCGAAGCGCGCCTTGAGTCGCGCGGCTTGCCGGACCTGCTGATTGCCCACTGACCGCGAAGACGCCCGCCGAAGCTTTCTGGCCGATGCCGGTCTCGGTGGCGCGCGTCGTGAGCCACT